>JBDGZZ010000056.1:0-19012 GCA_039588335.1 Gemmatimonadota bacterium | reverse complement strand
TGGCCGACCAAGCAGGCTCATGGCCCGGTATCCGGGAGCCGTGGAACGGGCCGGTCCGGTTGGTGATTGCCTCGGATGGGGAGATGTTCGACTCTGTCACCCGTGGGAGGCTGCCGCAGTGGGGAGCCGCGGCTGCATTTCCGGCGGGTAACAGGATAGTGCTGCAGCTCTCCGGCGACGTTCGCCAGACCTTGCGCCACGAACTGGCCCATCTGGCAATTCACAGCGTGGTACGGCGGGTTCCGCTCTGGTTCGACGAGGGCTACGCGTCCCGTGCGTCGGGGGAGTGGGGTCGGCTTCAGGCCTTGCGTGTGAACTGGGCTTTGCTCATGGGCATCACGCCTACCTTGCGGCAACTGGATTCAGACCTGCGGGGAGGCGCCGCTCGAGCTGAGACCGCGTATGCCCTGGCGACGACGGCTGTGCTCTTACTGGAGCGCATGGGTGGGGAGAGGGGGCTCGAGTCACTCATAACAAACCTTGGCGAAACACCGGATTTCGATCAAGCCTTGCGCACGACCTACCAGATCACGCTGGGCCAGTTCGAGGCCAAATGGCGGCGGGACCTACGAAGACGCTACGGGTGGGTGTTGTTCTTCAGTTCCCTGTCGGTCTTCTGGGCCGTGATCGGGTTGGTCGTGATCAGCCTCTGGGTACGACGCCGGCGCCATGACAGAGAACGCAGGGCTAGGCTCGACGAAGGGTGGTCCATTCCGCCCGACGATCGGCACGCAAGTGCTTGACGCATATGGAACTTCCGGTTAGCCTCAGTGTCTATGTCTAAGGGCACTTCGCCTGCAAGGCTCCACTTCCGGGGCAGGAACTATCTCCTCCTCGGCGGTGCCTTGGTATCGGTCGGCGTCGGCTACCTCTTGTTAGCGGGTGGCGATACCACGCTGGCCCCGATACTCTTGGTGCTGGGCTACTGCGTGCTGTTTCCATTGGGCCTGGCACTGTAACCAGAGTCTCGCGGGCGAATAGCTCAGTTGGTTCAGAGCGCCTGCCTTACAAGCAGGAAGTCGGGGGTTCGAATCCCTCTTCGCCCATTGGGAGAGGATCAAGACGTTCCTTACCGAGCTTACGAGCGATTAATCGGAGGGTAGACACGGTGCAGTTCAACGCTTCGCATATGCGGCTTTCGGTGGCAACCGTTGCGATGGCCACAATGTTCGGTGTGGTGCCAGCCAATGCTCACGCGCAGCAAAGGCAGCTCGACCGGATAGTGATTCTTACGCCGCAACCGGAAAGCCCCCAGGATTCCAATTACGCCCGTGAGATGACCGAATTTCTCCGGACCAGGGTCCAGAACAAGTTCCGGCACAAGTGGAACGTCATCGGGCAGGATGTAATCGAAGATCTTCTGGTCAGCTCTGGCTTTCCCGCGAACACGATCATCGAGTCAGCGATGGTCGATCAAGTAGCCCGGTCACTGCAAGCCAAAGGCTACATGTATGGAGTCTTGAAGCGGCAAGGTGCGACGCCTGCGGCCGTGTACCGGATGGTGGATCTGACTCGCTCGGGTCTGTCTGGCTGGATGACGGTGCAAGGGCAGCCGGGCGACCCACCGCGTGCGTTTGCCGATCGCGTGGCAGATTCCCTGGACAACCAGGTCAGAGCGGCCGATCTCGCCAAGGAGTGTGATGCGCGCCGTGATCGTTCCGATTTCAGGCGCGCCCGCGCGTCGGCTGAGAGAGCGTACGAGCTGTACCCCAACCACCCGTCATCCTCCATCTGCCTGTCATACGTCTTTCAGGCCTTGCAGTACGGTGTCGATAGTGTGATTTGGGCATACGAGAAGGCCACGAGAGGCGACTCGTTGCTGATAAGTGCCTGGGAAGACCTGGCGCGTGAGTACGTGCGTTCGGGTGATACGGTGAACGCGGTGGGGGCCTACGAGCGACTGCTGGCCAACGACCCGGGCAACGCCGAGATTCGAAGCACGGTCGCCATGGGGTACTTCACGACCGGCGAGCCGGAGAAGGGCACCGAGATCCTTGATGAGGGCCTGCGGCGCGATCCCGAGAACATGACCTTCATACGGCTAAAGCAGCAGATGTGTCTCGACTCCGAGAATTGGCTGTGCGCACTCGAGGTGAGTGAGCAGATTTACGAGCGTGACACTGCGCGGGTCGGCAACTTGGAGTTCCTGACCGCCATTATCGGGCTGGCGGGGACCGTAGGCGATACGGCGAAGATGGTCAGGTGGTACGAAGAAGCGCTGGTGCACGACCCCGAGTCACAGCAGCTGCTGATCCCATACGCGGCGGTGCTCGAGGAGGCCTTTGGGACTGACTCGGCATTGTTCGTATACCGGAAGTTGGCGGAGCTCAATCCGGGCGACGTCCGCTATGCCACGAAAGTCATCGAGTATGAGGTTGGCCAGTTCAGCATTGATACGACCGCGGCGGTACCCATAGATAATGCCGAACTAGATCGATTGGATGGCCTTCTGCAGGAGTTCGCCCAGCTGAACCAGGACAACGATCAGATGCAGACGTGGGTGGGTGGTCAATACCTAGCGCTCACCCAGAAGATTGCGCAGAGCCAACTTGATAATGAAATGGCGGTCGAGTGGGCGGAGAAGTCACTGTCGTACGACCGGACCGGTGCCCTGCAAGCGGCCGGCAACTTCTGGCTTGGGTATGCACTGTTCTTCATAACAACGCCGATGGACGCGGCCATTGTGGAGTCGAAATCATGCCCTGCCATTGACGTGTACGAGAGGAACCTCCGGCGGACGAGAGAGGCGCTGGCCGCAGGACGCTCCATTCTGCCTGAAACGGTCGACCAATTCCTCGGCTACATCCAGCAGCTCAGCGAAAGGCCGGCACAGTTCCGCGAGTATCTCAAGTGTAGTGGCTAGCGCTTGAATCCGAGCGGCAGCCCTTCTACATTGCAGCGCTGTGCTTCATAGGGGGCTGTAGCTCAGTTTGGTTAGAGTGCCGGTCTGTCACACCGGAGGTCGCGAGTTCGAGTCTCGTCAGCCCCGTGACAAAAGCTGAATCAGTAGTTCTCAGGGCCCCACACGCAAATGCGGGGCCCTTTCCTTGTTAGTTTAGCTGCTGTGTCTCCTTACCACGCTCCTGTCCTGATCGACGAGGTCGCCGAGTTGGCGCGAGGCAGCAGCCGCATCGTAGACTGCACTGTAGGTGGGGGAGGCCACGCAGCCCGGTTGCTGGAGGGCGGCGCTGAGTACTTGGCCATGGATCGTGATCCCCAAGCATTGCTGGAAGCAAAGAAGACCGTCGGCAAGGAACGGGTCTCGTGGCTAAACATGAGCTTCGCCGACCCTCGGGCCCTAGATGCAGCGAGCCGCTTTTGCCCAGATTTCGTGTTGCTGGATCTTGGAGTGTCGGGACACCAGATCGACCAAGATGAACGCGGGTTCTCTTTCCGTCCGGGAGTGCTGCTGGACATGCGCATGACGCCGGGAAATGGTCCTTCGGCGGCTGACTTGCTCTGCTCGGCCGAGCGGCGCCGGCTGTCCGAAATCTTCCGGCTATATGCGGATGAGCCACGTTCTGACCGCGTTGCCAGGGAGATTGTCCGCCGCAGGGAACGCTCGCCACTGGCAACGAGCGATGACCTCGTGAACGCAATCAGGGCCGCCTTGGGCCCACGAAGCGGACCGTCGGACTTTGCCCGTTTGTTCCAAGCAGTACGAATCGCGGTCAACGACGAGCTATCCGCGCTGGAGGTGGCCCTCCCGAGATTGATGGGCTCACTGGTCCCAAAGGGGGTGTTGGCAGTGATCAGCTACCACTCGGGTGAAGACCGCGTGGTCAAGCGCCTCTTTCGAGATTGGAGCAGAAACTGTGTCTGCCCACCCGGAATGCCGGTGTGCACATGCCGTGGAGAACCGCTGGGTGCCACCGATCCCAGAAAACCGATCCGGCCGACTGCGGAGGAAGTGGCAGCCAACTCACGCGCGCGGAGTGCGAAACTGAGAGTTTTTCGGCGGGCAGATGCGGGTTAAGGGGAGGATTTGGGTGGCCTTTTGGCTCGTGTTCGTGCTCGTGGTGCTGGCGTGGGTGATCGCCCGGGATACGTCAGGCTACGTAACAGCGGCTCATCTAGAAGAGGTGCGTAACACACGCATGGTGCTTCAAGCCCGGAAATCAGAGCTCGTGACCCGAATCCGCCGCAACATGAGCCGATCAGTGCTGATGCCCAAGGCCGAGTCGCTGGGCCTACGCTTGCCTCCCGACAGCGAAATCGTCATCGTGCAGCCTCCATTGGGAGAGAGGCGCTAAACCTTGGCCAAACCCGTCGTTCGTCTGGGCGCAGTCCAGCTGGCGTTCGCGATAGTCATTGTACTGATACTCGGCCGTGCCGCTCAGGTGCAGCTCATTCGTGGGGGCGATTACGCGGATTACGCGTCCGCCCAGCGGACCGATGTTCGGGTGCTGCCTGCGCCTCGGGGAACCATCTTTGACCGGAACGGTCAGGTCCTGACCCGATCGGTTGAGCGGTTCTATGTCGATATCACGCCGCGTGAGATGGAAGACGAGTCCGAAGCCATGGAGCTTCTGGCCACCGAGCTGGGACTCTCCCGTGCGCAGGTCAGACGCGCGTTCAGGGAAAACTTCGGTTACTTCGATGGACCATTCACGTCGATGCAAGTGGAAGGGCTCAGGCAGGTCGATGGAATCCACCCTGGGGTCAGGCTGGAGCGGTTCTACCCCGATGCCAACCTGGCAAGACGAGTCATCGGGCACCCCGGTGCCGAAGGCCGCAACGCGAGTGGAATCGAGCGGATGCTCGACACGCTGCTAGTTGGAACGCCAGGAACCTATGTGGTGATAAGGGACAGCCGCGGTGGGTCTTACGAGTCACTGCGCAGACCAAGAGTCCCCCCAACATCTGGTCACGATGTCTATCTAACACTCGATGCTTCACTGCAGGAGATCGTCGAAAATGCTCTCGATGATGCGCTGCAGCGGTACGATGCTGAGTCGGGTGACGTTGTGGTTATGAATCCTCGCTCCGGTGAGATTCTCGCAGTGACGTCATTGGAGATCGATGGTGGAACGACTCCGAATGCATTCACTTCTGCATTTGAACCTGGCTCAACGGCGAAAGTGTTTGCTGCCGCGGCCCTCTTGGTTGAAGGACTGGCCGAGCCATCTGAGTTGATCTGGGCCGAAGGTGGGACGTACCAGACACCGCATCGCACCATACATGACGAACGAAAGAACGGTTGGCTCTCTCTGAGGCAGGTGATCGAGCAGTCGAGCAACATAGGGATCGTGAAGTTTTCCGAGCGGCTATCGCCAGAGGTCCAGTACGCGATGTTGCGCGACTTCGGCCTCGGTACCATGACGGGTGTCGAGTTTCCCAGCGAATCTCCTGGGTCTCTGGACAAGCCGCATAAGTGGAGTGCCTTGAGTGGTGAGAGTATGGCGATGGGTTATGAGCTTCAGGTGACTGCGCTGCAGTTGGCGCAGGCTTACTCAGCCATAGCAAATGATGGCGTCATGATGCACCCAACGCTGATCTACCGGGTCGCAACCCCCGATGGCGGAGTCACCTATCGTCACGTTCCGGAACCGGTGAGAAGAGTGATCCCGGCGGACGTAGCACGAGAGCTTCGCACGGCGTTACGGGGTGTGGTTTACCGCGGCGGAACGGGAGAAACTGCAGCCCTCAAGGGCTACGAGTTCGGAGGGAAGACAGGTACGGCATGGCGGGTGGGATCCAATGGCTACGACCCCGCCTCCCGCACCGTCACCTTCATCTCTCTCTTCCCCGCCGAGGAGCCGCAACTGGTCATGGTTGTGAAGCTCGACAAGCCACGGAGCACCAATACTGCTGCCATGACCGCCGCTCCCGTCACCAAAGCAGTCATCGAACAAGTGCTCGCGGGGGAGACGGGTGCTATCGACCGTGCTGTCCTGGCAAGACAGTTGACACTCGAGCCAAATGGACTGGCGGAGGCGCCGCTTCCCAGCGCATCCGTGTCGTGGCCCCAGCCAGTCGCACAGGATCCCAGTGATTCTTCCAGGGTTCCAGACCTACGCGGGATGAGCTTGCGATCAGCCACGCGCGAGCTGCACAACTTGGGCCTCAGAATACAGCTCACCGGGTGGGGTTCCGTCAGGAGCACCGAGCCGGCTCCAGGAACTGTCGTTCCGAGGGGAACCGCCGTGAAGGTAGTCGGAAGGGAACGGCCGGGGCGCTAACGATGGAACTCGCAGTAGTTGTGGATGCTCTGAACCATGCAGGCCTGTTGGTCGAGGCGCCGGGCAGGGCCGCTTCGATAAGTGGAATAACCGACGATTCGCGCAAGGTTGTACCCGGATTTCTCTTCTGTGCAGTTCAGGGCACGGCGCACGACGGTCACGACTTCGTCGGCGACGCGAGTGAACGGGGGGCACGCGTGGCCGTGGTGGCGCGCAGCGTAGACCTCGACCTGCCACAGGTGGTAGTACGGGATTCGCGTGCCGCGGCCGGGGTCGTAGCGCGCGTGTGGTACGGGGATCCGGGAGCGGCGATGACTCTGGTGGGAGTCACCGGCACGAATGGAAAATCGACCACGGTAGCCCTGATTCGACATCTCCTGAACGAAAGACTCAGCGCCGCGTCGCTGGGAACGCTGGGTGCCTACGACGGGTCCGGCGAGAAGGTGCCCGGGTATGATGCGCTCACTACCCCGGGTCCGCTGGAATTCCAGGCCGCGCTGGCCGACCTTGCCGAACGTGGTGTTGAGAGTGTGGCGATTGAGGCTTCGTCGCATGGACTGGATCAGAGGCGTCTCGATTCGATCGGGTTCGATGCAGCAGTCTACACCAACCTCACCCATGAGCATCTCGATTACCATCCCGATCTCGAGTCGTATGCCGCAGCGAAGATGAGGCTGTCCGAGTTGATCAACTCAGGGGGAGTCGAGGTCGTGAACGCGGACGATCGAACCTGGGACGCCATCCCGGCTCGTCGTGATATCCGGCGTGTCGACTACGGGCGAGGTTCGAGTGCTGACGTGGACATCGTGGAGGAGAACCTGCACGACACGGGCGCTGAGTGCGTTTTCCGGTTCGGCGATTCACAGCACCGCGTGACTCTGCCGTTGCTCGGTGAGTACAACGTGACAAACGCGCTGGCGGCCGCTGCAACTGCGTGGGGTCTGGGAGCCGATCCGGCCTCCGTCGCTGAGCGATTGGCAGGAGTCCCACAGGTACCAGGAAGAATGGAGCGGCTTGTCGCGGGCTCCTTCAACGTGCTGCGGGACTATGCCCATACTCCGGACGGTTTCGAGCGAGCGATCAGCACCATACGAGCGATCACACCGGGCAGTCTGACGGTCCTGTTTGGTGCAGGGGGCGATCGCGATAGCGGCAAGAGAGCTGTGATGGGAAGCATAGCTGCCCGTTTCGCCGACCTCGTGGTTATCGCGTCCGACAATCCCCGGACAGAGGACCCAGAACGAATTCTCGACGACATCGAGCAGGGGATAGGTGCAGCTCCGCACCTGAGGATATCTGATCGCGAAGCCGCGATTCGCGAGGCAGTCTCACGGCTGACGACCGGCGACTGTCTCCTGCTGTTGGGCAAGGGACACGAGACCTATCAGATCGTCGGGCACGAGAAGATCCCGTTCGATGAGCGGGCGATTGTGGAGACTGCGGTGCAGGAGTCGGTGTGATCGCCTGGACTGGGAACCAGGTGGCCGAATTCCTGGGAACGGTCGGTGGGAGTGCGCTTGAGTTCAGTTCTGTGAGCACCGATACGCGATCGCTCGCGGAGGGAGCCCTGTTTGTGGCGTTGGTCGGCGAGACGTTCAATGGACACGATTTCCTGGTTGTGGCGCGCGACGCCGGGGCGGTGGGGGCCGTAGTGCAGCGAGATACTGCAGAAGTGGACGGCCTCGAACTCTTCCACGTAGATGACACATTGACGGCGCTCGGCCTGCTGGCGCGGGCCCGTCGACAGGAGATCGCCGGTCCCGTGGTCGGTGTGACCGGCACCAACGGCAAGACTTCCACCAAGGAAATGCTCGCTGTGGCACTGGGGTCCCGCTGGATCGTTCATGCGACTAGCGAAAACCTGAACAATCTGATCGGCGTGCCACTCACCATCCTATCGGCGCCAAGAGACTGTGACGCCTTGGTAGTGGAGGCGGGCGCCAGCGAGCCGGGAGAGATCGCTCGGCTGCGGGATATTCTCGAGCCGTCTCTTGCCGTGGTGACGAACGTGGCCGCCGGGCACCTGGAAGGATTCGGGTCGCTGGAAAGCGTGCTGCACGAGAAGTGCTCCTTACTCGACGGTGCCCCGGTTGCTGTCGTGGGGTGTGATCCTCCGAAGCTGGAGGAGGAAGCTCGCAGTCGTGCGCTGCGTGTGGTCGTGGCCGGGCTATGCGAAAACGCAACCATGCGTCCCAATGGCTGGGGCGTCGACCCCCAGGGCCACGCATGGTTTACATTCCAGGGTGTGCGTGCTCAACTGCCGGTGCTGGGTCGTCACCAAGCCGACAATGCTATGATCGCTCTGGTGGTCGCGCTGGAGTTGGGTGTCGATCTCGCAGAGGCTGCAGCCGCGATCGGCCAGGTCGAGTTGCCTCCGGGCCGGTGTGACATGTTGCGGTCCGGCGACCGTATCATCCTCAAGGACACCTACAACGCGAATCCGGGGTCGCTGATTGCCCTACTCGAAACCGCTGCCACCCTACGGGCAGATCGCCCGCTCGTGATAGTTCTTGGGACCATGCTGGAATTGGGGGAAGAGAGCGGAGAATTGCATGTACAGATGGCCGATGTGGTCATGCAATCGAATCCCTCGATGGTGGCGGTGGTGGGTGAGTTTGTGCCCGCTTTTGAACGGTATGCCGACCGGCTGGCCGAGCGCCTACTAACAGCTGATGACCCTGATTCGCTGGGTCGCGACCTCGCGAAAAGACTCGCGGGCAACGAGCTGGTACTCGTGAAGGGCTCTCGAGGTGTCCACATGGAAGATGCCGTTCCCCATTTACTCTCGAACGAAGAGACGCCGTGCTCTACCACCTCCTGACTCCTCTGAGTTCGGAATTCTTCGGGTTCAATGTTTTCACGTACATCTCGGTACGTACGGCCGGCGCCACAGTCACTGCGATTCTCCTGGCCTTTGTTGTGGGGCCCATTGTGATCCGCATCCTCAAGGAACGCGGAGTAGGACAAGTAGTCCGAGCCGATGGGCCGGTTTCCCACCAATCGAAACGCGGGACCCCCACTATGGGTGGTGTGATCATTCTCATCTGCACCATAGTGCCCACCCTGCTATGGGCCCGACTCGACAGCCGTTACGTACTCGTTGCTGCAGCGGCCACGTTGTGGATGGGTGCGATCGGGTTCGTTGACGACTATCTGAAGGTTGTACAAGGCAAGTCGCGTGGTCTTGTGGCAAAACACAAATTGGCGGGTCAGGTCACTTTTGGCATAATCTTGGGCTCATACCTGTTGTTGTGGCCGGTCGCGAGTGACATGCCCGGCAACTCGACGACGTTGCCGTTCTTCAAGTACGTGTTGGTTGCGATGTCACCGGTCATTTACATCGCCTTCGTGACTCTGGTCCTGACCGGTGCAAGTAATGCCGTAAATCTGACTGACGGCCTCGATGGCCTAGCTGCCGGATTGACCGTGATAGCTGCAGCCGCATTCGCTGTGTTCGGCTACGTGTTTGGTAGGTTCGACTACACTGAGTATCTGTTCGTGTACCATCTCCCCGGGTCGGGAGAGCTGGCAATCTTCTGCGCTAGCCTTATGGGGGCTGCGTTGGGGTTCCTGTGGTACAACGCTCATCCATCCGAGATCTTCATGGGCGACACCGGCAGTCTCGCGATCGGAGGAGCATTCGGTACCGTTGCTATCCTGCTCAAGTCCGAGTTCTTGCTGTTGCTCGTGGGCGGTGTGTTCGTTGCCGAAGCCGGTTCGGTGATCATCCAGACGTCCGTCTTTCGTTGGCGCAAGGCCAGGCACGGCCAGGAATACGCGCGGCAACATCGGTTCTTCAGGATGGCGCCGTTGCATCACCACTTCGAGCAACTTGGATGGCATGAGTCGAAAGTCGTAACCCGGTTCTACATCATCGCTATCTTGTGTGCGCTGTTCGCACTGGCCACTCTAAAGATCAGATGATACCCGAAGCTTGGTGTAGGGGTGAGGTAGCGGTAGTGGGGTTGGGACGCAGCGGCGCCGCTGTCACCAGGCTGCTCGCACGAGAAGGCTTCCGCGTCTACGCGTCGGACGTCGCAGACTCTGCAATGTTGCGCGCTATGGCCAAGACACTCTCCGGACCAACCGTATCAGTCGACGTTGGCTCACACGATCTGGAGCGGATAGCCGGTGCGGTCGTTGTCATTGCATCGCCTGGAGTTTCGCCCAGTGCTCCACCGCTGCAATCGGCGCGCGACGCCGGCGTCGATATTCTTGCCGAGTTGGATCTGGCCGCGATGATGTTGGAGGATGTGCGACTCATTGTAGTAACGGGCACCAATGGAAAGACGACGACCACGGCCCTGATAGCTCATTGTCTTGCAGAACAAGGTGTGCCTGAGATTGCGGCGGGTAACATTGGGCTTCCATTGGTCGAAGTAGCCGCGCTACCGGATCATCCAAGCTGGCTTGCGGTTGAGGCTTCTTCGTTTCAACTGCACGACGCGCCGCATCTTACCCCTGCCGTAGGCGTGCTGACGAACCTCTCGCCGGACCATCTCGATCGGTATTCCAATGAGGCAGCCTACTACGCCGACAAGCGCAACCTGTTTCGCAATGCGTCGGCGGAGTCGGTGTGGGTCGTCAACGGCGATGACGATGCTGCTCTGCGTTTGGCTCAGGACGTCCCGGGGCAGCACCTGCATTGGAGCCTCGAGCGGCCAGCTAACGCTTGGTTCGATCGATCCTCCGGACAGCTGCTGCTCGATGACGAGCCGTTGCTCGAAAGGTCGGACCTTGCACTGCTCGGCAATCACAATGTCGCTAACGCGTTGGCTGCCGCACTCGCCGTGCACGCCAGCGGTGAGGACCGCGCTGCCATTGCGAGCGGGCTGCGCACCTTTGAGTCGCTAGCCCACCGGCTGGAGCCCGTGCGAGAGGTGAACGGTGTACTCTGGATCAACGATTCGAAGGCCACCAATGTGTCGTCTGCAGTCGTTGCACTCAAAGCGATGGACAGGCCGTTCGTGCTGCTTGCAGGAGGTCGGCCCAAGGGAGATTCCTACAGACCGCTAGTCGCTTTGCTGCATGAACGGTGCAAAGCGGTGGTGGCGTACGGCGAGGCACGTGCGGCACTCACCAAGGAACTTGCTGAGGCGGCCCCAGTCGAGCGGGTCGAGATGTTCGCTGACGCCGTTGCGGTTGCGGCTCGACGGGTCCGGGAGGGTGAAGTCGTGCTGTTATCACCTGCATGTGCGAGCTTCGATCAATTCGAGAGCTACGAGGAACGCGGCGCGGCGTTTGTCAGTTTGGTGGAGGGAATGTGAGCCCCAAGCTCGCAGCGACATCAGGTCCCTGGGAAACACGCCTCCTGGGAATCATCACTGTAGCGCTGGTAGCGTTTGGCATTATCGCCGTCTATGGGGCGTCGAGCATTGTACTGGAGTGGGGGGGCAAACTCGCTTCGAGTTCCTATGCGGTCAGACAGTTGGGCGGCGCGCTGATCGGTGTGGCGGCACTACTGGTCGCGACACGATTGGACTACCGGCTGTGGCGGGACTACGCCTGGCTGATCCTGGGGTCGGTCGCACTTCTTCTGCTGATTCTGGTGCTGCCATTCACGGACTTCATGACGACCGGACCACAGGGCGGGTCAAGCCGCTGGATAAACCTGCGCGTCCTCAGTTTCCAACCTTCAGAACTCGCGAAATTTGCTGTCATCGTGTGGACCGCCATGCTCGCCGCCAAGAAGGGAGATACGGTGCGCGAGTTCAAGAAGGGTCTCCTACCCTTCGTGGTGGTCTTGGCGTTCATGGGATTGCTCATTCTGTTGGAGCCCGACCTGTCAACTACGTTGCTCATGCTGCTACTGGCGGGCATCGTCCTCTTCACGGCCGGAGCACGCATCGGGCACTTCATGCTGGTGGGGCTCGTCGCCCTGCCATTTCTCTATGGGTCGATGGAGCACGCCAGCTACCAGCTCCTGCGCGTAATGTCATTTCTCGGTACCGTACCCGAGCGGCCTGAGTTGGCCTGGCAGAGTGATCAGTCACTTATCGGTTTCGGGGCGGGCGGCCTGTTCGGTATGGGCTTTGGACAGGGACTGCAGAAGTT
Organism: Gemmatimonadota bacterium; assembly: GCA_039588335.1. GTDB lineage: Bacteria > Gemmatimonadota > Gemmatimonadetes > Gemmatimonadales > GWC2-71-9. The sequence goes on along the minus strand of JBDGZZ010000056.1, from coordinate 6,776 downwards.
GGGGTACCTGCCGCTTGCCTATTCCGACTTCATCTTCAGTGCCATCGGTGAAGAGTGGGGCTTCGTTGGAGTTACGGCGATCGTCCTGGTATACGGGATTTTCATAGTTGTCGGATTTCGCATCGCGCGCACCGCGCCGGATCGTTTTGGCATGCTGTTGGCCACCGGGATCACCGCACTGATAGGTGTGACTGCGCTGACTCACATGGCGGTCACACTCTCTATGGTGCCCACGACGGGTCTTCCCCTGCCGTTCATATCGCACGGACGATCAAACCTCATCGTATCGCTGTTTGCGACAGGAGTGTTGATCAATGTCGGCAACTCCCGCTTCAGACACGGGAGAAGACGGTGAGGGTGCTGATTGCCGGAGGCGGTACCGGGGGACATTTGATGCCGGCTTTAGCGATCGCTGAGGCATTGAAGGAACTGGATTCGACGGTAGAACCGGTTCTCGTGGGGGCACAAAGAGGTGTAGAGGCTACCCTGCTGCCACAGCGGCACTACCGTCACTATCTGCTGCCGCTCGAGCCGGTCTACCGGCGCCAGTGGTGGAAGAATCTGCGCTGGCCCGCGATCCTGTGGAGGGTTCTGCGAGAGTGCAGGGCAGTTCTGGAAGCCGAGGAGCCACGCCTGGTGCTGGGCACGGGGGGGTACGCGTCGGGACCGGTCCTGTTCCAGGCGCGACGGCACGGAGTCCCCATCGCGGTGCAGGAGCAGAATGCCTTTCCCGGACTGGCGACGCGACGCCTTGCCAGGAAAGCCCAACAGATACACTTGGGGTTTCCCGAGGCAGCCAAGCACCTCCGTCCCGGTCCCACCACGACCGTTCACTCCTTCGGGAATCCCATTGTGCCACCACCGGATCCTCGCCTCGGCCGCGACGAAGCTCGTCGGGCACTCTCACTCGATCCGGATCGCCCCGTGATACTCGTGGCGGGTGGGAGCCAAGGAGCCCGCCGCATCAATGAAGCGGTCGAGCAACTGGTAGAGTCTGGGGGATTGGATGACGTTGCACTTCTGTGGAGCACCGGGAGAGTCACTTGGGATCAATTCCGTCGTCACGACCGACCACCACGCCAACAGTTGCGTGCGTTCTGGGATCCGATAGCGGAGGCCTACGCCGTCGCGGATTTTGTGATCGGACGAGCCGGTGCAATGACTACTGCCGAGCTATGTGCCTGGGGCCTGCCGTCCATCCTCGTCCCGCTGCCGTCGGCTGCGGCGGATCACCAGACACTGAATGCCAGGGCACTTGCCGACGCCGGTGCTGCAATACACTTGCCTGAGTCGGAGCTTTCCCCCGACAGCCTCCAGAGGGCGTTCAGGGGGCTTCTGGAGTCGCCGCAGAGGCTCATCCAGATGGGGCAGGCAGCGCGGGCTCGAGGGCGCCCGAAGGCAGCCCGAAAGATCGCTGCGGAGCTGCTGGCCCTGGTGAGCTAAGTATAAGGGCTTTCGCAACTTTCGAGTTTTTTTTATATTGGCTCCCCGCCGATGCCTCTGTTCACCCCAGACGATCCCCGACCCATCCATTTCATGGGGATAGCCGGCGCAGGGATGAGTGCGCTTGCACTCATAGCCAAGCGCCGTGGGGTGACAGTTACCGGATGCGATAACGATCTCAGTGGTGCGACAGACCTCGTGGACAGCGGGATTACCGTCGTCCAGGGTCACGCAGCCAGCCATGTTGCTGGTGTCAGGGCCGTTGTCCACACGGCTGCGGTGTCGACGGAGCATCCGGAACTCGAGGCGGCAAGGGCTGCCGGGATCCCGGTCATGAAACGGGCGGCTGCTTTGCAGCAGATTGTAGCAGGCGGCAGGACGGTCGCGGTCGCAGGTACGCACGGCAAGACGACCACTACCGCGATGGTCGCGTTGGCGCTCGAAGCGATCGGGCTCGATCCGACGGCGTTGGTGGGTGGCCGCGTTGCCGAATGGAAGGGGAATGCGCGCTTTGGAGATAGCGACCTCTACGTGGTTGAGGCGGACGAGTATGACCGCTCGTTTCTCGAGCTTCATCCAGAGATCGCGGTTGTCAACAACGTGGAGGCGGATCACCTGGAGTGTTATGGGTCTGTGGAGAGCCTGGAGTCGGCGTTCACCGAGTTTGTGGGGCGGGCGAACACGATTCTGGTCGGAGCGGACGACGGTGGAGCGAACAGGGTAGCGCTCGCGGTTGGAAAGCCTGTGTGGCGAGTAGGGTTTGCTAGGGAAGCCGATCTGAGGCTGAGCGACGTAGTACGCCAGGAGAATGGCAGTTCGGCCCAACTTTCGCTGCCCGAGGGGAGGTCGGTGCGGGTCCAACTCGCCATGCCGGGGTTGCACAACCTACGCAATGCAGCCATGGCGATCGGTGTCTCCCACGCTCTCGGCGGAGACCCGGCTGAGGCCGCGGCTGCACTGAACGACTATTTGGGGGTGGCGCGCCGGTTCGAGATACTGGGGACCAATCGCGGCGTGACCGTCGTGGACGACTATGCACACCATTCAACCGAAGTGGCTGTCACCTTGGGCGCGGCGAGACAGCGGTTTCCCGACCGACGCCTGGTAGTCGTGTTCCAGCCACACCTGTTTTCGCGCACTCGGGATCAAGCTCCGGCGCTCGGCATCGTGCTATCTACGGCGGACCTCGTGGTCGTGACCGACATCTACCCCGCTCGTGAGGAGCCGATTAGTGGTGTAACCGGCGAACTGGTTGCCAAGGCAGCGCGGAGTGCCGGTGCTCCGGTAGAGTGGGTGCAGGACGTCTCAGCCCTTCCGGTGGCACTCAGCGAACTGGTGCGTGATGGAGATGTGGTTCTCACCATGGGTGCCGGGGACATCACCAACGTGGGCCCCGAACTCCTCACTCGCCTGGCTGGAGCGGCTGCGTGACGCGCCGAAGGCTGGTGCTGGCCGCAGTTGGCGCGGGGGTCGTATTGATCGTCTTCGGCATACCGTTCACGCTCAGGCATATCGGCTTCTTTCGTGTGCGGCAGGTTGAGCTGATTGGGGTGCGTTATCATTCACCGGACCAGGTGATCGCTGGACTGGGGCTGGCACCGGATCAAAACCTGTTTGCTTCGGCCGGCGCGATTGAGCGGCGCGCGGCGGATATGCCTGGAGTAATCAGCCTCGAAGTCGAGCGCAACTTGCCAGGAACACTTAGGATAGTGGTGGAGGAGCGGCAGCCGGTGGCGTTCATGGCGACTGATTCTGGCCTGGTCGTCCTGGATGTCGATACGAGTCCGATGGATTACGACCCGGCGCAGACCGGATTCGACCTTCCATTCGTTGAAGGTCCGGATTCGGGATTGTTGAGGGCTCTGGCTCTGCTCAGGGACGCGGATTCGTCTCTCTACGGTCAGGTGGATGCCGCCGGTTTGAGGCCAGATGGGACAATAGTCTTGGAGTTGGGAAGCAAAAGGATAATGTTGGGTGCTGAACCCTCGGCCGCAGACATCTGGGCGGCCGTGGCCGTGCGGCGTCACTTGGCCGACAGCGGCCAAACGTTTGATCAACTGGATGCCCGGTTCAGTAGGCAGGTGGTCGTCCGGAGGGGAGGGGTTTGATGCTCGATCGTCTGGTGGCTGGTCTCGATCTGGGTAGCTCGAAGACTGGTGCCATTATCGCGGAGGCGACCGGCGATGCCCGGAAACCCGGCGCAAAGATCCTCGGCGTGGGGATGGCCAGGACGACCGGTGTGAAGCGCGGCGTGGTGCGCGACATCGAGGAGACCACGCGTTCGATCTCGCAGGCGATGCGCGATGCTGAGCGCATGGCCGGTGTTGAGGTACCGGTCCTGTATTGCGGCATAGCCGGTGACCACGTGCAGACCAGGATCAGCACGGGACTCGCGTCCGTCGCTACGGAGGAGATATCACGGTCCGATATCGATCGGGTCAACGACGTGGCCAAAGCTGTGAGCCTGGGAGACGACTACGAGCTACTGCACTACATACCCCAGGAGTACAAGGTTGACAGCCAGGGGGGGATCAGCGATCCGGTTGGCATGACGGGCCTCCGTCTGGAGGTCGAAATGTGTCTCGTCGCGGTTCAAAACAAAGCCGCGCAGAATCTCAGGAAGTCAATTGAGCGTGCCGGATACAAAGTCTCGGAGCTGGTACTGGAGCCGCTTGCGGCGTCGCTCGCGGTGGTGACCGAAGACGAAAAAGAGATGGGGTGCGCGCTGGTCGATTTGGGGAGTGGGTCGACCTCGGTTGCCATTTTCCACGATGGAAAACTGCGCCACCTATCGTGCCTGCCGTTTGCGGGAGTGCACGTAACGAGTGACATCGTACAGGGGTTAGGGGTGACGCAGAGTGACGCCGAGCGGCTCAAAGAGCGATCCGGCATGGCCTACACGCCGCTCGTGGACCCCGATGAGGTGATCGAGCTCCCGAGTACGCCGGGTCAAGGTCCTCGCCAGGTGAAGCGTGAACTGCTGGCGCATATCATCCACCAGCGTCTCGACGAGGTGCTCGGCCTGGTGCTGGAGCGAATTGGCGAAGCTGGATATGGGGGCCGGTTGGCGGCGGGAGTTATACTGACTGGGGGTGGAGCCCAGTTGGCGGGAATCGTTGAGCTAACCCGCGACGTGTTTGCCATGCCGGTTAGGACGGGTGAACCAGGGCTAGGGATTTCGGGCTTAGTCGATAGCGTACAGGCACCGCGCTACGCCGTGTCGGTGGGGCTGGCACTGTATGGCACCCATCGCATGGTCCGGCGCGGACATGAAGGCGGCCCGACGGTTGACAAGTTCTTCGGACCTGTCAAGCGCTGGCTGCAGGATTTCTTCTAAAATCAGAAGGGCTGAAGAGGGTCACATGGTCTTTGAACTCGAGGAGACGGTTGCGCAGAACGCCCGCATGAAAGTCGTCGGGATCGGCGGCGGTGGCGGTAATGCAGTCAATCGAATGATCGATGAGCACCTGATGGGTGTCGAATTCATCTCGGTCAACACCGATTCGCAGGCGCTGTTGCACAACAAGGCCGACGTGAAGGTACAGATCGGGAAGAGGCTGACCCGTGGACTGGGTGCCGGGGCACGTCCCGAGATAGGACGTCAGGCCATAGAGGAGAACCGGGATGACGTGCTGCATTTCCTCGAGGGTGCTGACCTTGTGTTCATCACCTGCGGTATGGGTGGTGGAACGGGAACTGGGGCGTCGCCGATAGTCGCTCAGCTAGCGCGCGATGTGGGTGCACTGACCGTCGGCATCATTACGAAGCCGTTCCTGTTCGAGGGACGGAAGCGCATGCGCCAAGCCGAGATCGGAATCTCGGAGATGGGGAAGCATGTGGATACGATGATCGTCGTGCCCAACGAACGGCTGCTGGCAGTGGTGGGCAAGAACGTGCCGTTCCAAGAGGCCCTGAAGAAGGCAGACGAGGTGTTGCTGCACGCGACGCACGGGATTTCGACCCTGATCAGCGTTACCGGCCTGGTCAACGTGGACTTCGCCGACGTGCGCACCGTGATGCAGAATGGTGGCTCGGCATTGATGGGAATGGGGGCCGCGCGCAGCGAGGACCGCGCGCTCGAGGCCGCCCAGCAGGCAATATCGAGCCCGTTGCTGGACGAAGTCTCGATCAACGGCTCCACCGGCGTGCTGGTCAACATCACCGGTGGCCAGGACCTCACGCTTGGTGAAGTGAACCAGATCAGCGAAGTCATTCACGACGCTTCAGGAGACCAGGCCGAGATCATCTTTGGTGCTGTGACCGATCCGGCGATGGAAGGTGAGGTCAGGGTGACCGTTATCGCCACCGGATTCGACCACGCTATGAGCCAGCAGGAGGGTCCATTCGCCCGCTCCGTGGCCCCCGGTGTTCTGCCTTTTCCGCAACGCCAGTCGAGGCCGACGTCACCACTGGCAGGCGGCCGAACGAGCGTTCCCAAGCAGGCGGTTCCTCCGCCGGAGCCCGGTGTCGAAGTTGCTGAAATGGAGATACCGACCTTCATCAGACGACAGATGGACTGATGCGATCGAAAGCGATCAGGTCAACAGTAGCTCTGGCAGCGGTGGCTGCGGCTGTGGCCTGGACGGCCGGTATGGCGTCTCAGCCCAAACTCCTCCCCGTGGCTCCGCCGTTGGTCGTGAGCACGGCATACGAGACCGTTGCTGACACCGTGCGGCGGAACGAGACGCTGTCGCACATCTTTGGGCGCCACGCGATTAGCGGTACGGAGTTGGTGGAGGTGGTGCGCGCGGCAGAGGGTCTGGACCCCAAGCGAATCCGTCCGCGACAGGTCTTCGAGTTTCGCTACGCGGTCAACGATACCAAGCCAGACAGGATCAAGGTCAGGGTTGGTGCCGATGCCATGGTCACCGTGGCGCGCGATACGGCAGGGACTTGGACGGGTTTCGCGGAGGCGATCTTCTGGGCGGTGGAGGTTCGCAAGGTGCAGGGCGTGATCTCGTCGTCGCTGTACGAGTCTATGGACGATGCGATCCCGGACTCGATCCTCCCGATGGACCAGCGGGCTTACCTGGTGGACGACCTCGGCGATGACGTGTACGGCTGGGTCATCGATTTTTACCGGGACTTCTACGAGGGTGACAAGTTCACTGTGATTTATGAGAGGCTGATATCGCAACAAGGCGATGTGCGATTCGGCCGCATTCTGGCAGCCAAGATCGAGACCCGAGGCAAGGTAAACAGCGCCTACGTGATGACCGATGAGAAGGGGCGCAACGAGTATTTCGACGACCAGGGTCGTTCGCTCCGTAGGTCGTTCAAGATTCGACCGGTAGAGTTGGGTAGACTGAGTTCGCGGTACTCGCAGCGCCGTT
>JBDGZZ010000055.1:0-19366 GCA_039588335.1 Gemmatimonadota bacterium | reverse complement strand
GGTCTGCGCGGAGACCTGCGGCACCGCAAGAAGTGTCGACAGGATGAGGCAACTGGTTCTGACGGGTGTTCGGATCACGCCAAAGCCGGCGGTTCCAGCTCGAGAAGCACCGGCGGGTGGGGCACCTCTGGTTGCGCCAGAACCTTCCAGAGTTCCGGCAACGCCTTGGTGACGTCGCCTGGACGGGTGGATCTCAGCGCGTGGTCCCGCGCCGCAAGTTCCGCCGCGCGACCCAGGACGTGCGCGCCGAGCGCGGCCGCATCCAGCGGCTCCAGACCACGGGCCAAGAAGGAGCCGATGAACCCGGCCAACAGATCGCCACTCCCGCCGGTGGCAAGCGCGGGATTACCTGAGGCCACGATACGCGATGGGCGGCCCTCCTGGGCGATTACGGTTGGGACGCCCTTCAATAGAACTACGGGGGCAGCAACGGCAGAGGCCGCAGAAGTGGCAGAAGTGGCAGAAGTGGCAGCGGCGAAGCGGTCGGCCGCAACTTGATTGGCTAGGTCCGGGAAGACCGCGGCGAATTCGCCGGGGTGGGGTGTGAGCACGCGGTGCGATTCGCCAGCCATCAGGGTTTCGAAGCCGGCGTGCAGCGCATCGGCGTCGATCACCACCGGGCTGTCGGTAATCTCCAGCACGGCCTTCACGAGTGCCGTGCGTTCCGCTCCCCGGCCCAACCCCGGGCCCAGCACGAGCGTGTCTGCCCAGGCGATGGCTTCCGCCAATTCGGGCTCTATTTGGGGCCCGAGAGCAGTCTGCACCGTCAGGGCGTCGGGCAGCAACTCCTGGGCGGCCTGGATCGTCACCCCGTGCGCGGCAATCTTGGCCAGGCCGGCTCCCGACGCCAGTGCCGTAGTGGCAGCGTGAATTGCTGCTCCCGCCATTCCGTGGTCGCCACCGATGACCAGGACCCTACCGCGGTCGCCCTTGTGCATCGTGGCTGCGAACGGAGGAAGCACGGCACCCGCCCAGCGATCCTCGACCAACAAGGGCCAGTCGGCAAAGGGTGGTGGGAAGCCGATTTCGGCCACTACTACCTTGCCACACCAGGAGCGCTCCAGCAGGTGACCTCTCCGCGGGCCACCGAAGGTCACGGTCACTTCCGCTCTGATCGGGCCGTGAGCCTGACCGGTCGAGAGGTCCAACCCGGTTGGGCCGTCTATGGCCAGTACCGGGCTGCCGGATTCGGCCACTTTGCCCGCCAACTTCCCAATCGACCCGCGTGGCTCACCCGACGCGCCGGTTCCCAGAATCGCGTCGACCACGAGGCCGGCGTTGGGCCAGCGGGTGTCGGGCTCGAATCGTTCGACCCCTTCGCCGAGCGCCAGAGTCCGGTTGGCCTCGCAGTCTTCCGACCGGTCACGGTCTTCATCCACTGCATAGACGGGGATTCCGATGGCCTTCAGGGCACGGGCAGCCACCCAGCCGTCACCGCCGTTGTTACCGTGGCCGGCAACGACGAGCACACCTCTGTCTAGAACCGGAGTAAAGTCGCGCGCTATGACATGGGCTACCGCGCGGCCGGCGGCTTCCATGAGCACGCGACCGGGGATGTCGGCTTCGAGGCGCGCATGCTCGTCCCAACTGGCGGCCTGCGCGGCGTCGAGTACCGGAATCCTCAACACGGTGGGACTATGCTGGAGTGTACCCACGAGGGAGAGTCGTCACGGCAGTGCACCCCCAACCCCTCACTGACGTCCGGCTCGGGTCAGAGCTACTTGAAGCTCTGACCGATGGCTCGTCCGAGCGAGATCTCACCGTTGTCGATCCGGATGTTGAAACCACAGTCCGGATTGTTGCAGACCCAGGCTTTGTAGGTGATCGGTGCACCGTCGCGCCCGTAGTCTGACAGCGGCAATAGCACGCCCTCGCTGCACTTCTTGCAGGCGGGAAACTCAGTTACATCCATGACGCTACCCATCCTCCCTGAACTAGCTGCAGTTAGACACCACCACCCGTCCGGCTCAGGCCGGCCCAGGGGTACTCCTCGAACGCCTCGTCGAAGTCGAACACCGCATCGAAGTCCTCGATCCGGTCTCCGTCGTGCGGCATGAGCAGGCCCACTTCAATCAAGACGAAAACGATCTTGCCAATATCCTCAGTCGAACGAATACCCCAGTGTGTGAGAACGGTTCTGGAGGTCAGTCCAAACTGCTCCAGGGCCAGGTCCCGGCAGGCCCAGGCCAGCTCTTCACCCGAGATGTGGCCGCGTTCGGTACGTCTCCGCTGACAGTACTCCAACGACGCCAGCACGAACAGGTACCCCCGCTCATGATAGCGTCCGTCGATCGCTCGGATCCGATCGAGAATCTCGTTTGCCAGCTGCAGCTCAACCACGGTAGTAAGGTGGAACGGGGAGTCGAAACGAGCAAGTGTCCTACGTCACGTCGCGGTCGAAGCGGCCCCGAGGTAGAGGGGGAACTGGCCGGCCAGTTCCCGGACCTCACCTCCGACGCGGTGGATGGTCGATTCGTCCATGGCCTTGAGGATGGAATCCATGAACTCTGCTATCCGCCGCATCTCAGTAACACCCATGCCACGGGTGGTCAGAGCGGGGGTGCCCAGCCGCAGGCCACTGGTCACGAATGGTGATTGTGGATCACCCGGAATCGTGTTCTTGTTGACGTGGATGCCGACCCGTCCCAGCGCCTCCTCGGCGGCCTTCCCGGTCAGCTCCTGCGGTCTGAGATCGACCAGCAACAGATGCGAGTCGGTCCCGCCGGAAACGAGCTTGTAGCCCCTTTCCATGAGAGCCTCACCCAGAGCAGTCGCGTTCCTGACGACCTGTTTAGCATATTCCTTGAAGGACGGATTCAGCGCCTCGCGGAAGCAAACCGCCTTGGCCGCAATCACATGTTCGAGCGGGCCACCCTGCATGCCCGGGAACACGCTCTTGTCCACGGCCTTGGCCAGCGGCTCACGGCAGAGAATGAACCCTCCCCGCGGCCCCCTCAGTGTCTTGTGGGTCGTGCTCGTCACCAGATCGGCGTGCGGCACCGGCGATGGGTACACGCCACCGGCCACCAGGCCTGCTACATGTGCCATATCGACCAACAGAGTGGCCTCGACTTCACGTGCTATCGCGGCAAACCCGGCGAAGTCCACAACGCGCGGATACGCGCTGCCACCGGCGATGATCAGCTTGGGCCGCTCACGCAGTGCCACTTCGCGCACTGCATCGAGGTCCACCAGGCCCGACTCTTCCTCGACGCTATACTGTACGGCGCGGAACAACTTCCCACTGCTGCTCACCGGTGATCCGTGCGTCAGGTGACCGCCGTGCGACAGCTGTAGCCCCATCAGGGTCTCGCCAGGCTTCATCACCGCCATATACGCAGCGAAGTTTGCCTGAGCGCCGCTATGCGGCTGAACGTTGGCGTGGTCGGCTGCGAACAGTTCCGTAGCCCGGTCGATGGCGAGTTGTTCGACCTTGTCAACGACCTCGCACCCGCCGTAGTACCGGCGGCCCGGGTATCCCTCCGCATACTTGTTTGTCAGTTCCGATCCCGCCGCTTCCAGAACCGCGCGAGATACGAAGTTCTCCGAGGCAATTAGCTCGAGTCCCTCTTCCTGCCGCTCAGCTTCCTCGCGGATGAGACTGCCGACGTCGGGATCAGCTTCTTGCAGATGTAGTCTAAGGTGGTTTGATCCAGTCACAGCTTCGTCCACTTACATGTAAAGGTGTTTTCCCTTGGCCTTTGCGGCATCGGTAATACGTCGCTCTGCCAGACGATCCGCCGCACGATATGTAGGAACGCCCTCGTCGCGCGCGATCTCCAGCACGTTGAAGACGGTGTCGTAAATCTCTGAGGCCTTCTGATGTGCCCGCTCGAGGCTCCAACCCTCCACCTCGGCGTTCACGTTGATGAGACCCCCACTGTTTATCACGTAATCCGGCGCGTAGACTACACCGCGCTCGTCCAGGATATCGCCGTGTCTCTCCTCGGCGAGCTGATTGTTGGCGGCACCCGCAACGATGTCGACCTTCAAGACCTTGAGCGTATCATCGTTGACGACGGCACCCAGCGCGCAGGGAGCGAAGATGTCGGCACTGGCGCCGTAGATCGCCTCCGTCCCAACTGCGGTGGCACCGAATTCACTTACGCAGCGCTTAACCCTCTCTTCGTCGATATCCGACACAACGAGTTTCGCGCCTTCTTCGTGCAGGTGTTTGAGCAAATGGTATCCGACATGGCCAACGCCCTGCACGGCTACGGTCTTGCCCTCGAGGCTCTCATCACCGTAACGGAACTTGGCGCATGCCTGCATTCCACGATAAGTACCCAATGCCGTCACGGGTGACGGATCGCCGGAACGGCCCGCCAGACCCACAACGCGGCTGGTCTCCTGCTTCACGAACTCCATGTCGCCGGTGCTGGTGCCTACGTCTTCCGCAGTGATGTAGCGACCCTGCAACGACTCCACATGCCTGCCGTGGGCCCGCATGATGCCTTCTCTCTCATCGGTGCGATAGTCACCCAGGATGACGCTCTTGCCACCGCCGAGATTGAGCCCTGCCACGGCCGCCTTGTAGGTCATGCCGCGCGAGAGCCGCAGCACATCCAAGACCGCCTCTGCATCGGTGGCATAGTTCCAGAATCGGGTACCGCCCAGGGCCGGACCCAGGATGGTGTTGTGAACGGCAATGATGCCGCGATATCCCGACTTCCGATCGGAGGCGAAGCTCACCTGCTCATGGCCGTGCTGAGCAATCAGATCAAACAGATTCTGATCCAAAGAAAGACCTGCGTCAGCGCTACTCAGCGTCGAGTTCTCGGCCAATAACGATTCGCTGGATTTCACTTGTCCCCTCGTAGATTTCGGTCACTTTCGCGTCTCGCATGAGACGTTCCACCGGATAGTCACGCATGTACCCATAACCACCGAATATCTGCACCGCCTGGTTAGTTACCCAGACAGACGCCTCTGAGGCAAATAGCTTTGCCATGGCGGCCATCTTGGTGACCGAACTACCGGCGTCCTTCAGCCGTGCGGCTTCGTGAGTCAGTGCCCGTGCCGCCGCAATGCGAGTGGCCATGTCGGCCAGCTTGAAATTTATCGCCTGAAAGTCCTTGATCGGCTTGTCGAACTGCTTCCGCTCGGCACTGTAGCGCATAGAGTGCGCCAGCGCGGCGCGTGCAATTCCCACCGCTTGTGCGGCCACGCCCAGCCGCCCCTGGTCCAATCCTTCCAGAGCATAGATGAAACCATTTCCTTCCGCTCCAAGCAAGTACTCGGTACCGAGCCGCACGTCATGCAGGGTGATCGACACAGTCTGGGAGGACCGCAGTCCCATCTTGTCCTCCGCCTTCCCAATCTCTACACCTACCGCGTCGCCCGGCACGAGAAACGATGATATGCCGCGTGCACCGCGACGATCTTCGGGCGTGTCGGTACGGGCCATAACCACGAGCAGCCCGGCGTTGTCTCCATGCGTCACCCACGCTTTGGTGCCGTTCAGGATCCAATCGGATCCATCGCGCACCGCTTGCGAACGGAGGCTCGCCGCATCCGACCCTGCGTCCGCCTCCGAGAAACAGAAGGCGGCCAACATCTCGCCCCGGGCCATGCCCGGAAGCCAACGGCGCTTCTGTTCCTCGCTGCCGTGTTGCAGCAGCATCGAAGTGGGCAACGAGTTGTGCACAGAGACGGTTATCGACACCGAAGAGTCGGCCGCTGCGATTTCCTCTATGATCATGAGGTACGTCAAGGTATCGAGCGCGAGACCGTCGTACTCCTCCGGAGTTTGCATCCCAAAAAAACCGAGTTCGCCGAGTTTTCGAAACGTCTCGTGCGGTGGTTCCTTGGTTCGGTCGTGCTCCGCCGCTAGAGGCGCGATTTCTTTCTCGGCGAACTCCCGTGCAACCGCGACGATCTCGCGGCGCTGCTCTTCCACCTGATCCAACAGATCAGTCGTACTCATAGAAACCGCGGCCGCTCTTCCTGCCCAACCGGCCGGCCGCGACCATCTTCCTCAGGAGCGGGCACGCACGATACTTGGGGTCGCCCAGTCCTTCGTGCATCACTTCCAGAATAGAAAGACAAACGTCGAGTCCAATTAGATCGGCCAGCGCCAACGGGCCCATTGGATGGTTCATTCCCAGCTTCATGACGGTGTCAACGGCTTCCGGAGTAGCCACGCCCTCCATGACACAGTAGACTGCCTCGTTGATCATCGGGATCAACACTCTGTTGGCCACGAAACCAGGGTAGTCACTAACCTCCACCGGTGTCTTGCCGAGTTCTTCGGCGGTCTTCGTTGCCACAGCCGTCGTCTCGTCGGACGTACCCAGTCCGCGAATCACCTCTACCAGCTTCATCACCGGAACCGGGTTCATGAAGTGCATTCCAATGACTTTGTCGGGCCGCTTGGTGCGTGCGGCAATCTCGGTAATCGAGATTGACGAGGTGTTGGATGCCAGGATCGTTTGGGCGGGTGTGATCCCGTCGAGTTTTTCGAACACCTTGAACTTGATATCAGCTGTTTCGCTTGCCGCCTCAACAACCAGACTGGAGCCGGAGGCTTTCTCGAGATCGGTGGCGGTGGCTATACGCTCGAGCGCGGCATCGCGATCGCTTTCCGACAGACCACCCTTTTTCACCTGGCGGTCCATGTTCTTGCGGATCATCGCGAGTGCCTTCTCGAGTTGAGGTTCCACGACATCTATCAGAGTGACCTGCCATTCACCCTGTGCAAACAGGTGAGCGATGCCGTTCCCCATCGTGCCCGCGCCAACCACAGACATCTGTTTCACTGTTAACGGTCCTCCATAGATCGTGCGTTTGTGCGGACCAGCCACAACAACACCGGCACCATCGCCAGCGTTGCGGCCAGCCCCCCTTCCGGTCCAAACCCGCCTCCGGTGAGCCATACAGGCCCGCCTGCGAAGTACTCGAGCACGGGCAGTTCGAACCGAATTCCACTCACCGGCGCGTCGGCCAGGAGGCCGAGTCCGGCGTTCCATCCCCAATGGACTCCCAACGCCGCCGCCAAACCGCCCGGGGTGAAGAAGACGGCGCTCAACACCAGTGAAGCCAGACCGATATTCACCAGCCCGAGTCCCGAAACGTCAGGATTCCACATGTGTGCCAGCGCGAAGATTACGGCGAGCACCACGCTGCCGCGGACTCTCCCCACTGTCTGGGACAACCGTGCGAGCGGGTATCCCCTGAACAACAATTCCTCGGACAGCGCGGCCAGCAACAGCACGAGCCCGAGCCTGACAGCCGCCGTCACCAGTGCCGTCACGGGCTCACCGGTGAGTGACACGTCTGCGGAACCGGCTACACCAGCGATGCCCAATGCAGCGACAGCCATTAGTGCACCGATTCCGGCGCCCGCGGTCAGGCCTTTGAGGCCGACTCCCAGCTCCGGCACGCCGATCATGCGCCAGGTCGCCCAACCCAACCTCACCTGGATCGCGCAGACCGCTCCAACCGACACCACAACTACGCCGGCCGTTGCTGTGATTCCGCGAGTCCCCGTTTCCCAACCCGCCGGTACGAGCAAGAGGGCGGGAACCGAGAGCACTGCGACCGCCAGATAGAAACTGATGATGGCTCCGGCAGCCGTCAGTACTGGAACTACACTTCCCAATAAAACAAGCGCGCTCTCAGAGGAGCGCGCGGGCCTTTGGTGCAAAACGCCAGGCAACAAGGCCGGCGAGAATCAGCTTGGGCAAATCACCAAGCAAGAACGGAAGCGAACCCAGTGAGACCGCAGTAGTGCCGCTCCACCCGAGTATGGCTAGCTGAGCTACACCGCCAGCGTGAATCACCAACAGGCCAAGCAGCAGCGCCAAACTCAAGCGGCCAACGTGGCCTCCACTTCCCATCACCCGGCCGACTACCGCTGCAGCCAATGGAAAGGCCAACAGGTACCCTCCTGTCGGGCCCAACAGACGAGCGACGCCCGGCGCGCCCACGGGAGCAAAGACGGGCAGTCCGGCCGCACCGGCCATCAGGTACACGACTAGACTCGCCGCTCCCAACCTCGGCCCGAGCAGTGCCCCTACTACGAGCACCGCCGGCACCTGCAGTGTTTCCGGTACCGGCGTTCCGGGAAGTGGGATCGCAACCTGGGCACCGAGTGCCACGGCCAGCGCTCCTGCCATGATTGCCAGGGACCGTCTCACGACGGCCGTTGGTGTCATACTCAACTGCCGAGTTGTGCGAACTGTAGTCATGTCTTTGCTGGTGCCTGGCTAGTGTCGTTCCACGCTCATTGCCACGGCGCTTCCACCACCGAGGCATATAGTAGCAAGACCTGTCGCCGCGCCACGATCGGCCATTGCATAGAGCAACGTCGTCAGGATGCGTGAGCCGCTCGCTCCGAGGGGGTGGCCCAATGCAATCGCGCCACCATTGACGTTGACGCGGTCCCAATCCCAGCCGAGAGCGTTGCCGTCGGCTAATGCTTGAACGGCAAAGGCTTCGTTCGCTTCGATCAACTCGTAAGAGTCGATCTTGGTGCCACTCTGCTGCATCAGGTTCTGCACTGCCACGATCGGCGCAAAGAACAAGTCCTTTGGCTCACCACCTCCGGTCGCATACGCCGAGATGTAAGCTAGCACATCGAGCCCGTTCGCTTCCGCGAAAGCCTGCGAGGTCACCACCAGGGCGCTGGCACAATCGTTCAGGCCCGGTGCGTTTCCGGCAGTCACCGTGCCTACCTTTTGAAAAGCCGGCCGCAGTTTGCCCAGGGCCTCGATCGAGGTGTCGGCCCGGGGCCCCTCGTCTTTGGCAACAACCGTAGTGCCCTTGCGGCCCTGGATCTCCACCGGCACGATCTCCGCCTCGAACTGGCAGCTCTCGATCGCCTTGACCGCTTTCATGTGGCTGTTGAACGCGTACTCATCCTGCTGCTCACGACTCACGCCGGCCTTTTCGGCTGTGTACTCGGCGTAGGAACCCATCACGTTGTCGCCGAAACTGCACCACAGGCCGTCGAACTGCAGGCCATCCACCAACGTCTGGTTACCGTACTTGAACCCGCCACGGGCTCCCAAGACGTAGTGAGGCGCGTTGGACATGGACTCCATTCCACCGGCTACCACACACTTTGCGTCCCCAGCCTTGATGGCCTGCGCCGCAAGCATCACCGTTTTCAAGCCGGAGCCGCACACCATGTTGATGGTAACGGCGGGCACCGTAGGGGAGACTCCGCCGTGGATGGCAGCCTGGCGCGCGGGACCCTGACCCACCCCACCCTGCACCACGTTGCCAAACACCACTTCGTCGACGCTGTCGGGGGACACACCTGACCGACTGACGGCTTCGCGAACCGCGATCGCACCGAGCTGCGGCGCCTTGAGTGAGCTCAGGCCGCCGAGGAACCTTCCCACCGGCGTCCGCGTGGCACTCACGATTACGGGCGTTCTATCTTTATCTGGCATTGGTTTGGGATCCTTGATTATGTAGAAAATCTTCAGCAGACTCACGAATCCCGGTTGCGACTACATGACAGACAAAGCGGATAGACCGGCTCTCGGCGAGGCCCAGTCTATCCGCTCACTCCGTCATTTCGTTTCATCCGTCGATTCGTAACCGCGTTCAAGATTTGATAGGCGAAATCTAACCGCGGCTACATACCCACTCAACCCAATTATTCCAGGGTCAGACTGCGCTCCCGAATCTGTTGCAGGACCTTGTTTTGGAACTCTTCGACGGACATCACAGTCTGTTTCTTGCCAGCCCCGCGCACTCTCACCGCCACCGTCCCTTGCTCCACCTCCCGTTTTCCGACGACGGCCATGTACGGGACCTTCATCAGCTCGCCGTCCCGGATACGATAGTTGAGAGTTTCGTTGCGATCGTCCAGAGTCGAACGCACCGCCTCAGCTCTCAGCCGATCGTTGATCGCCCCGGCTGCCTCGGCCTGTTCTTCTGAGATCGGAACCACGCGCACCTGTTCCGGCGAGAGCCACACCGGAAAAGCAGCAGTGAAGTGCTCGATCAGGCAGCCAACGAACCGCTCCAGCGTACCCATGATCGCACGGTGAATCATCACCGGGCGGTGCGGCTTGTTGTCAGCCCCGGTGTATTCCAACTCGAACCGCTCGGGAAGCTGATAGTCCAACTGGATCGTGGCTCCTTGCCATTCGCGCCCGATGGCGTCGCGCAGCTGCACATCGATCTTGGGACCGTAGAAGGCACCACCGCCTTGGTCGATCCCGTAGGTGAAGTCCTTGCGGTCCAGCGCACGCCGAAGTGCGGCTTCCGCGACATCCCACATATCGTCGGATCCCATCTTCTTCGGCGGTCTGGTGGACAGATCGATGCGATACTCGAAGCCAAAAGTCCGCCGCAACACGAGATCCACCAGGTCCATGAGATCGTAGATCTCATCCTCGATCTGGTCTTCACGACAGAAGATGTGCGCATCGTCCATGCTGAGGCCCCGCACTCGGAGCAACCCGTGGAGCGTGCCGGACAGTTCGTTGCGATATACGTTGGCCACCTCGGCCAGGCGTATGGGCAGGTCCCGATACGAACGCTGTTGTGACGCATACACCAGGGTGTGCATCGGGCAGTTCATCGGCTTCACCCGGTACCGCACCTCCTCCGACCCACCTTCGCCGGCGGAGATGGGCGGGAACTGGGCCTCCTCGTAGAGCGGCAGATGGCCCGACCGAATGAACAGTTGCTCTCTGGTCACGTGAGGGGTGTAGACTAGATCGTAGCTGCGGCGAAGCAGCTCGTCCTCCACAAACCGGCGCAGCTCGAACTGGATCGTAGCGCCCCGCGGGTGCCACAAGATCAAGCCCGGCCCGACGTCCTCGTGGATGCTGAACAGGTCGTGCTGCTTCCCGAGCATCCGGTGATCGCGCTTCTCCGCCTCCTCCAAACGCTGCAGGTAGGCATCGAGATCCGATTGCTTGAACCAGGCGGTTCCGTATATGCGCTGCAGCATCTGCCTGGTGGAGTCCCCCCGCCAATAGGCCCCCGCTGCATGGAGCAGCTTGAAGTGCTTCAGGCGGGTGGTGTTCTCAATGTGTGGACCGCGGCACAGATCCACGAACGGGCCATCGGTGTAAACCGAGATCACTTCGTCGTCGCCCAGCTCCTCCAGGCGCTCCAACTTGAGCGGATCGTCTTTGAATCGTTCGCGGGCCTGCGCTCGAGTCACTTCCTCGCGCACGAACTCGAACCCCTGCTTCACGACATCACCCATCGTTACCTCGATCTTCTCGATGTCTTCGGGGGTGAAGGGGCGCGGCACTTCGAAGTCGTAGTAGAACCCGTCTGCGATCGCCGGGCCGAAACCGATCCCCGCCTCCGGGTAGAGTTGCCTGACAGCGGTGGCCAGCACATGTGCGGTCGAATGACGCAGGACCTCCAGTGCCCTGGGATCGCCGTCAGTGATTATCTCAACTGAGGCATCCAGCTCGATCGGCCGGTTGAGATCCCACACTTCGCCGTTGACCTGGGCAGCCACAGCGGCCTTGGCTAGGCGCGGGCCGACTGCTTCGGCAACTGCACGGGCCCGGGTCCCAACGGGCACCTCCTGGACCGACCCGTCGGGCAGAGTCAGACGGACGGTGTTCTTCATGTGGTAGTTGTGGTCGTGATGGGTAAGACCGATTGCACCAGCGGATCGACACGGCCAAAGTACATGAAATAGAGTACCACACCCGCCAAGATGATCAGGGCGAGGATGGCAGTGAGGAGCACTATGCGGCGCCCAATTACGGCACGATCAGAAGCTGTTGACATCAGTCGGTATACCAATGGTCTTGGCAGAGTCTTATAATTGTAGCACGGGCATAGTCCTGGTGCCACGGGAGGCCACTTGGTTCGTATCGAGCATGAAGAGGAACGTCGGAGCGTAACCGGGATCGCGCTATCTGCAGCACTCGGTCTGGGGATCGGTGTGCTCGGGGGCATGATCGTGCGTGAGTTCTTCACCGGGGTGAGCACCGAGCCCGTCAAGAGAGCCGTACGCCGGCTCCGCACAGCGGAGGAGATGGAGGACGACCAAGATCCGGCGATCCTGGAGCGGTCGATCGGACAGGCACTAGATGAGGACCCTGGCACTCAAGAGCTCGATGTGAGGGTCGAGGCCCTAGGGGACGGGATTGTGGAACTCACGGGAATCGTACCCGACGCGCTCAGCCGGCAGCTGGCCGGTGACGTGGCCCGGGGTGTCCCGGGAGCAGGCGTGGTGGTGAACCGCGTCCTCGTAGAAGGAAGCGACGGCGTATCCGCTGAGCTGGATTCGGAAGCAAGCTGAGACCGCGGCGCTCCCCCAACTCTTTTTTCCAATGACGACTCTGGCACCGCAGTACGATCCGTCGGCGATCGAAGCCGGCACTTACAGGCGATGGATGGATTCGGGCATCTTCGGCGCGGCCGTCGATACGGATCGAAGGCCGTACGTCATAGTTATCCCGCCACCCAATGTCACCGCCGTACTCCACTCGGGACACGGGCTCAACAATACGCTTCAAGACGTCCTCATCCGGTTCGAGAGGATGCGCGGCCGCGAAACGCTATGGCTCCCTGGGACCGATCACGCAGGCATCGCGACTCAGAACATGGTCGAGCGCATGCTGAAGAAGGAGGGCAAGACCCGGCAGGACGTCGGCCGCGAGGCGTTTGTGGAGCGAGTCTGGGAGCACGTGCACCGGACTGGCGGGACCATTCTCGAGCAGCTAAAGGCGATCGGATGTTCGTGCGATTGGTCACGCACCCGCTTCACACTGGACGAGGAATACTCTCTTGCGGTGCGGAAGGTGTTCGTGAGCCTGCACGAACAAGGCCTCCTCTATCGCGGGCAACGGGTCATCCACTGGTGCCCGAGGTGCCGTACATCCCTCTCCGACGAAGAAGCCGAATTCGTCGACCAAGACGACCACCTGTACTACATCAAGTACCGGCTGATTGAAGGCGACGATGCGGATGATGAGTCCAGGAGCTACGTAACCGTAGCCACAACCAGGCCGGAGACCATGTTCGGCGACGTGTGTCTGGTGTTCCACCCGGAAGACGAGCGCTTCCAGAAATGGCTCGGAGCCACAGTAGAGATCCCGCTCTCCGGCGTGCGCATCCCGATTCGCACCAGCACCGTCGTGGAACGGGACTTCGGGACCGGCATGCTCAAGGTCACTCCCGCACACGATGCCAACGACTTCGACATCGCCGATGCATTGGGTGGGTTCGAACGACCGATCACCATGGACGAAGACGCCCGTATGGAGGACGATCCACGGGTTCCAGAGCAACTCCGGAGGCTGGACCGGTTCGACGCCCGGAAGAAGATCCTGGAGCTTCTGGAAACTGCCGGCCAACTGGAACGCGTCGACCCCTACTCACATGCGGTGCGCCAGTGCTATCGCTGCGAGACGATCGTGGAACCGAGGCTCTCCGATCAGTGGTTCGTGAAGATGAGGCCTTTGGCCACACCCGCGCTCAAAGCGTATCGGGACGGCCGTCTGCGCTTCGTACCCGAACGGTGGGGCAAGGTGTACGAGCACTGGCTCATGCAGATTCGCGACTGGAACATCTCGCGCCAGCTCTGGTGGGGACACCGGATCCCCGCATGGTACTGTGAGCAGTGCGATCACATCACTGTGGCGATGGAGGAGCCAGCCTCGTGCGAGGCCTGCCAAGGTTCCGTTCGCCAAGATGAGGATGTTCTAGATACCTGGTTCTCGTCCTGGCTGTGGCCGTTCGCCACGCTGGGATGGCCGGATGAGACGGCAGACCTGAAGGCCTTCTACCCGGGTCACACTCTCGTTACTGGACCAGACATAATCTTCTTCTGGGTCGCCCGGATGGTCATGGCTGGCTACCACTTCATGGGCGACACTCCGTTCGAAACGGTTTACCTGAATGGAATCGTGCGAGATCCGTTACACCGTGCGTTCTCCAAAACGCTCGGCAATGGGATCGATCCCATGGATGTCGTGGAGAAGTTCGGATCCGACGCCTTCCGGTTCACCCTGGTGGCCGGCGCAGCGGCTGGAACCGACGTCATCATGGATCGCAACGACCTGGACGGTACGTTCGCGGCCGGCCGAAACTTCGCAAACAAGCTGTGGAACATTGGCCGCCTGATCGTTGCAAACCTCAGCGACGGCGCCACACCGACCGGCAGTATCGATCCCGCCCATCTCGAGCTGGCCGACCGTTGGATTCTGTCGCGCTGCCAACGAACCATCAGTTCCGCAACAGACCAGTTGGAGCGCTTCCGATTGAACGACGTCGCGAACGAGATCTACCACTTCGTTTGGGACGACCTGGCGGACTGGTACATCGAGCAGGTCAAGCCACGACTCTACGGGAACAGAGAGGGAGGAGACACGGCGCGGGGGGTTCTGTGCCATGTCTTTGAGACGGCCCTGAGGCTGCTTCACCCGATAATGCCGTTCATTACGGAGCGATTGTGGGAGGGGCTGCCGGGGACACAGCGGGGCCTGCTTGCCGCTTCGACCTGGCCCAGCCCAACGCAGGAATTCGAAGACGATGAAGCAGAGAACCGTTTTGCCCGCGTCCAGTCTCTGGTTGGAGCTGTGCGAGCGGTACGAGCGGAGTACGGCGTGGCACCGGGGAAGCTCGTGGGAGCGAGGGTTCAGCCGGCCAATACCGATGCTCTCGAGGCATTCAACGCGGAGCAAAACACGATCGAGCGCCTCGCCAAGATCGGAGAACTTTCCATGGACGGCGGGGAGACCGGTGGAGTTGGTGCTCACCAGGTGCTGCCGGACGGGTCATCGGTATTCGTCCCTCTCGGTGACGCGATCGACGTGGAGCGAGAATGCAAGAGACTGAACGGCGAGTTGGAGCGACTCGAGAAACAGCTATCGGGTGTAGCCTCAAAGCTCGCCAACGAGAATTTCATCAGCCGCGCGCCCGCCGAAGTCGTGGATAGGGAGCGCGAGAAGGAGCGTTCGTGGCAGGAGCAGCGGGAAGCACTCGCCGCAAAGCTGCGTGTCTTGGGCTGCTAGCTGCGGCCTGGGCCTGTGCCACCATCCAGGACCCACCTGGAGGACCGACCGATTTCGAACCACCGATATTGCTCAGCGTCGTCCCGGATTCGGGTGCCCTCCTAGAGGGCTTTGACGACGATGTCGAGTTCCAGTTCGACGAGGTGATTTCTGAGCGGTCAGGCAACGGGCTCGTCAACCTGGTCCGGCTGTCGCCACGTTCCGAGGAACTCAGAGTCTCGTGGAAACGCACCCGCATCACGGTGAAACCAAAGGAAGGGTGGTACCCCGACGCCGTCTATCATGTCACGCTGTTACCGGGCGTACAAGACCTCCGAAACAACCGACTGGATTCGACCAGAACGATCGTCTTTTCGACCGGAGGGCCCATTCCAAATACCAGGGTGACTGGTGCGGTAGTCGACTGGGAAGCGGGAAAGGCAGCGGTCGGGGCATTGGTCGAGGCCCTGCTCCTACCGGATTCGCTGATCTACGAAACGAGAACCGACTCCACCGGCGTATTTGTGCTGTCGGAAGTTCCGCCTGGTCCCTACCTGTTCGTCACGACGATTGACCAGAACAACAACGGGAATCGCGACCTGCGGGAGTCGTTTGACTCGGTCTCGATCCAGCTCGATTCTACCGCCGAGCATGCATTCTGGACATTTGCACACGATACTACTGGTCCGCGACTCACCGGCGTCTCGGATCTGGACAGCATAACCGTTCAGCTGACGTTCTCGCAGATGCTTGCACCCGGAGACCCTCCCGCCGGCGCTATCCGAGTTCTGGCACTGCCCGATTCGACACCCGTACCGGTGAGAGCGGTCTGGAGTCAGGTCGTGTACGACTCGGTCAGCACCGTCGAGCAGGCGGTAGCCGACTCGATAGAGGCGGTGCGAGCACAGGAAGAGGCCGACTCCGTTAGGGCGGCTCTAGCCGACTCGCTGAGGGCCGCCGGGGCCGACTCACTCTTGCCAGATTCAACGGTCGAGGCACCGAGCCCGGCGGAACAGGACACGAGCGTCACGGCAGAGGCAGACTCCTCTGCAGCCGACACCACCGCGGTCGAGCGCTTGCTGCCACAGCGTCCCAGACTCAGCGCCGTCTGGTTCGTTCGCCTAGAATCCAACCTGACGCCCGGTGGGCGTTATCTAATCGTGGCGCAAGTAGCCAATCTCCTGAGTGCCGTTGAAGAATCCCAGCAGGCACTGGCCCTGGCGGCCCCACCAGACTCGACATGAGCAACGCCAGGCGCCGTCTCCCGGCCGTCAATGAGGTGCTAACAGCCGCCGAGGAGGCGGGTCTCTTGAGTCGCGCACCGCGTAAGCTGGTGGTGGATGTGATCCGGTCGGTACTTCAAAGGGCCCGGGAACAAGGGGCCGGAGAGCCAGAAACGGGCTGGATTGAGGCGGTAGAGCATGATGTGAACGCCCGGTCACGGCTCTCTCTCACTCGCGTCGTCAACGCCACGGGTGTGGTGCTGCACACGAACTTGGGTCGTGCTCCGCTGTCATCCGCAGCATTCCGAGCCGCTGAAGCCGCCTTCGGGTACAGCGCCCTGGAATTGGACGTCGACTCAGGAAACCGAGGATCTCGCCAGGACCATGTCTGTTCGTTGTTACGTGAGATCACCGGCGCGGCGGACGGCCTCGTGGTCACCAACGCCGCCGCCGCCCTCCTGCTGCTCATGAACGCACTGGCCGAGGGTGGTGAGACGATAGTCTCACGGGCCGAGTTGGTGGAGATAGGTGGCTCGTTCCGGATTCCAGACATCCTCGGCAAGAGCGGGAGCGTGATGGTAGAGGTGGGAACCACCAATCGGACCCGTGTCAACGATTATCTCCTGGCGCTCAGCCCGAGAACCCGGCTCATTCTCAAGGTACACCAGTCCAACTTCCGAGTAATCGGATTCGTGGAGGAGGCGTCGGTAGGCGAACTGGTGGAACTCAGCCGTCAGCGGGGTATTACAACTGTACACGATGTAGGGAGTGGATTATTGCTGGACCTGACCGAATGGGGGCTCGCTGGTGAACCGCGGGTCCAGGATTCCGTTGCAACCGGGGCCACCGTGGTGTTCTCCGGTGATAAGCTGCTTGGGGGACCTCAGGCCGGAATCATCGTGGGCCCTAGCGAGGTGATTCAGCAAGCAGAGGCGAACCCGCTCGCCCGCGCTTTACGTCCCGACAAACTCACCCTGGCAGCGCTCGAGGCGACTCTGTCTCATTATCGCGACCCGGTCGAGGCGGTTGCACAGATACCGACCCTCACCATGCTCACTGCAAATCCGGCAGACCTTGAAGAAAGGGCCGGGAACTTGGCTGCTGAGCTGGCTGGTGCGAGCACGGAACCTGGGTTCTCGGCAGTAGGTGGTGGTGCATTTCCAGGGGTTCAGCTTCCCACCACTCTAGTGCGCCTTCCTACGAAGTCGCCCGATTCACTGCTGGCAGGCCTGAGAGGGCATGACCCTCCAGTGATCGCGCGGGCTTCTGATGAAGGTGTCGTAATGGATGTGAGGACGGTCCGCGACGACGAATTCCCGATCATCCGGTCGGCGGTTGAGACGGCCGGAGCCGAATAATCGAACCGGGATTGTGTCGAACGCCCTTAGTGGTGAGATTCCGCGGGTTGTTGCACCAATTTCGTAGAGCATAGTACCGGAGGATTCTCGCGTGAAAATACCTATTACAAGCATGGTGGCATTGCTGGTAGCGGGCGTGGCCGTCACAATGACAGCACAGGAGCCGGAGACGCCACCCCAGGATTCCACTGTGGTAGAGAACCCGTTCATAGATGTCGCCTATGGAGATGTGGTAACAGGCCAACTCACGGTCGAGGGTGACACCCTGGCAGACGGGTCGTTCTTCAACATGTACCTGATGGTGGGCGCGGCCGGTGACACGGTCACGATTTCACTTGCATCGCTGGATTTCAATTCACACGTGCTTTTTGCGGACTCGACGGACGAGATCCTGGAGAACGACGACGATTCAGGTGGATCCTGTAACTCTCATCTGACCTATGTTCTGCCGGGTAGCGGGCGTTACATCATCTACACGACGTCGACTTACAGTCATAGGGTAGGCGAGTATCAACTCTCGGTGAGCAAAGGCGCAAAGCCACCGGCCAGCCCTAGACGTTGCGCAGGTTTCTTTGAGACCAAGGGCACGGTATCGGTAGGCGACTCAGTTGCGGGCACTCTCGGTCCGCCCGACGACTCGAAGCTGGGATCGACCTACTTTCAGGTCTGGGGTCTGTCGGTGCCGGCGGGTGACACAGTGACCGTCGATCTGATATCGGACGACTTTGACGCCCGGCTCCGCCTCTTCCGCGGATTTGCCACCGCACTGGCAGGCGACGATGATGGTGGTGCCAAGTGCAACGCCCGGCTAGTACTCACTTCGGAGGGCCATACGTACCGGCTGGTGATGGACACGGGAAAAGCAGACGAGACTGGGAAGTACATGCTGCGGGTGACGGAAGGTGCACTTCCAGTCACACAGCAGTCTGAGTGCAGCTGACAGAGCTGAAACCACTAGCCTGAAGGGAAGTCTGGGAGGAGTAGCCATGCGGGTGGCCGTGCTTGCCTCCGGCGGCGGAACTAATCTCCAGGCGCTCCTAGACGCGTGCCGGGGCAACGCCCCGGCACGCGTTGTATTGGTGGCGAGCAATCGCTCCGATGCCGGGGCGCTCGAAAGAGCCAAGCAGGCAGGGGTCGAAACCAGAGTAATAGAGGATCCCGCCAACGGCTCCGCCTTGATAGAGATGTTCCAGGAGTGCCAGACCGACTTGGTGGTTCTGGCAGGCTATCTCAAGCTGGTGCCCGAGGATGTCGTGCAAGCGTTCCATGGCCGGATGATCAACATCCACCCTGCTCTGCTACCGGCGTTTGGTGGCAGCGGTATGTATGGGATGCGGGTCCACCGGGCTGTCCTCGAATCGGGCGCCACCTTGAGCGGCGCCACGGTGCACCTGGTATCGGCGGAGTACGACAGGGGACCGATAGTGGCCCAGTGGCCGGTGCCGGTAGCCCCGGACGACACTGAGACAGAGCTACAGAAGCGGGTCCTGAAGGTCGAACACCAACTACTGCCCGCAGTGGTGTTGGGAGCAGCACGATCCGGCGGAGTCGTGAGACTGTTGCCAGAAGGACATTCGTTTGTTGCGGCCCAGGATACTGCATCCGTTGCAGACTCATTGCGTACATCACGAGACATCGACTCGTCATAAGGAGGAATGGTGCCGCGCGCACTGATCTCGGTATCAGATAAACGGGGAGTTGTGGAATTCGCCCGTCAGCTGGTTGGCCTGGGATGGGACATCGTATCTACCGGAGGTACCTCCGCTGCGCTTTCGCAAGGAGGAGTGAGTGTGATGGCCATCGAACAGGTTACGGGATTCCCGGAAATGTTGGACGGCCGCGTAAAGACGCTGCA
>JBDGZZ010000054.1:0-33327 GCA_039588335.1 Gemmatimonadota bacterium | reverse complement strand
AGACGCGGTGTTCCGGAACAAAGCGTCATCGCCGACGTACCAGTCTGCATGAAGCGATAGCACCGTGGCTGCGCTGTCTTGTTGTTCGGCCACGGCCGTTGCCCAGACGAGAGCGGGTGCGGTGGATGCCGCTCTGGGTTCGGCCAGAACATTCTCAGGAGGAATCTGCGGCAACAGTCGCCGGGTCTCATCCTGCAGGGGCCGGCCCGTGATGATCAGGGTGCGTTCAGGCGGTACGAGTCCCTCTAGACGGGAGGCGGTCTGGATCAAGAGAGGCGAGTCGCCCGAAAGGGAGAGCATTTGTTTTGGCCTGGAGCCCGTGGAGAGAGGCCAGAATCTAGTTCCAGAGCCTCCGGCGAGCACGGCGGCCCAGCGACTCACAGGTCGTTTGGGTTCGGAGTTGATACGTCCACTACAGTAGGTCGGCGATCGCCGCCCGATGACGGCGTAACTCGAACAAAAGCCGACCTATGTTGGTGTCGCGCTGGACCAGAATCGCCAGTAGGGAGTCATCTGTGAGTTCAGACAGCACCGCTAGGCCCTTGTCGTACTCGACCACTCCAAAACCGAAGTCGCCGCGCGCGCCGACGGCACCGAGACGGTTGCAGCTTTCTATGACGGAAGGTACGAGTGCTGCGACGTTGTCTGAGTCGATTCCGTCTTGGGCACGGCTGTCGATGGGTAAGCCGTCTCTGCCCATGACTATGACCGCGTCGACCCCCGGGCGGTTCACCAGTGCCTCTACTACATCTCTGATTGTGGGCATGCGCGGCAAGCTAGGATTGCCATCGGGTGAAGTCAAGCCGATTCAACGGGTTGACCGGGTTTCGGACCAGGGCTAATCTTCTGCCACTCTAATGACACGTATCTCCTTTCCTTACTTCCGGTTGGCCGTGGTGGCCTGGTTCGCGTCGTGGGCCAGCATTGCCTGCAGCGACGCCACCGGTCTGTTCCCTCCGACCCATGCGAACGAGGTAGACACGGTGACCTTCGCGGCGATTCGGCGGACTCCGATTCCCCAGCCCAGCGGCTTCGATATCGTGAACAACCAAGTGGCCCGTACGGAGCAGGAGGTAGCATTCGACGTTGCGTTCGATTTCGATTCCAACGAGGTGGCAAGGCTCGTCCCGGCGGGTTTGCTCGGATTCCAGCGCGAGCCGGGATGGCGTAGGACGAACCAAGCATTTGACGAGATCACGTCCGCACCCACCGAGGATTACGTCAACGACAGTACTTTGGCCCTCGCGGTTGGAGACGTCTTCATCGTTAGGTCGCGTAACTCGACCACCAACTGTGCAGTCCTCGGTTCGTTGCCGCGCTATGGCAAGTTCCATGTCTTGGAGCTGAACCTCGGGGAGCGAAGCATCAGGCTGGAATTCCTAGTTGACGTGAACTGCGGATATCGCGGACTACAGCCCGGATTCCCAACCTCCTAACTCCATGATCGACATCCGACTGATCCGAGAGTCACCCGACACCGTTCGGGCGGCGCTCGCCCGCCGTGATCAGGCGCTGTTGCAGAGGATCGACTCGATCGTCGAACTCGATGAATCGAGACGCGCCCTCTTGAAACAGGTCGAGCAATTGAAGGCCGAACGGAATCGCTCGTCCGAGGAAGTCGCGCGTCTCAAGAAGGATAAGACAGATGCGACGTCTCTCCTCGGTGAGCTCAAGCAGCTCAGTGACGACATCAAGGCTCTCGACCAGCGGGTCAAGGGTACCGAGGAAGAGCTGGAAGCGGAGCTGCTGTTCGTTCCGAACCTGCCCTCCGACGAGTTACCCGACGGAGACGCGTCGGCCAACCTGACGGTCCGGTCGTGGGGAGAGCCGGTCCAGCCGGCTTGCGAGGCGCGACCTCACTGGGAGTTGGGTGAAGCTCTGGGAATTCTCGATTTGCCTAGGGGGGCGCTCATTTCGGGTAGCGGCTTCCCGCTGTTCATGGGAATGGGAGCGCGCCTGGTGCGGGCTCTCGTCAACTTCATGCTCGACGTCCACACGCGAGAGCACGGCTACACGGAGGTGGCCCCGCCGCTGCTGGTGACCAAGGAGACTGCGAAGGGGACCGGCCAGATCCCCGATCTGGAAGACAACATGTACATAACGCAGGACGGTCTCTACCTCATTCCCACCGCTGAGGTGCCGGTCACCAACTTGCATCGTGAGACGATTCTGGGAGCAGAGCAGTTACCGCTGGGATACGTGGCCTGTACACCCTGCTTCCGGCGAGAGGCTGGCGCGCACGGACGGGATACACGAGGAATCATCAGAGTGCACCAGTTCGACAAGGTGGAACTGGTTCGGTTCTGTCGTCCGGAAGATTCCCGGAACGAACTTGAAAAACTCTTGGGTCATGCGGAAACGGTGCTGCAAAAGTTGGAACTACCCTACCGGGTAGTCTTGCTGGCTGCAGGAGACGTTGGGTTGGCGAGCGCGATGACCTACGACTTGGAGTTATGGGCTGCGGGTGTTGAGAGATGGCTCGAAGTATCCAGCGCCAGCTTGTTTACCGATTTTCAGGCACGACGCGCAAATATTCGGTACCGTCCTAAGCCTCACGCGAAGCCAGAGTTCGTGCACACGCTCAATGCATCAGGAGTGGCGCTGCCCAGAACGATCATTGGCCTGCTGGAGAACAATCAGCAACCGGATGGCTCCGTCAACATCCCCGAGGCATTGGTGCCGTACCTGGGCACCGATAGACTGACACCCGATGGTGGTCCGTAAAGCACTACGGTACGTAAGGCGACACGGCAAGACTGTCGTCTTCGCTCTCGTTCTCATCTTTGGGGGTATTTCAGTCTGGCAAGCGTGGGACATCGCCGCCCTGCTCAGGCGCGAGGCACGCGAAACGTCACGCATATACGGACAGATCTTTGTTGGGCTGCAAGATACCCTCAGCACGGGATTGGGCACTCTATTCAACATGGCCGTCGATGTGGGGCAGACAGGAATCCCGCTGGTCATAACCGATTCGACTGGTCGACCGACCGCAGCGGTCAGCATTCCAACCGAGTTGATGCCGAACATGGAGCGGGATCCGCGGGTGAGGGAGTACATCGCGGAACTGGATCGAGTGAACCCACCACTGACGGTCCCGGGTGGCTGGCAGGTGCATTTCGGCGACCTCCCCGTAGCATCGAGGCTGGTGGGCCTTTTTGTGGTACAAGTAACAATCTTGGTCGTGGCAGTACTGATTGGGGTCTGGGCTTACCGCACGTCGGTTGAGAGTCACCGCGACAGGCTTTGGGTTGCCATGGCCCGGGAGTCGGCGCACCAGTTGGGAACGCCACTCATGAGCGCTGGCGCGTGGATCGAGAGGTTGGAGGAAATCCCGGACGACCGCGCCCGCGACATCGCCGGACATCTCACTGACGATCTCGAACGCCTGGAACGGGTTGCCAAGCGGTTTGAGCGGATTGGACGGCCAGCCAGACAGGACCAGGTCGCGCTGGGCGTGCTCGCAGAGCGCGTGTCAGCGTATTTCGGGCCGCGGCTTCCCAAGCACGCTAATCGCGTGCAAATGACGGTGGAGGCGCCGGAAGCAGGCCCGGTCATCGAGGCGGATCCGGTTCTGGTGGAATGGGCTCTCGAAGCTCTAGTGCGGAACTCGGTGGATGCGCTCAGCGGACGCGGCGGGAAGGTCACGATCAAGGTCACACGAGACCATGACTTTGCCGCGATTACCGTCTCGGACGACGGTCCGGGTATCCCGCCGGAAGTGAGGTCGACTCTGTTCGAGCCCGGCGTATCGACCAAGTCCGGTGGTTGGGGAATCGGTTTGGCGCTAGCGAGACGCATCGTGGAAGATGTACATGGAGGCCGCCTCGAGGTCGGGCCCGCTCAAGATGGAGCCACCTTCATAGCCACACTTCCGGTTGCTTCCGAATCAGAATCAGATGGTTGATGTAAAGCTGAATCAAGCCCAGCGCGAGGCGGTTGAGCACGCGGCTGGGCCACTGCTGGTACTGGCCGGGGCAGGGTCAGGGAAGACTCGCGTTCTCACCACGCGCCTAGCGTATCTGGTACAGCACCAAAATGTTCATCCGAGCCGAATCCTCGCGGTCACGTTTACGAATCGTGCGGCGGGCGAGATGCGGAGCCGAGTGGCGCAACAATTGGGGCGCGATCCTGCTGGGCTTTGGATCGGAACCTTCCATTCGACTTCCGCGCGGCTCCTGAGACGTGAAGCACCTCATATTGGTTTCACGGCGCAGTTCTCGATATATGACGAAGACGATCGGTTGCGGGCGATCAAGCGGTTGCTCGAGCGCGGTGGCTACGCTCCTCGGGCGTTTCCCCCGCGACAGATCCAATCAATTATCTCCACAGCGAAGAACCGGCTGGTTCCACCTGACCAATTGGCCGGCGAGGCTGACGATCGTGTCACTCGCGTCGCTGCTGAGATCTACCATGCGTTAACGCAGACATTGCTTTCGGCAAACGCAATGGACTTTGACGATCTACTGCTTCACCCGCTCACCCTCTTCAGAGAACACCCGGACCGGTTGCAGCACTATCGGAACAGGTTCGACGCCATCCTGGTGGACGAGTTCCAGGACACCAACCGTGCGCAATACCTGTTTGTTCGTCAGCTGGGAGCAGATCACGGGAACGTCTGTGTCGTAGGCGACGATGATCAGTCGATCTACAGTTGGCGCGGGGCAGATGTGCGCAATATGCTGGACTTCCAGTCAGACTTTCCCGACGTGACCATCGTTCGGTTGGAGGAGAACTATCGATCGACACAAGTCATCCTCGATGCGGCCAACGGTGTGATCTCCGACAACCGCCAGCGTCTGGGCAAGACACTGTTTACGAGCCGGCAGGGTGGTGAGCAAGTCGACGCAGTGGTGGCGGCCGACGAGCGCGATGAAGCTGAATGGATTGCCCGTGAGATACGTGAGCGCACCGCTGTTGACTTTTACCCGTACAGCGATGTCGCAATCCTGTACCGCACGAACGCACAGTCGCGAGCGCTGGAAGAAGCGCTGCGCCGGACGAGCATTCCGTACCGAGTCGTCGGTGCAGCCAGCTTCTATGAGCGTAGAGAAGTCAAAGACCTGGTAGCGTACCTCCGGCTCGTGGTTAACCCGGCTGACGACGAAGCTTTCATGCGTGCAGTCCAAGTGCCCAAGCGCGGTATCGGTATGGGCAGCCTTCGGGTCGTGCAGGCTGCCGCGGCTCAGTGGTCGAGACCGCTACTGGAAACCGCCGCAATAGCGGACCGCGTTGGCGACTTGAGGCCGTTGATGAAACAAAGGCTGCAGGACTTTGCCAATCTGTTCCACCGGTTCCGGACCGACTTGGCCAACTCGGCTCCGGCCGCGGTGCTCGAGCGCGTGATCGAAACGATCGACTACGAGTCGCATCTCGCCAAAGAGGGCCCCGAGGGCATGGACCGGATCGAGAATGTCCGTGAGTTGATCGCTGGAGCTGCGGAGTGGTCGGAGGAGGCCGATCCCGAAGATCCGACATCACCACTGGAGCGGTTCCTCACCGGAGCAGCACTGACAACGGCCAGCGACCGCTGGGGCGGTGATTCTCAAGGCGTGACCCTGATGACGGTACACACTGCCAAGGGACTCGAGTGGCCGGTGGTGATCGTGACCGGTCTGGAGGACGGGTTATTCCCCTTGCGCCGGGCCCTGGATTCGGAACAAGAGGCTGAGGAGGAGCGCCGCTTGGCATATGTGGCGATAACCCGCGCGCGCGACCGAGTCTACTTGACCTGGGCCCGCACACGGCGCCGCGGCGGCCAACTCATGCCGGGTGTGCCGTCGCGGTTTCTCGATTCGATACCACAAGAGGTGATCAGGGACAGGCGTACCAGCGGGATCTTCGGAGGCGATCTCTTTCAACGGCAGGCCAAACCCGATCCGTGGAGTGTTTTTGAGGAGCCGGAGATGGAGTCGCAAGCCGCTCCGCGTTTCGTAAAAGGTGAACGGGTGAGCCATCGGAGGTTCGGGTCCGGGACCATTGCCGCCCTGGTCGGCAAGGGACGAGAGTTGAAAGCGACAGTGCATTTCGACGACGAAGAGGTGGGAACGAAGCAGCTACTGGTGGCGTACGCCGGTCTCGAGCGCGATTGGGAGGGGGCGTGAGCAGGGTAGGCGCGGACTAGTCGAATTCCTACTTGAGGGCTGACTTGCGACGTGACCGCTTGGCAGCGCTCTTCGTGGTTTCCGGACGCTTTTCCCTCCACGGCCGTACCGATCTGGATCCATCCCAAAAAGGAAGTTCGTGCTGCGGCAATCCGAAGTGCTCGTTTGCGAATCGAGCCAGTGTAGGGTGATCTCCCGGTAACCGATTGCGCATTACGTCCACGCGCATCCGTTTTGCCAGCGCCAATGAAGATTCTCCTGAGGGATCCAGCCTCTTTGCCATGCCCTCCGGACCGGCCAGCACCTCCATGATGAGCTGGAACGAGATGGCCATGTGTTTATCCACCACATCGTCGCCAAGGTCCCAACGGGATTTTTCGGCGAGGATCTGGAACGCTCGTTGCCAACTCTGGGTTTCGGTCACTCCCACCATACCGCGAAACAGGCGCCGGCTGGTCCGAACCGAAAAGATCGTAGGGGCCAGTATCCGATCGAGATGGGCGTCGGCACTGGAATGGTCCAGGCGTACTATCTCCATGGCGGTCTTGGAGTACTGCTCTCCCAAGTGTGCCTCGAATCTGCTCTCCCAATACGAATGGCCGAGTGCAATTGTCCGTGACGTAACCACCAACTGCCGCGGCACGTAGAAGTTGTGCGCAATCGTGTCGGCTGCGAGATGTGACAGGTAACCCAGTCCAAAAGCTCGCATAGGGTCCGTGTCGGCCAATCCGTGGATCTCGTTGGCGACGTTCCATGAGTGGCAGTGCCGACCGACGGGGACGTATTTCTTGGCTATCGAAGTGTCGGCTGCGATGTTGCCGTACAAGTAGTCGTACGGGAAAGCTCGTAGCAGCTCAGCCACGCTGAGTGGTAGCTGCGGGAGGTTGGCTAAGACGGACTCTCCCAGGTAGATGTGTGTACCGGGAGTCCAGGCGTGCGCGGCCTCCGGGAGGAGGACGAGTGCGAGGAATGCTATCCCAACTGCGACTGCGGCGCGGCGAGCGCTCACGCCTTAGCGCCTCCTGGAGGTCAGCGCGCGCTTCATTCTCCGGAACAGCTTGCCACCCCGGCGGGTGGTGCGCAGGGCGGCAGCGATGTCCAATGCCGTGCCCTCTACCTCCTCCTGTACCACGCCCAGCAATGCATCCAAGTCCACCAAGCGGTCCTCGATAGTCTCCACTGCGTTTTCCACCCGACTTCTCAATCCATGCGAGGTGTTGGCAAGTCCTTCCACTTCCTGCCTGACGGTGGAGACCGTCTTACCCGCGTCCTCGACGAGCGATTTCATGGACTGCAATACCGGTCTGCCGTCCCGGTCGAGTGTCTCGGCGAGCCGCCTCAACTCGGGGGTGAGCCTCCTGAACTCGGCAAACATCAAGAGGAATCCAACTCCAACAATCGCAACCAACACTGTCAGGAGTGCCGTTGAAATTGCAGTGACGGCCTCAGCCCACACCATGATTACCTCCTGTTGCCATTGGCCCACCTGACCATTCGGTCAGTCTTGACGTATTAAACGCCGGGCCCGATCAGTCCCTAAGATAACGCGGTGGGAGCCATTAGGCTGTGAGCCATGGACACCGCGAGTCACGACTCCAACTTCTTGGCGAGGCCGGAGACCCGAGTAACCGGTACCGTGAACACGATCCCTTTGCCGGCGGTCTGCATATCACCGCAGACACGCTGGATCATGTCCATCGCTGCTTCGAGCTTCTCGTGTGAATCGATGACCGAGAATATGGTCGTGTTCTGCGGCCGAGAGCCGGACAGGAGGTCCTGCAGTCCTGCGAGAACGGGTGTTTGCGTAAGCCTTCTTGCCATTCCCTGGCTGTTGAAGACGGTCGCGCCGGTAACACCCAGTTCGACGAGTCCGGTTAGGATGTCGTCGAGTTTGTCTTCCTCGTTGATGACGCAAACCAATAGTTCCATGTTCGATTCAGTTCGAGAGGGATGAAGTGAGTGGGAATTGGCCAATCGTCGGCGCACCGTCCACTGCAATAATCTTGAGCACCCAATCCGGTGTCAAGCGAGCGAGCTTGCGCCGGTGAGTAGCTCACCGTATGGTTTGCCGCACTATGAGACAACGATTCAGGGTCACCGGTGGGATCCCGCTGAAGGGTACGGTGAAGCCCTCCGGAAATAAAAACGCCGCACTTCCAATACTGGCTTCCACTCTGTTGGCCGACGGGCCGTGCGAAGTCGTAAACGTGCCCCGCATACGAGACGTCGACGCAATACTGCAGCTCCTCACATACCTGGGAGCAGTTTGCGATTGGACCGAGCGCAATACAGTCGTGGTGGATCCCTCCAACGTCGAGCCAAAACGTCTGGACCCCGATCTGTGCCGGCAGTTGAGGGCTTCGATACTCCTGGCTGGTCCCATGCTCGCCAAGTTCGGCAGCGTCACGTTACCTCCTCCAGGCGGTGACGTGATTGGGCGGCGCCGCTTGGACACACATTTCCTGGCGTTGGATGCGTTGGGTGCGGAGGTTACCATCGGCGCGGATTTCCAACTCGAAGCGCGTGAGCTTGTTGGCGCTGAGATATTCCTCGATGAACCGAGTGTTACGGCCACCGAGAATGCGGTGATGGCGGCGGCCCGGGCGCAGGGGGTCACGGTCATCCGCAACGCGGCTGCCGAGCCTCATGTGCAAGACTTGCTGGCTGCACTCGGTTGCATGGGTGTCGGAGTAGAGGGAGCAGGAACCGGTACCCTCACTATTCATGGTTCACAGGATGTGCAGGGAGCGCGGCTCGAGGTTGGACCCGACCACGTAGAGATCGGTAGTTTTTTGGGTCTCGCAGCGGTTACGGACGGAGAGATCGAGATCGACGGTGTTCGACCGGCCGACCTCAGGAGCATCCTCCTCACCTTCGACCGTCTCGGGGTGCGCCCGCGGCTCGAGGAAGACAAGTTGATCGTCGAGGCGGCACAGGAGAGACGCATCCGTCCCGACCAGGGAGGGCACGTCCCCAAGATCGAGGACGGTCCGTGGCCCGCCTTCCCGGCAGATCTCACGTCAATAGCCGTAGTCACCGCCACGCAGTGCGAAGGTATGGTGCTGGTGTTTGAGAAGATGTTCGAGTCGCGGCTGTTCTTTGTAGACAAACTGGTTGGCCTGGGAGCCCGGGTTGTTCTGTGCGACCCGCACCGTGTAGTGATCTCCGGCCCATCTCGACTGCAAGGAGGTGTTGTCGAGAGCCCCGACATCCGTGCGGGGATGGCCATTCTACTCGCCGCGCTCGCGGCGGAAGGCGAGAGCACGATCTACAACATCGGTCAGATAGACCGGGGCTACGAGCAGATTGATGCCAGGCTACGGGCTCTGGGAGCGCAAATAGAAAGGGAGGGTGAGAAAGGGGAGTGAACCAGGCTCAGGCGCGGACGATAGCAGAATGCTCCAACGGCACCGCAGCGGCGCCGCGGTACCAGCTGGGAGATTGGCTCACCCGATACGGTGTCGTGGCCGGCATCACAGGTGGGGAAGGAGGTTTCGACCTGGGATTGGCTAGCTCCGAACCCATGCGAGCCGTGATGACGAGGTGGAGAGCTTTCATGCAGTCCATTGAGGGTGCGTTCTCAGGTGTGGTGGTGAGCGTTCAGCGACACGGGACGGATATCAGAACCCAAGAGAATCCGGTGAGCGGGCTCATGATTCAAGAGGGCCTGGATGGACACGCGACCGGATTGCCGGGCATTCTGCTCGCGGTTACGGTTGCCGATTGCGTACCGGTCTACCTGCTACACCCGGCCAGTGGCACGATGGCGCTACTCCACGCCGGCTGGCGGGGGGTGTCGGGTGGGATAGTGGAGGCCGGAATCGAGCTGGTCGGTCGCCGAGCACAAGCGAATGAAGCTGACATCGTAATACATTGTGGAATAAGCATTTGTGGTGAGTGTTATGAAGTTGGTTGTGAGGTAGTTGAAGCAGTTACCGGGAGCCACAATGGACGATCAGAAAAGCTCGACCTGCGGCAGGCGATTCTGGATCGGGCCGGAGCACTGGGCCTGCACGAGATGAGCATGAGTAGTTGGTGCAGCGCCCACGACGGGGATCGCTTCTTTTCACATCGAGCGTCGGGTGGCGATACGGGTAGGATGCTCGCATATCTAGGCCGCCCTTTGACTTGACCCCCCTCGTACGCGAACGGTATATTGCCTTTTCTAGGCGGTGCGGGCGTAGTCGGCCCGCTTTTTTATTTCGATGAACATGATGGAAACATCCGCTGAGGCCTTGCTAACCGAGGTCCGCTCGCGTGCGGAGGCCCTCGGTTTCGAGTTGGTGGACCTGCGTAAGCGAGGCAGCGGAAATCGATTGTCGCTTCAGGTTAGGATCGATCGTCCGGAATCAGGACTGGGGAAGGGTGTTACCGCGGATGACTGTGCGACAGTCAGCCGGGCTTTGGAGGCCTGGTTGGACGAGTCGGGCGCACTGGGTCCCCGGTACGTGTTGGAGGTATCCTCGCCGGGAATCGAGCGGCCCGTAAGGTGGGCGCAGCACTGGGAGCGGTTCCAGGGACACGAGGTCCGCGTGAAACTGCCTGATCGCGGAAGGGTGAAGGCCACCATCGTCCGGTTGGTCGACGACGATACGGTAGCGTTGATGCTCGAGAATGGCGAAGAAGTTACCGTAGCTCTGGAACAGGCTCAGGACGCAACACTGGTTGTCGATTGGTCGCAGTTAGATCGAGCGACGCCCAAAACGGCAAATTAAGGAGAAGGCATGACGAGTTCCGCCCAGCTATTGGCGGCGCTTCAGGAACTGGCAAACGTCAAGCAGCTCGATAGAACGGAGCTGCTGGATTTGCTTCGGGACGGCATCCACGCTGCTCTCGCAAAGAGGTACGGGGTATCGGTCCGCGACGAGATCAGCATTGACGATCTCAAGGGGACGATAACCGTGACCGTCCTGAAGAGTGTGGTGGCAGAAGTGGAAGATCCGACGTCGCAGGTCGCCCTCGAGGATGCGCGATACGAGGACCCTGACTTCGAAGTCGGTGATGTCCTGGAAGAGGAAGTCCCGTTCGACGCATTTGGACGGCTGGCCGTCCAAGCAGCCAAGCAACGAATCATCCAGCGCGTGCGGGAGGGTGAGCGGTCCAGGATCAGAGAGGAGTTCGGAGACAGAGTGGGCGAACTCGTGTCGGGCGAGATACAGCAGATCGAACGTGGCCGACTTGTCGTCATGGTCAATCGTTTTCGAGAGGCGGAAGCGATCATCCCCTATCGGGAGCAGAACCCTCGCGAGCGATTCCACCAGGGAGATACGATAAGGGCAGTTCTCAAGCGACTGGAGGAGACGCCAAAAGGACCGCGTCTCATACTCTCACGAGCCGATCCGCTGTTCGTGCAGGCGCTGTTCAAGCTCGAGGTCCCGGAGATCCAGCAAGGAATAGTTGAAGTACGAGAAGCGGCGCGGGAAGTCGGTGGCCGTACCAAGATCGCCGTGATCAGTCGTGATGACGGCATCGATCCGGTGGGAGCGTGTGTGGGGCTCAAGGGAAGTCGAGTTCAGGCTGTCGTGAACGAGCTGGGTGGTGAGAGGATCGACATCGTGCCGTGGTCGCCTGATCCGGAGAGGTTCGCCAAGCTGGCCTTGGCGCCGGCCAGGGTCACCAAGGTGTTCGCCGATCCAGATAACCAGACCATCCAAGCGATCGTGGACGAGGATCAGCTGTCGCTGGCGATTGGCCGCAACGGTCAGAATGTGCGGTTGGCGTCGGAGCTGACCGGCTGGAAGATAGACCTCTACTCGAGTCGCGAGTGGCTGGAGCGTGGGGGAGAGGGACCCTTGTTCGCCCCTCTACCTCCTGAGGAGGAGTTCGCAGTCGAGGTTCTACTCAATGAGCTGAAGGGTCTTCCGAGCGCCGTCGTGGAAACCTTGGAGGGAGCGGGTTTCAAGACGCTGAGGGACGTGCTGGATCTGGAGCGTGATGACGCGTTGAAGATCGAGGGCATGTCACCGGAGCGAACGGAGGTGCTGCTCGCCTTCCTCTCCGAACTCACCGAGGACAATGCGGAGAGTGAGGCCGGCGAATCTGAGGGTGAGTCTGCGGTGACTGAGGCGTCTGGCGATGAGTCTGCTGTGAGTGAAGTGGCTGAAGGTGAGTCTGCGGTGACCGAAGTGCCTGAAGATGAGTCTGCGGAGGCCCCACCGGCAGCGTAGTGACCGAAGCCGAGCTGGCGCTGATCGGGCTCGCAATGAAGGCCGGGGCTCTGGTGGTGGGAGCTTCCGGTGTCCGAGCGGGGTTGAAGCGCGGCCAAGTCGTGCTGGTGGTGGTGGCAGACGATCGTAGTCGGCGTACCGATGAGAAGGTCGTCCGGTTGGCTAGAGGGAAAGGGGTGCGCGTTCAGGTAGGACCTGACGCGAATGAGTTGGGACGGCGGGTAGGTAGGGCCCCGCTTCAGGCGGTGGGCGTCACAGACCCGCAATTAGCAGGTGGAATTGGTACCGTGAGTGCCTCTGAGGAGGCGTAGGAGGACGTAGTGGGCAAGACGCGGATCCATGATCTCGCGGCCGAGTTCGGGATTGATAGCGGGCAACTGATGAAGTTGCTCGCGGAAATGGGTATTCACGTCCGTAGCCACCTGTCCGCCCTGGCACCTGATCAGGTGGCCTTGGTGCGGGCGCGCTGGGAGCGAGAGAAACGCCGCAGCTCGGGCGCAGAAGAGAAGAAGAAGACTACTCGTCGCCGAACGCGGAAGCGGGACGAGGTCAAGGAACAGCCTCCTGCGGAGAAGAAGCGACCGGTGCGCCGCAGGCGCACTGCAGCCGAAGTGGCGGCACGGATGGCTGCCGAGAGTCATACCGAAGTCATTGACCAGCCCGAGACCATTCCAGTTGCCCCCGCCGAGGGCCTGACGTTCCGAGAGCTACCCGTCGAAGTGCCGGAGCCTGCTGAGGCCGAGGTGGGTGACACGGTGGTGACCGAAGAGCCCGTTACGGTTCGCGAGGCCCCGCAAGAGGGTGTGGTGGTAGAGGAACCGCCCACGGAGGAGCTGCCCGTCGAGGAGGCAGAACTAGAGGTCGAGCCACGTGAGGGTGAGTTGGAGGTTGAGGAGCCGGCTGGCGAGCCGGTAATCCCGCTAAAGGTTCCGCGTGCGCCGACATCGCCACCACCACAGAAGTCCCGACCGGCAGCCTCTGCAGGACCGCGGCCAGTGGCTTCTGCGACGCCGGGAGAGGTGGCCGAGGAGCGGCGTCGGGACCGCAAGCGGCGCAAACGAGGCAAGCGCTCGCAGGTAGATAAGGTGGCGGTGCAGGCGAACATCAGCCGTACGCTGGCATCGATCAAGGGCGCCAGCGGCAAGCGGACATCGCGTCGGCGCGAAGAAGGCGCCAGTGCCCGCGAGCTTGAAGAGATACGCCGCGCCGAGGAGCGGGAGCGCGAGAAGACTACCATCCGGGTCAACGAGTTCATCACGGTATCGGAGTTGGCCAGCACGCTCGGCGTGCCACCGACCGAGATCGTGGGGTTCTGCTTCAAGGAACTCGGCATGATGGCTCCAGTGGTCACGGTGATGGGTCACGTAGACCATGGTACAACCTCCCTCCTGGATCACATAAGAAAAGCCAACGTGATAGCGGGGGAAGCCGGGGGGATAACTCAGCATATCGGCGCGTATCACCTCGAACTGCCGAACGGAAAAGCGATCACGTTTCTGGACACTCCGGGGCACGAGGCCTTTACGGCCATGCGAGCCCGCGGCGCTCAAGTCACTGACCTGGTTATTCTGATGGTCGCCGCCGACGACCGAGTGATGCCGCAGACGATCGAGGCGATAAGCCACGCAAAGAACGCAGGCGTGCCGATGGTGGTTGCGGTGAACAAGATCGATCTTCCGTCAGCCGACGTGGAACGGGTGAAGCAGGACCTGCTGCAGCAGGAAGTGCTGCTCGAGGATTTCGGCGGGGACACGATGTGGGCGCCAATCTCTGCCAAGACCGGGCAGGGAGTGGAAGACCTGCTGGAGAAGATCGTGCTGCAGGCCGACCTCCTCGACATGAAGGCCAATCCAGACCGGTTGGCCTCGGGAAGCGTGATCGAGAGTTCGCTCGACCCGGGCAAGGGACCAGTCGCCACGGTCCTGGTCAAAGGTGGAACACTGAAGGTCGGGGACAACTTCATCTGCGGTCACATGGCGGGACGTGTGCGCGCCATGATCGACGAGCGCGGCAAGCGGGTGGACGAGGCGGGTCCTTCGATTCCGGTGCAGGTGCTCGGATTCGACGGCGTGCCGCAGGCAGGCGATACCTTCTCGGCGATGTCTGAGGCGAACGCGGCGCGTGAGATCGCACAGCGGCGCCAGCGCTTGGACCGCGAGGCCGAACATCGACGCTCGTCACGCGCGGTCTCCTTGGAAGACGTCTCCAAGCGCATCGAAGAGGGCCAGGTCCAGGCTCTCGCGATCATTATCAAGGCCGATCAGGGCGGGCCGGCCGAAGCACTCGCCGATGCGTTTGCACAACTGTCGACTGACGAGGTAAAGGTGGAGGTGATTCACCGCGGGGTAGGTGCAATCACTGAGAGCGATGTGCTGCTGGCCAAAGCGTCAGGCGCGATCATAGTCGGATTCCACGTGCGACCCGACGCCAACGCGCGCGGCGCGGCGGAGCGTGAAAAGGTGGATGTGAGGACCTACAGGGTCATCTACGAGGCCGTGGAAGACGTCAAGCGCGCTCTCGAAGGGCTGCTTTCGCCTGAAGAGCGTGAGACCGTATTGGGTGAGGCCGAGGTTCGTGAGGTGTTTAAGATCTCAGGCGTCGGAGCGATAGCGGGCTGCTTCGTTCGCCATGGGATCATTCGACGCAACGCACGCGTAAGGGTCGTTCGCGATGGCGTTGAAGTGTATGACTCCACGATCTCCAGTTTGAAACGGTTCAAGGAGGATGTCAGGGAGGTCAAGGAAGGTCTCGAGTGCGGTATTGGAGTCGAGAACTTCAATGACGTAAAGGTCGGGGACGTTCTCGAACCTTACAAAGTTGAACAAGTGGCACGGTCGCTAGAAACAGCGGGGGCCCAGAAGGACGAGTAGTGATTGTCGGCATAGCAACGTGGGAGCTGCACCTCAACGGGTGTGCCTCACTCAAGGACAAGCGCCGCATCATGAAGAGCCTCAAAGACCGCTTGCACAATCGATTCAACGTCTCGGTAGCAGAGACAGCTCACCAAGATAGGTGGCAGCGGGGGGAACTGTCGTGCTGTGTCGTGGCAACCGATCGACGGCATGCGGAATCGGTCCTGAGCGCGGCTGACAAGCTGGTAGCCGACGATGGCCTCGCTCGGATCGTCGACTCAGCGATCAACTATCTGTGACTCGCTCCCACCGGCACCGTCCCGAGCGCCTCGGCGCGCTCATTCAAGAATCCATTGCGGAAGCTATAGCTACGCAACTCAAGGATCCCCGAGTCGGCTTCGTCACGGTCACCGGGGTGACGGTGTCTCCCGATAGCTCGCACGCTACCGTGCGCATCTCCGTCATGGGGTCGGAGCAGGAAAAGGCGAGCGCGATGGAGGGGTTATCGAACGCGCGAGGTTTTCTGCGAACTCACCTTGCCCGAAACCTCAGAATGCGCAGTGCTCCTGAACTGCACCTCGTGCTCGATCGCGGGCTGGAACATGCCTCGCGCATAGAAACGATAATACAGCAGATCAAACAGGAAGAGCCCGAGCCCTGACGGACGGTTTTCTACTCGTCGACAAGCCGGTTGGACCGACAGCTCACGACGCGGTTGCGGTAGTGCGGCGGTCGCTAGGAGTGAAGCGAGTAGGTCATACGGGAACACTCGATCCGTTCGCCAGTGGCCTGCTGGTGGTCCTCGTGGGTCGTGCAACGCGGCTGGCACAGTACCTGGCGGAATTGAGCAAGGAGTATGAAGGGACAATCAAGCTGGGTGAGGCCACAGACACCTGCGATTCGACCGGCGAAATCGTGGAACGATGTGATTCGTGGTCCGCAATGGATGACGAGCGCATTCGCGAAGCCGCGCGCCGGTTAACGGGGAAATACGCGCAGGTGCCGCCAGCGTATTCCGCCAAGAAAGTAGCCGGGCAGAGGGCCTACCGCCTCGCGCGGCGGGGCGAACACGTCGAGCTCGAACCCCAGGAAGTGGAGGTCGCCGAGTTTGAGATCCATGAGAGGCAAGGACCGCGACTACAGTTCCGCTGTTTGGTCAGCAGCGGAACGTACGTTCGTGCGTTGGCCCGCGATCTGGGCCGCGAACTGGGATGCGGTGCTCACTTGGAGGTCCTGCGGCGGCAATCGGTGGGGCCGTTCCGGGTCAGTCAGTCCATGACGCTGGCCGACGTGGACCCTTCGACCCGGCTCCGACCTTCGCTGGAAGCGGTGCAGCACCTACCTGTGGTAGTAGTAGATGAGGACACGCATCGCCGGATCGGTCACGGTCAACCCGTGGAGTTGACCTACCTGGCGGACGGACCCGTCGCCGTCGTCGCCGGAGAGTCGCTGGTAGCGATCGCGGTGGGAGCAGAAGGGGTTCTGAAACCGAAAGTGGTGCTGCAAGAGGCATGACCACCGGATCCAAGCTGGTTGGCAACGATCACGGCGCTGTGATCACGGTGGGCACGTTTGACGGCGTGCACCTCGGTCATCAGCGGGTATTGGAGGCGATCACCGCGCGGGCCCGTGAAGCAGGTAGAACCAGCGTACTGGTCACGTTCGAGCCCCATCCGATGGAGGTAGTGAATCCCGAGGCCGCCCCCAAGCTGCTCACAGTCGGCCTGGAGCGGCGGGAGATATTGGCGCAGAGCGATCTGGACGTGGTGGTGTTTCTGGAGTTCACCCGAGAACTGTCCCAGTTTTCGCCTCAGGATTTCATCCGGCTGCTCACGGAGCGGTTCGAGCTGCGCGAGTTGGTGATCGGATACGATCACGGGTTTGGAAAGGGCAGGTCGGGAGACGTGCGATTGCTCAGGCACCTGGGTGCCCAGCTCGGGTTCGCC
The DNA here is from genome assembly GCA_039588335.1 of Gemmatimonadota bacterium. Classification (GTDB taxonomy): domain Bacteria; phylum Gemmatimonadota; class Gemmatimonadetes; order Gemmatimonadales; family GWC2-71-9. Next base: position 16,261 of record JBDGZZ010000054.1, on the reverse strand, counting down.
GTCGACGTGGTGGATGAGGTCGACATCGACTCGCGGCCGGTATCATCCAGCCTGGTGCGGCGGTTGGTGGCCGGTGGGGATTTGGTGCGAGCCCGCAAGTTGCTGGGCCGTGCCTACTCGATGACCGCTTCAGTGGTAACCGGTGCGGGGCGTGGCAGGGAGTTGGGGTACAGAACCGTGAATCTGGCACTCCCGAATCACAAGAAACTGCTACCGCCCGACGGTGTGTACGCGGTGTGGGTCGAATCGGCGGGAGGCGTCTCCGGCGGAATGATGCACCTGGGGCCTCGCCCCACCTTTGGTGAGTCCGAGCGGTCTCTCGAGATACATATGTTCGAGACAGAAGACGAGATGTACGGCGAACTGGTCAGAGTGTCATGGGTGGAGCGTCTCAGGGACGTTCGCCACTTCGGGTCACGGGAGGAGCTGCAGAGCCAGCTCGACCGGGACTTCGAAAACGCCCAACGCGCGTTGACATGGAATGCTGGCCTCGGTAACCATTAACTCTTTGCAAATTCAGACGGTACCATGTTATCCAGCATCCGAAATAGACTGATCTTCATCGCCGTCCTCGTGGCGATCAGCGTATTCTCGCTGATCCCGCGTGACGTGACGACGAGAGTGCGCGACGTGAGCGGCGTCATGAAGGACACCACCATAAGGCGAGTGCCGCTAAAATTGGGCCTCGACCTGCAGGGTGGTATCCACCTGGCGCTCGAGATCGACGAGAGCAAGGGGCGGGTACAGGATCCGGCCGGCGCCATCGATCGGGCACTCACCGTTATCCGAACCCGGGTGGACGAGTTTGGCGTCGCTGAGCCCCTGATTCAGAAGGTTGGCTCAGAGAGGCTGGTCGTGGAACTGGCCGGGATCGACGATCCGGGCCGGGCAAAGCAGATCGTCCAGCGGTCCGCTTTCCTGGAATGGCGCATAGTGGACATGGACGAGCGGTTCAGGGCCGCACTGCCATCGATTGACCGTGCACTGATCGACGCAGGGGTGCAGGTGGCTCCTACGGGGGCAACTCCGGCGGGACCTAGTGCCGTACAGCAGTTGCTGGGAGGAGACTCGGCTGCGCCCGACAGTGCTGCCGCGACTGCGCCCGACAGTGCTGCTGCAGATTCGGCGGACACCCTGGATCGGCCCGGCCCGCTAAGTACCTACCTGTACACCGGCACGGGCATGCAGGGTGAGTTCTACGTGCCCGAAGAGAACTTCCCGTACGTGGACAGCATCATCAATCTCGATGTGACTCTGCGGGCCATTCCGCGTGGACTAGCACTGGCGTGGGCGATGGAGCCGGTGTCTCAGGCCGCCACTCTCTACCGGCCACTCTATGCGGTGGACGAGCGTCCCATAATCACCGGCGAAGTACTGTCTGACGCTCGGGCCACCATCGACCAGCTGAGCCGGGCTTCGATCGTGACGTTCGAGCTGAATCGAGCCGGGGGTAGGGTGCTGCGGCGGGAAACGGGACGGCACATCGGTGACTACATGGCCATCATGCTAGACGGCCGCGTCAACCGGCAGCCGCCTGTCATCCGTTCGCAAATCTACCGCCGGGGTCAGATCGAGCTGGGCAACGCACCACTGCGGGAGGCCGAGGACCTCGCTCTCGTGCTGAGAGCGGGAGCTCTGCCGGCACCCGTGGTAATCGTGGAGGAGCGGACGGTGGGCCCGAGCCTCGGGCGGGACTCGGTTCAGAGAGGAAAGACGGCAGCAATCGTCTCGGCGCTCGTGGTACTGCTGGTAATGGCCTTCTACTACAGAACGGCTGGCCTGCTGGCGATTGTGGGGCTCTCGTTCTACGTCCTACTCACCTTGGGCGGACTCGCGTCGCTCGGTGCCACTCTGACCCTTCCCGGTCTTGCCGGCTTCGTATTGTCATTGGGGCTCGCGGTCGACGCCAACGTTTTGATATTCGAACGCGTCCGCGAAGAGCTGAAGCAGGGAAAGACCTCCCGCTCGGCCGTCGATGAAGGGTTCAAGCATGCGATGCCGGCCATCATTGACGCCAACATCACTACGGTGATCACGGCGGCGTTCTTGTTCCAGTTCGGTACCGGCCCGGTACAGGGATTTGCCGCCACTCTGATTATCGGTATCGTCGCGTCACTGATCTCGGCTGTATTCGTTACGCGCACACTGTTCCTAATTTGGCTCCAGCGACGAACGGCCACGGAAGGGCTGTCGATATAATGTTCCGACTGTTTGACAAGGCACACTATGATGTTCTCACGAACTCGCGGATGGCGTTCATCCTCGCCGCCGTGTTCACGATACCTGGACTGCTTTTGCTGGCCGCGCGCGGTCCGAACCTGAGCATCGAATTCACCGGCGGTACCCTCATCCAGATGCAGGCTCTGGATGCTTCCATCCAGACGGAAGATATCCGCGCTGCCCTTGCGGGCAGGGGCTTAAGCGGTGTGGAGATCCAGACGTTCGGAGCCCCCGACGAGTTCCTGATCCGAGCCCGGCTGGATCAGACTGACGACGCAACCATTGAGACGACTCAGCAGACAGAGGACGCTATCGAAACCGCTCTGTCGGGCGCTCTCGGACCGGGCACGTTCGCGATCTCGCGAACGGAGGCAATCGGGCCCAAGGTTGGTGGTGAGCTGCGAACCAGGGCGCAATTGGCGCTACTGCTGGCTTTCGGGGCGATCTTCATCTTCATCTGGTTCAGGTATGAGTGGAGGTTCGGATCGGCAGCCGTGCTTGCAACGGTACACGACATCCTCACCACGATTGCGTTCATATCGTACTTGAACCTGGAGATCTCGCTGGTGGTGGTCGCCGGACTCTTGACGATTATCGGTTACTCACTCAACGACACGATCGTGACGTTCGATAGGGTGCGCGAGAATCTCAGACGATACCGGCGCAAGAACATCTACGAGATTCTCAATCGCAGCATCAACGAGACCCTGCCGCGTACTGTGCTGACTTCGGGCACGACCCTCGCTGCGACTGTGGCTTTGTTGCTCCTGGCGGGCAAGGTCATCAGCGGCTTCGCTTGGGTGATGACGTTCGGTATCATCACCGGTACGTTCTCGTCCATCTTCATAGCGTCGCCGTTGTTGCTAGCGATCGAGCGGCGTTGGCCGGGCGAAGACGTGCGCGGTGCGAAGACCCTGGCTTCGTCTGGTGCCACGGTCGTGACCTGAGGCTGAGTCACGCCATACGGTGCTGGTCGACACCCACTGTCATCTCGGAGACAAGCAGTTCGACGGCGATCGTACCGCGGTGATCGATCGCGCCCGCGGTGCGGGTGTAGGTCACATCGTGGTGATAGCCGATAGTGCCCCAGCGACAACCCAGGCAATCTCACTCGCGACTGAGTTTGGTTTATCGGCGACAGCCGGAGTGCACCCGCACGAGGCTTCGAGTTGGACCGCCGAGGTTGCCGCGGCGATCGAGCACGCGGTGACTCAGCCGGAAGTGGTGGCCGTGGGGGAAGCCGGCCTCGATTACCATTACGACCACTCCCTGCGCGACGTCCAACGCACGGTCTTTGCCGCTCAACTCGCCCTGTCGGAACGCTGTGGCAAGCCTATCGTGGTTCACTCGCGGGAGGCTGACGCCGACATTGTGGCCATGCTGACGGACAGCAATGCAACCGCTATCCTCCATTCGTTCAGCTCGGGCCGGGAGGTATTGAGCGTCGGGCTCGACAGGCGTGACTACATTTCGTTCAGCGGAATGGTGACCTTCCGCTCCTGGGAAGATGTTGAGGCTGTGAGGGCGGTTCCGGCGGACCGCGTCCTAGTTGAAACTGATGCTCCATATTTGGCACCGGTCCCGCACCGGGGCAAGCGGAACGAACCTGCCTTCGTTGCCAATGTCGTGGCCAAGGTAGCCGAGCTGCGGGGGGTCTCGGTCGATCAGTTGCTGCAAGAGACCACTGACAACGCAGCCCGTTGTTTCGGACCCCGTATTTATCTCAAATCGACGTGAACATGCCATGACGAGAAAGACTCCATCTGACATTGAAATAGCGCAGGCAGCCAAACTCAGGCCGATCCAAGACGTGGCCGGGGAGCTTGGACTCGAGGCCGACCAGGTGATTGATTACGGGGCGACCAAGGCCAAGGTGCGGTTGGAAGCAATCGAATCGGGCAAGCGGAAAGGGAAGCTGGTGTTGGTGACCGGCATTAATCCGACAGCGGCCGGCGAGGGGAAGTCAACAGTTGCAGTTGGAGTCACTCAGGCACTCCGGAAACTGGGCAAGAATGCGGTTGTCTGTCTCAGGGAGCCGAGCTTGGGCCCGGTGTTCGGGATCAAGGGAGGAGCCGCCGGCGGTGGTTATTCCCAGGTCGTCCCGATGGAAGACATAAACCTCCATTTCACCGGTGACTTCCACGCCATAAGCAGCGCGCACAACCTGTTGGCTGCCATGCTCGACAATCACATGCACCAGGGGAATGCTGCTGGCCTGGATCAGCGCAGGATCACGTGGCCCCGCACGATGGACATGAACGACCGTGCACTGCGCGACATCAATGTGGGGCTCGGTGGGCCGCTCGGAGGCGTCCCGCGGCAGGACAAGTTCGTGATAACGCCGGCGAGTGAGATCATGGCCATCATGGCTCTTTCGCGCGACCTGAAAGATCTGGAAGAGCGCGTGTCACGGATCATCGTAGGTATGACGCGCGACCGGCAAGCCGTGCGAGCAGGTGAGTTCAATGCCAGCGGAGCGATGACGATGCTGCTGCGCGATGCGCTACTCCCGAACCTCGTGCAGACGCTGGAAGGGGGGCCTGCCTTCGTACATTGTGGTCCGTTCGCTAACATCGCCCATGGATGCAATTCGGTTGTTGCCACCGAGCTCGCGCTGCGGTTGGGCGACATCGTACTGACCGAAGCAGGATTCGGTAGCGACTTGGGGGCTGAGAAGTTCTTCGACATAAAGTGTAGGGCCGGTGACTTCGCTCCCGAAGCCGCGATCATCACTGCCACCGTCCGCGCCCTCAAGTTGAACGGCGGCGCGTCCAAAGATCAGTTGGTCGAGCCGGATCCCAAGGCAGTGGAGCAGGGCTTTGCCAATCTCGGACGCCACATCGGAATCGTGCGCCAGTTCGGAGTGCCTGCCGTGGTTGCACTGAACCGGTTCGTGACCGACTCGGATGAAGAACTGGAGATCGTCAGGCGCGGTTGCGAGGCGGCTGGTGCCGAGGTCGCGATATGCGAAGTGTGGGAGAAGGGTGGGGACGGCGGCGTCGATGTGGCGAATGCCGTGCTGGGCTTACTCGACAAGGGCGAGGCCAACTTCAAGCCAATCTACGAGACCTCGCTCTCGATCCCCGAGAAGATCGAGGCCATTGCGACAAAGGTGTACGGCGCCGCCGGCGTAGACTTCGCTCCCGCAGCATCACGAATGGCCAAGCAGCTGGAAGGTTTCGGTCTGGGTGACACTCCGGTCTGCATTGCCAAGACACAGTATTCGCTGACTGACGACCAGAAGGTCTTGGGAGCGCCGACGGGATTCCGTCTTCAGATCAGAGACATCTATTCGTCGGCAGGTGCAGGTTTCGTGGTTGCGTCGGCCGGCGACATCATGACAATGCCAGGACTCGGCAAGGTACCGGCGGCCGAACGAATGCGTGTGAGAGAAGATGGAAGCTTCGAAGGACTATTCTAGCTCGGGAAGGAACTCGAACTGAATGCAGATCATATCTACCCCCACTGCGCCCCAGGCCATCGGTCCTTACAGCCAGGCGATAGTAACCGGGAATCTGATATACACGGCGGGGCAGATTCCGCTCGATCCGCCCACCATGGACATGGTTGGGTCGGATGTCGCCGCACAGACTGAGCAGGTGATGATGAACGTGCGGGCAGTACTGCAGGCTGGCGGCACGGACCTGGACAAAGTGGTGAAGACAACTGTTTACCTGGCCGATATGGCGGATTTCCCGGCCATGAACGAGGTATACGCGAGGCACTTCGGCGACCACAAACCGGCGCGGGCCACGGTGCAAGCCGGAGGCTTGCCGAAAGGTGCGTTGGTGGAGATCGACGCCATTGCGGTGATCGGCTAACCCGAACAAACGGGGGCGGATTGGGTCTGGTGGCCTGCGCGGTCTTCAAAACCGTTGGGAGACGCCTTCGGCGGCTCTGGTGGGTTCGATTCCCACACGCTCCCGCCAATACCCTCGAGCGATCGGAAGGGTGCGTCCACTGACCCCGTGTTGTCCCCAATTCCTTCCCAGGATTCGCCGATCATCCGATCCGCCGACAAGCGTGCGCTGTTCATCCTCAATCCCCACGCCGGTCGCGGACGAGCCCGGAAGCTGTTTCGAACGCTACCGGAAGCGGCCCGTGGACTCGGTTGGGAGATCGATGTTCGCGAGACGCTGGAACCGGGTCACGAAGTCGAGTTGGCGGCAGATGCTCGACGTCAGGAATGGCCGGTCGTAATCGCAGTGGGAGGTGACGGTACCGTGCACGGAGTGTCAAACGGCCTGCTGCAGGATGGTCCAGCCAATACGGTGCTGGCGCACGTGCCCATAGGAACCGGCAACGACTTCGCCAAAACGGTGGGACTCAACAAAGCGAGCCATCCGGAACGGAACCTGAAGCTCGTCCTCCAGGGAGAGGTGCGGCGCCTTGACGTCGGCCGGGCCCTGGGGGAGTACTTCGTCAACGGGTTGGGAATCGGGTTCGGAGCGGAGGTGGTGCGGAATACGTTGCGGTTAAAACGACTTCGCGGATTCGCTCTATACCTGGCGTCGGTATACCGGACGTTCTTCTCGTTCGAGGCTCCCAAACTGGAAGTGACGTCGCAGGAACACAGCCAGAGCGGATCCATACTCATGGCCGAGGTCTCCATTGGCAAGACCGCAGGAGGAGGCTTCAAGCTCACGCCCGATGCCGATCCGATGGATGGATTGCTCGACGTATGCCTGATAAGCGACATCAGCGTGCTGACGTTCTTGCGGTATGTGCCAAGAGTGCTCCGAGGTACGCACACGGAGCTAGATCCTGTTACTGTGTTCCAGACGCCTAGCGTAGACGTGCTGTCGTTGTCCGGTCCACCGGTAGTGCACTTGGACGGAGAGTTGCGGTTGATGGAGGAAGCCCGAATCCAAGCCAACATCAAAGCGGCATATCTCCCGGCACTATGCGCCTGCTAATCTCAATGCTCGCGGCTCTGGTGCTTGCTTTGCCAATGCACGCCCAGGTGACCCCACCTCCCACTCAACAACAGCAGCAGCAGCGACCGGAGCCCGAAGACACCATTCCAGTCCCGCCTTTCAGGTTTGACCCGCCGGTGTCTCCGCTGGGAGCTTTCGGGCGGTCGATGCTACTCCCCGGTTGGGGTCAGGCTGTTCTGGGCCGCCGTGTTACGGGTGCGGTGTTCGTGGCTTGGGAAGGTCTGACCTTTACCATGTTTCTCAAATCGCTCAACCAGCTGCACTATCAAGAGAGCATCGGAGCGGAGACGGTGGAGGACAAGAGGGCTGAGATGCAGGACTGGCTGGTGTTGCTAGTCTTCAACCACCTGCTGTCCGGTGCGGAAGCATACGTGTCGGCATTGCTGTGGGACTTTCCGACCGACCTGGAAGCGAGCGTATCACCCGATGGTGAGGTCAGGGTGGGTTTGTCCCTGAACCTGTCGCTCCCGCCTCCCTAGCTACTCGAACGTCTTGAGTTCCGGTCCGTCAGTCGTTACGACTGCGTACCGGTGGCCTTCCATCCACGCACCGGGGTTCAGGTACCATCTGCCGTCGTCGATCGATTCGAGCGCCGGTCGATGCGTGTGTCCCAAAATGACCAGGTCTACTTTGGGTTCCCGGTCGAGGATGTTGCGAGCGAACTCTGCCTGCGCTGCCGCGGCTCGAGCGGCCAGGTCTTCACTGTTGCGCGCTGCCAGACGACTGGACATCCGAGTTACCAGGCCGAACGCGAGATCGGGATGAATCAACCTGAACGCTGCGGCCGTGAGTTTGTGACGGGTAATCCGGTGCAGGATCTTTCCCTTCGAGTCCAGCTCCGAAAAACCGTCGCCGTGCGCCACCCAGGTCTGCCATCCTGAGAGTTCCATTCGTGCGTGACCGCTGTGGAACTCCGCCCCCAATTCGTCGCTCCAGAACCCAAGGCCCCAGCGATCGTGGTTGCCACCCATCACAGTGAGCCTTACTCCTTTTTCCCGGACCTCGGCCAGCACGGACAGTGTGGCAAAGGCAGAACGCGGAATCACCTGGCGATACTCGAACCAGAATTCGAATAGGTCACCGTTGATCAGGAGGTGATCGCCCAGATCCGGTACCGCGCGAAGAAAGCGGTGAAACGAATCTCGAGTTCGATCGGCCTGCTGTCCCAGGTGTGCGTCCGAGACCACTATGGTGGTTGATTGTTTTGGCACCGCGAGAGTATACGGGACGCTGGGCCGTGGCCGCAACCTCCTGTCCTGTTTGACTTTCCGAGCGTCGGGGTTCTATTTTGCTGCCGCTGCCGAGGATTTGGAGAGCCGTTGACCAGCCAGACTGACATCAGCGAGTGCCGGTTCCGAGTGCGATACGCGGAGACCGATCAGATGGGTGTTGCGCACCACTCGAATTATTTGATCTGGTGCGAACAGGCTCGCACCGACCACATGCGCGCCCGAGGCGTGAGCTACCGCGAACTCGAGGAGAGTGGTCTTCTACTTCCGGTGGTTGATGCGCGGGTCCGTTTCCGATCCGCAGCTCGCTACGAAGATCCCATTCTGGTGCGCTGCTGGGTGCGCGACGTCTCCGCCAGAAGGGTCATCTTCGGATATGCAGTTGAGCTGGGCGACGATGGCAGCCTGTTGGCGACTGCGGAGACATCCTTGATGGCCGTGAATGCCGACTACCGGCGCACGACGATCCCCGAACCGGTCAGACAGAAGCTGATTCCCGTTGCGGATCCTGTACGCATTTAGTCTGGTTGCCGTTGCAGCCGGCACGAGCGCTGTCCGACAGGACGAGGCGGTCGTCGACGTAATGGCGCGCGTACTACAATCCGAGGACCGGCGGGAGCTGGATCTGGATCTGTTGGCCGAAGCAGCCGAACATCCGGAGCACGTTGTCAGGCGCAGAGCCGCGTTGGCCATCGGTCGGATCGGTGATCCGGCGGGCACCCGGATCTTGCTCGACCTGCTGGGCGATCCTTCATCTGTCGTGCGGCAAGATGCGGCGTTTGCACTTGGCCTGATGCCGGATCCGTCCTCATTCGATCGACTCGCCGAACTGGTACACGGCAGCAGTCCGGAGCAGCAGGACGGTACACATCTCGAAGCGGTAACTGCAATTGCCAAAATGGGCGGAGCGACAGCCTCCGGATTCTACGACGAGTTGTTGGTGCGTTGGGTCGGGCGGGTGGTGGCCGGTGATGTCCCGCCACGAACCGTGGTACAGGCTCTGAACGAGGCCTGGCGACTGGGCGACGAAGCCCCGGTGACGTTGCTGATGCAGTATGCGGAGTCGGAGTCGCATGCTGCGCGCCAGGCCAGCGTTTATTCGTTAGCGCGGCTGCGCTCTCCGGAAGCGTCGAGCACGTTCTTGAGGGGAATAGACGATCGGAACGCGTTGATCAGAGCGTGGGCAGTCAGAGCACTCACCGCATCATATGCTGATTCCGCGGGGCTGGACCGCACCGGTACCGCCCGATGGGTGACTCCGCTCATAGAGGATCCCGATCCACGGGTGCGCATCAACGCACTCCGAACGCTGGGCACGTATGAAGACCCCAGCTTCGCCGCGATGGTAGGGAACCTCTTGTCAGATCCCGATGGCAATGTGCGCGTGCAGGCACTTGCTGCGTTGGGACAACTCGGTGGACCGGATGCAGCAAACGTACTGAGCGGAGCCAGTGCGAGGGGGCCGTACGCTCAGAGGCGGCAGGCCTTGTTGGGGCTCGCCAGGGTTGCGCGGGATGATGCGTTGGTCAAGTGCGCATCGTGGATTACGGAAACCGACTGGATCATGAGGGCGACCGGAGCGGAGGCATTGGGCGTCGTCGGCGGAGACACTGCGCGGTCCTGGTTGGAGGAACTCACCCGGGACAACGACGCCAGAGTAGGCGGAAGAGCTCTCGGGGCACTCGCTCGCCTGGACTCGACGCGCGCCGATGCCCTGGCGAGGGATTTCGCGGTGCATCCGGATCCGGTGGTGCGTGCGCTGGCAGTCAACCGGATTCGTAGGCGCCCCCAAAGGACCGATGTCGAACTGCTCGTGAGATCGTATGAGTTGAGCCTGGCGGATGCGATCAACGATGCCCAAGTGGCGGTGGTGGGTGCTTTGGCCGCCGTGGCCGACCTCGGGTTCTCAGAGAGGGTTGCCGTGGACGATCAGTTCCTGAGCCGGTATCCGGAGGTGGACGATTACTTGGTGAGGCGCGCTGCGCAGGAGGTGTTCCCCGCCGCTGCCGCTCAATGGGGACCGGTCACGCCGATTGAGACCGGTCGCGACCTCGACGATTACCGTGCAATTGCCCGGCACCTAGTACTACCCGCGGAGGTCGAGGGCATTCTGCCCGCCCTCGTGATAGACACTGAGGGGGGCCAGATCACGGTGACTCTGAATGCTGCGGACGCTCCAATCACGGTAGACGCACTGCTCGGGCTGGCGGATCGCCACTTCTTCGATGGCGGTGCCTGGCACCGAGTGGTGCCGAATTTCGTAATTCAGGATGGTGATCCAAGAGGTGACGGTTGGGGAGGTCCCGATTTTGCTCTCCGTGACGAGAATAATCGACGGCGCTATGGCAGGGGTACGGTGGGGATGGCGCTCTCTGGACCTGATACTGGTGGAAGCCAGTTCTTCATCACTCACAGTCCGCAACCGCACCTCGATGGAACGTATCCCGTGGTCGGAGAGGTGGAGGCGGGGATGGAAGTAGTAGACAGGATTCTCCAGGGTGATAGGATCCGGACGGTTCGCCGCCGCTAGTGTCTCGACCGGGTCGGACTGTCGTAGGCGCCCCCGTGTTGTATCTTTAAACGACTATGCTGCAACAACTTGCGGTTGACCGGTCGAGCGTACACTCCTATTATGTCGGCAGTGCTGCGGTTCTGCTCCTATTGGGATGTGCGGGGCGGCCCGAATCGATTGCGCCGGAGTCATTGGCTCCGCTCGAAGAGGCAACGGCACGGACTTGGGTAAACGAGTTACAGCCGGGCCAGGCGGCACTGTACGACCTGAGGTGGACGTACGCGACCCAGCAGGGCTCGGCCAAGGGCCGTGCGACCGTGCGGTTCGCACCGCCCGACTCGTTGCGGTTCGATTACCGCGCTCCTTTCGGACGTAGTGGAGCAGCCGTGGTGATCGGAGACGAAGTGCTTTGGGCAGAGCCCGAAGACGATGTAGACCAGTTGATACCGGTCGCTCCGTTGTTCTGGGCGGCGCTGGGAATCCCTCGTGGCGCACCACCGGGATCGCAGGTGTACGGTATCGAGACAGGCTCACAGAGGGTGTGGCAGTATGTATCGGGTGGCGATACGCTGAGTTACGTTGTGACCAGTGAGCCAGAGCTTAGATTGCAGGCAGAGGTGCGCCGATTCGAGGAAGTCGTCGGAATCACAGATGCTGTATTCGATGACTCCACACACGCACCCAGGGAAGCGACTATGACGTTTCCTGGGTCGGCGACACTTTTCTTGTTGAACGTGGTGAAAGTTGAGACTCTTGCATCACACGATCCGGACGTTTGGAAGCGGCCATAGAGTGGTCCTCGGCGCGTTGCTCGCCTTGGTTGCGAGTGGCTGTTACGGCTTCGCGGGAGGTGGCCTGCCCAGTCATGTCCGGACGGTGGCAATCCTCCCCTTCGACAATCAAACGGCCGAGCCGACGTTGACCCAGGAGGTCACCGAGGCACTTACTGAGGCGATGGAGCAGCGGTTGGGATTGAGGCCGGCGTCCGAAGCGACGGCTGACGCAGTGGTTCGTGGTACCATAACGCAATATGTGCCGGATGCACCGCTGTCGTTTCAAACCGGTCAGGTCGGAAACGTGACGGTCTCTCGCCGGATGGTACAACTCTCTCTCAGCGTCGAGATATACGACCAACGCGAGGATCGCATCCTGTGGGAGCGGTCGGGGTTGAGGGTGGATGGTGAGTACACTCCGCCCAATGAGCAATCGGGCAGGGAGTTGGCACTGGTGAAGCTGGTCAACGACATCGTCGATGGGGCACAATCGCAGTGGTAAGGCAGCGGCGAAGGGGTGGCAAGTCACGCCTAGGCTGCATGCTGACGTTGCTCGCGATAACCATTGGGATCTACTACGGTCTTCCGGTAGCCACTATCTACGTGGACTATTGGCGGTTCAAGGAAGAGATGAAAACTCAGGCACGGTTGGCGCCGAGCATAGACAACGCTACGATCCGCCGCCGTTTGAGTCAGAAAGCTGAAAGCCTTGGATTGCCCGTGGAGGCGCAACAGCTAACCATTCGACGCACTCTCCGCCCACGAGAGATCCTCATAACGACCACGTATGAGGAAACGCTCGACCTCCCCCTGATACACCACACATTCACTCTGACTCCTGAGGTCAGAAATCCACTATAGACTTTGAAGACCGAACTAGATAGAAGATGAAGAAGGCTCGTGTTCTAATAGCCGTGGGCGTTCTAGTGCTCGTACCCGCAGCCGTTTGGGCGCTTCAGGACCATGCCCCGGAGCACGTCGACATAACGCGACTGTTTTGGATTCTCGCCTGCATGCTAGTCGTCGGAAAGCTCTCCGGTGAGTTGAGTGAGAGGGTTGGCCAGCCCGCCGTGCTCGGTGAGCTGGCGGCCGGTGCAATTCTGGGTGGCAGCCTCCTCGGAGTGATACCTGTCGGAGCCGAAGACGCGCTCACTCCGGTGATTGAAATCCTCGCTGAGATCGGTGTCGTGATCCTCCTGTTCGAAATCGGGCTCGAGACCGATCTCAAGGCGATGTTCAGGGTGGGGAAGGGTGCCGCCGCCATAGCAGCGGTGGGAGTCGTGTTGCCAATGATCGGCGGCATAGCGTTCTGGCTCTCTCCCCTGGCCGTGCCTGAGCTTGGACCTACTGGCGTGATGATGACCGCGATCTTCCTGGGGGGAACGCTCACCGCCACATCGGTTGGAATCACCGCCAGGGTGCTGCAGGATCTGAAGGTGATGCACGCGGTCGAGTCGCGATTCATCATTGGAGCTGCGGTAATCGACGACGTACTCGGCCTGATCATTCTGGGCGTGGTCTCGTCTCTAGCCGCCGGCAATGCTGTCTCGGTTCTGGGAATCGGCCGTTCGTTCGTCGTGGCAGTCGGCTTCCTGGTCATCGCGGTTGGTGTCGGCTTGCAGTTGGCGCCGAAAACGTTCGACATGATCAACCGGATGAGGGTCCGCGGTGTCTTGCTCGTCGCGGCGTTCGCTTTCGTGTTGGTTGTTGCGGCACTGGCCGACATGGCGGGATCGGCGATGATCGTTGGTGCCTTTGCGGCGGGACTGATCTTGTCCGGTACCAACCAGTTCAATGTGATCGAAGAGCGGATCAAGCCGATTGCAGATGTGTTCACTCCGATCTTCTTCCTGAGTATCGGAGCCAAGTTCGACGTTAGCCTGCTCAATCCGACTGTACCGGAGAACCTGCCGGTTCTGGGTCTCGGTCTGGCATTCTTTGTCATCGCCGTGATCGGCAAGGTAGCGGCGGGCTGGGCAGTACCGTGGCAGAAGTTCAATCGGCTGTCGGTAGGCATCGGCATGATCCCGCGCGGTGAAGTCGGTCTCATCTTTGCCAACATCGGATTGGTGACGGGTGTGTTGAGTCGCCCGCTATTCGGTGCCATCATCCTCATGGTGTTCGGCACGACGTTCATCGCTCCGCCACTGCTCAAGTGGGCGTTTGTCCGCGGAGGAGCGACGGAGTCCGATGAAGGGAGAACTCGTGCTCCGGGCACCACTCCGCCGTAACGGGTAACATGTCGCGTCCTGACGGTCGTGCACCCGACGAGCTTCGTCGCCTGAAGCTCGAGAGGGGAACGAGCCCGTACGCAGAAGGGTCGTGTCGTGTCTCACTTGGTGACACCGTGGTGCTCTGCACGGCCAGCGTTGAGGAGGGCGTACCCGGCTGGCGGCGGGGAACGGGTCTCGGTTGGCTCACGGCCGAGTACGCCATGCTTCCGCGCGCTACGACGGAGCGAACCGCAAGAGAACGGAACGGTCCCGGAGGTAGGACCGCTGAGATTCAACGCCTCATAGGTCGTAGCCTGCGTTCCTCACTTCACAACTTCGAGTTCGGTGAGTACACCATCAGGGTGGACTGCGATGTTCTGCAGGCTGATGGGGGAACGCGCACCGCGGCAATAAGCGGTGGTGCCATGGCAGTTGCCGAAGCGTGCACCTGGATGGAGAAAGAACTGAAACTGCCGAATCCATTCGCGAAACTCGTGGCGGCGGTATCGGTCGGCATAGTGGATGGTGAACCTCGACTCGACCTGGTGTATGCCGAAGACAAGACGGCACAGGTAGACGCGAACATCGTGGTGCTCGAACCCGATCGTTACGTCGAGATTCAGGGAAGTGCAGAGGGCAGGCCGTTCTCGAAAGACGAAATGGACCGGCTATTAGAGCTTGCGGCGGCTGGAACGAGTCGTCTGTTTGCCGAGCAGCGGAGGACACTGGAATGGTGAAACCACCGCTTCTGGTTGCGACGCGGAGTCGCGGCAAGCAACGTGAGATAGAGTTGATACTCAATGATGTAGCCTATCGAGTAGTGTTTCCCGATGAAGCTGGCATCAGGGAGCGAGCGGAGGAAGAGAGCCTGGAAGATGCGGGCTCCTTCGAAGGAAACGCACGGCGCAAGGCCCAGTACTTCGCGCACCGTTCAAAACTACCTACCATAGCCGACGATTCGGGTTTGGAGGTATTCTCGTTGGGTGGGCAACCCGGTGTGCATTCGAAGCGCTTTGCGATGCCGGCCCCGGACCAGGATGCGGCGAACAACCAGGAACTACTTCGTAGACTTGCCGGTGCTCCACGTGAACGAAGACGCGCAAGGTATCGCTGCTGCGTGGCGTTCGTGAAGAAGCCATCCGATGTGCCCGCGACGTTCGATGGAATGTGCACGGGGTTGATTCTCGACGAGCCAAAGGGAACAGGAGGTTTTGGGTACGACCCACTGTTCTATTCGGACGACCTCGGCAAGAGTTTTGGAGAAGCCACGCCGGAGGAGAAACACGCGGTGAGTCACCGCGGAAGGGCGTTCCATAAGTTTGCAGAATGGCTCGCACAAAAGGAGAGATGGCCATGAGAGTGCTGAGAATGATGCTTCGTCCGCTGGTTGGCATCCTGTTGGTTGTCCCGTCGCTCGAGGCCCAAGACATAAAGTTGGGTGGACAGATCCGGCCGCGCTTCGAGTTCAGGGACACCGCGAACGTCGGCAACGGTAATTTCACGTCGATGCGGGCGCGCGGCCAGCTCTCTGCCAGGCTCGACAACGGTGTGAGTATCATGTTTCAGGTTCAAGACGTGCGGATCTGGGGCGAGGAAACCAGCACACTCGGTGACTTCAGCGCCAACCAGTTCGATCTGCATCAGGGATACCTCAACGTCGAGAGCCGTGGCTCGGTCAAGTTTGCGGCACGGGCAGGGAGACAAGAAATAAACTTCGGCGGCCAGCGGCTGGTGGGAGCTGTAGACTGGACCCAGCAAGCTCGATCGTTTGATGCGCTCAAGGTGTCTGCAGACGGATCCCTGGGAGATGTGTACTTGCTTGGGGCTGTCATCGCGAACGACATAACCCCGGCGCACGACGACACGGAATACTTTTGGGGTGCATACGGTCGGGTGCAGAGCGCCGTTCCTGGAACGTTGGACCTCTACGGTTTCTTGAACGACGTAGGTACTCTCGGAACGAAACAGTACACGCTCGGCGCACGCTGGTGGGGGCAGGCGGGAATGGTCAGGTACCGAGCCGAAGGGTCGTACCAGATCGGTGATCGCCTCGGCGACGAAGTCACGGCCTACATGTTCGGCGGACGCGTTGGTTTGCTGTTTGCGGGAGGCAAAGCCGACGTCGTGCTTTGGTACGACTATCTGTCAGGCGACGACGACCTCGACGACGCCAAGGTCAAGGTGTTCGACACGCTGTTTGCCACCAACCACAAGTTCTACGGTTTGGCAGACCTGTTCTTGAACATTCCCGTACATACCGCCGGTCGCGGTTTGCAGGACGCCGCACTGAAGAGCGGCGTCAACTTGGGTGGCAATGCGCGAATTGCGGCCGAGTTCCACTCGTTCCGGGTGGCGCAGGATCAAGACCTCACTACTA
>JBDGZZ010000053.1:0-19947 GCA_039588335.1 Gemmatimonadota bacterium | reverse complement strand
GCAGGGACCGTCGGCCACGGAGGGGCGCCCGTCTCTACTCCAGTATTCCAAGCTGTTCGACGAAGAAGTCACTGCCGTGAGTGGTGAGACCGCTCTCTACATGGTGTGGCCGTCGGAGGCCAGGTTCTTCGATTTCGACGGCGTAAGTGAATCGTATACGATGGCTGCCGAGCAAGTAGGGGGTCTACTGTACCCGGTCGGTGAAGCGTGGCGTTTGGCCTGGGAACGCGATGCCACGCTCATGCTGTACGGGCCGGATGGGTTTCATCCCAGCGAGGCCGGAACGTATCTGGCAGCTTTGGTGATGTTCCAGCAGCTGACCGGACTGTCACCGATTGGCCTCCCGCCCGACGTGGTAACGCCTTCGGGGGTCGTGCTCGGGCTCTCGGCCGAGACCGCGGCAATTCTTCAGGAAGCGGCAGCCGAGGCCAACGAACTGTACGCCTTACCGTAGTCGTTATGGGGGATGGCTCCGCCATCCCCCGACACGCCAACAAATACCACCACATACCGTCTCTTCCCGTCTCTTTCCGTCCCTTACCGTCCCTTAGTCAATCGAACGACAACGAACACTTCTTCCCAAAATCCGGAATCTTCCAGCAACTATCTGACGAATTGGGAATATCTTAGTGTCAGAACCCGCAGGCAGGAGATACTCGGTGCGCGTACGGCTCAAACAACAACGATTGCTGGAAATGCTGGCCCAGAGCAGTCTGAGCCAGAACCACTGGGCCATCAAGCTGGGCATCTCGCGCGGTCACTGGTCTGAGATCGTAAACGGCAAGCACCCATATCCTTCCCCGAAGACCCGCGACCGCCTCCTCGAAGTCTTCAACGTCCAATTCGAAGATCTGTTTGAGATCGAATCAGGCCCCGCTGGAGGGTCGGATGCCAACTTCCAGGCCGCCATCGCAGATCGGTACCTGATCGAGAAGGAACTGGGGCACGGGGGCATGGGGACTGTTTATCTGGCTCGCGACGTGAAGCACGGGCGGCTGGTGGCAGTCAAGGTGGTCTCGCCGGAGGCGGTGAGTGGAATCGGTGCTGACCAGTTTCTAAAGGAAATACGGTACACGGCTCGTTTGGAGCACCACCACATTCTGGGCCTGCACGACTCAGGGCAGGCTGCGGGATACCCGTTCTACGTGATGCCCTACATACGGGGCGGTTCGTTGCGAGAGCGGCTGAACCGGGATCGTCAACTCACGGTAGAGGAAACACTCAAGATTGCCCGTGGAGTAGCCGCGGCCCTCGCATATGCTCACGAGCGGCAAATGCTTCACTGCGATGTGAAGCCCGAAAATATTCTGCTGTCGGAAGACCATCCCTATGTAGCCGATTTCGGTATCTCCCGAGCGATTCACACGGAGATGTTCGAGTGGGGCCAGAGGCGTGAAATCGACTCTTCCGCCGGCACGCCCGCATATGTGAGTCCCGAACAGGCAACCGGAGATCAACAGCTCGACGCGCGGTCGGATGTATACAGCCTCGGTTGCGTGGTGTTCGAGATGCTGTCGGGCGAGAAGCCATTCACCGGAACCAACACGATGGAGATCGTGTCGAAGCGGTTCCGCGAAACCGTTCCCGACTTGAGACAACACGCGCCGCACATTTCGAGGCCACTGTCTACCGCCGTGGCACGTGCCATGGACTTGGATCCGGCGGAACGGACTGCCACGACAAAGGACTTCGTGGCCGACCTGGAACGCTCGGCCACCCAACGGTCGCGGCCCGTTCTGGAGAGCGTTGGTCAAGTGGCCTCCGGTGCGTGGTCAGTTGGTCGACGACTCCTTGGACTGAATCAAAAAACAAGGCGAGGAGCAGTGATGGAGAGTATCTGGCAGGATGCACGTTACGTCGTACGGTCCTTGATGCGAAAGCCAGGTTTCACGGCTGCCGCCGTGGTGACACTCGGACTAGGCATCGGTGCTACGAGCGCAATATTCAGTGTCGTCAACTCAGTACTTTTGCGCCCCTTGGAATACGCAGATCCCGGTCGCTTAGCGGTGCTAGAGTACAACCCGGTGGACGAGCAGACTCGCGCTGTCTGGGCAGCGTACGACGACTACATGTCACAGCATATGAGGGTCAACGTTACCTATCCAAACTTTGAACTGTGGCGTCAGACAACCACCGATATCTTCGATGAACTGGGAGTTTACGACGATGCGTGGACGTATAGCATCAACCTGGGGGCGGGCACCGAGATATTACCCGGCACGCTCGTTTCAGCGGGCTTGTTGCGAGCGCTCGGTGTTCAGCCGGCGGTTGGTCGCTGGTTCCACGATGACGATGACTCGTTCGAGGCACCAGGGACCATTATTCTGAGTTATGGGTTATGGCAGCGGCGTTTTGGTGGAAGTCCGGATGTCATAGGAAGAAACGTCACCGTGAGAGAGCGAACATACACGGTGGTAGGAGTTATGCCCCGGGGATTCAGGTTTCCGTCCGCAACTGCTCAATTCTGGATGCCACTCGCGTGGGCGACTCGAGGTCCAGGGAGCACCAACTATCAAGTTGTGGGCAGAGTGAGAGATGGGCTCTCGATTGGACAGGCGAAGTCATTGCTGGAAGCGAGAGCGATCGAGGTTGAGTGGCGTGATGGGTCGCGCAGGACATTTGGAGCATCATTCACGGCACTCCGTAATTACCTCGTCGGGGACGCACGTTCCGTATTGCTGATCTTCATGGCGGCGGTCACCGCCGTTCTCCTCATCGCATGCGTGAACGTCGTTAACCTGATGCTCACACGAGCGACCGGTCAGGAGCACGAACACACCGTGCGCGCGGCCATTGGAGCAGGGCCCAGGCGCCTAGCACAGCAACTGCTGACAGAGAGTGCGATCGTGAGTCTGCTGGGCGCGGCGTTGGGAGTCGGTGTTGCCTTCGTTCTCCTCGACATGATGGTTGCATTGGCACCCGGCTCGATTCCTCGTCAGGAAGAGATCGGCATCGACGGTGGCGTGCTGGCCTTCACGTTGGGAATTGCGGTAGTGGTGGGAATCGGAATCGGTTTGATGCCGGCGTTACGTGCGTCGAAGATCGATCTGGCGAGCAGGCTGAACGAAGGCACTCGGGGCGCGTCCGGTGGAGTCCGACACGGGCGGATACGTGACGGACTGGTGGTGGCACAACTCGGCCTGGCTCTGGTGCTATTGGTTGGCGGAGGACTCCTACTCAAGAGTTTCATGAGTTTGCTGGCGATCGAGACCGGCATCCGTCCGCAAAACGTGCTCACTTTCGAGACGTCATTGCCGGATTCTCGCTATCCGACTTTTGGGGAACGAAGACTCTTCTACGACGAACTGCTGAGCGATGTTCGGGCGTTACCGGGGGTGCTCTCTGCCGCGATGGCCGTGTATTTACCCGCAAGCGGGTGGCACCACTCTACAGGCTTCGAGGTCGAAGGCTACTCGGCAGCCCCTGATGAGCAATTCGAGGCCGAGGTGAAACAGGTCAGTCCGGACTATTTCGCGACACTGGGGATTCCCGTCCTAGAGGGTCGGGTGTTCAGCGACGGTGACAACGAGTCGGCCCCAGCAGTCGTCGTGATAAACCAGTTCATGTCACGGCGCTATTGGGGACAGAAACCGGCGCTGGGTGGACGGGTGATGCTTGACAGTGTGTGGCACACAGTGGCGGGGGTTGTGAGTGACGTACGCTATCGAGGTGCCGGCATGGACGGCCGTCACTCCCCGGATGAACCGCGGGTCTATTTGGCATATGCCGCTGGATCGCGTCAGAGGGGGAGCATGGATGTGGTTGTACGGGTCGATCGAGACCCGACAAGCCAGGTGCCGTCCATCAGACGAATATTGGCCTCTATTGATCCCAACGTTGCCCTCTACGGTATTCGACCACTGGAGGATATTCTCTGGGATGCGGTGTCCGAACCGCGGTTTCGCACGTTACTACTCGGTGTGTTTGGGCTTGCCTCAGTTGTCCTCTCGGTAGTTGGGGTATACGGTGTGATGGCCTATGCGGTTGCACAACGCACACGTGAGCTTGGAATTCGCAAGGCGCTTGGGGCGGATCACGCCCGAATAATGCTGCACGTAGTCTCTCGTGGAATGACAATTACCCTCATCGGACTCGGACTGGGCACGCTGGGCGCGTACGCTGCCGTGGGCGTGTTGCAGAGCTACTTGTACAACCTGGAACCGCGCGACCCTTGGACCTTCGCCGTAGCGATAGGAATACTCGGTGTTGCATCCATGTTGGCCTGCTGCGTCCCCGCACTCAGGGCAGCGCGGGTTGATCCGTTGATTGCGTTGAGGGCGGAGTGATTGGTGCCGCTCTGCCGCTCCGCCGCCCTACCCTTAGACTGTATGCAACTCCGCCGCTCTCTGGAAGCTCATAGCCGCCAACTCGGCTTCACCACATCTTTCATACGCGTGCCCCAGACTCCTGTGTGCGTTCGGTGACTTCGGATAGGCTTCAACGCTCATCTGGAAGACCCCGATCGCCTCCGTGGTAAGCCCTCTTTCGAGATATGAATGGCCAATGAGATCCAGCCAGATTTGAGGTGGCTGGTTAATGCGATCGGTTCGCAGCGTATGAGAGATTGCTCGGATCGGCTCGGGCATTGTCCGCAAGTCCTGTTTCGCGTTGGCACATATCGGTACGCAATACCTGAGCGAACGTTTCACCAAGACTCACTCAGAACCGAGAAAGTGTTCGGTTAAGTTCGACCTCAGGGTGAGATTCTCACCAATACCGATCGTTTCCGAACCCAACCGAACACTTCATCGCCGAATGCTGAAACGGGTGCCGGTGCGTTCCGTATCGTGGGCAAGTGATCTACGACAGAAATTATCCAAGGAGTGACGATGAGCGCCATAACGGGCATATTGATCCTCATCCCTGTTGATGGAGGCTTGCCCGAACTGTTGGAACTGCGGAGCGGGGTAACGGGACGGCCACCGGAGGAAGTACTGGATGCAATCGCGCAGTGCACGGCCAAGACCAAGCTGCTGATGCGCTATGCCTGCGCAATCGGAGGAAGGCCGAGTGAGAATTGACAGATCACGGTTTTTGGGGGCCATCAGCCCGGTACTCGCTGTTATTCTGGCCGGCTGCTCGCCGGACGTTCATGACGTCGCAGCCGTTGTTCGTGACAGTGCCGGGGTCCAGGTCGTAGAACACCCAGTAGGCGTTGATGAGAGCACTCCGACTTGGCGTTTGAGCGTCGAGCCGAAGCTCTCGATTGGTGCGGCAGCTGGCGACAGCCAGGATCTGCTGTTCCAGATCGAGGGTGCACACAGGCTCCCACACGAGCGCATAGTCGTGGCGAATCGCGGCACGAACGAACTCCGGTTCTATGATGCAGCGGGTGACTACCTATTCGCTGCTGGCCGCCAAGGCGCCGGCCCGGGTGAATTCGAATACATTGCCTGGACCGCTTACTGCGATGGCTTGCTCTTCGCCTACGACATCGGTAATCGCAGGATGTCGGTATATGATGAGGACGGGCAACTCCAGCGCGACTTTCGCGTCGTGGCCCCCAACGGTCGCCCGCCCTACGGCCCAGCTAGCTGCCGCAGTGGCGGCACCTTCCTGGTGATGGGGTGGTACACGTCAGCTGCACCTCCTCCGTTGGGTGTCCATCGCGAATCCCACCCGGTATGGCTGATGGATGCGCAGGGTAATGTTCTGCACTCCCTCGGCGACTTCCCAGGTCCAGATCGATGGGGTCACGAGAATGGCAGCAGGCCACAGCCGTTCGGCCGGTCGACGTTGATCGTGATGGGTCCGCAGTTGGCATATGTGGGCACCGGCGGGTCTTATGAGATTCTCGGGTTCGATTCGACGGGGACCATCGTCAGAGTCATCCGAAAGGCGGTCGCCGGGCTGGAGCTGAACGAGGAAGATATCGCGGCATACGAATCGGACCTGCTCGATGCCGCACGTTCGGACAACGACCGTCGGGCGTTGCAGCGGCAGTTTGAAGAAATGCAGTACCCGCAGCGGTTGCCTGCTTATGAGCGACTAATGATGGACACCGGCGATCGTCTGTGGGTCGCCGACTTTCTGCTTTCTCGTGATACCGTGGTGACTTGGAGTGTGTTTGACGCAGACGGCATTCAAGTGGCCACTGCGGCAACCGCTGTCGATCTCGAGATTCGGGAAATCGGTGATGCCTACGTTTTAGCGACCATGCGCGACGAACTCGATGTCGAGTACGTGCAGCTATACAGCCTACTGAAGAACTGAGCCAGGTATCCATGCCGTCATGATCCCGGCCGTCCATCGAGGCCTCTAAGTACGTTCAAATCTGGAACGTGATCTAACGCACTGAATCCCCCCAACCCCCACTGGCTTATTGCGATGAACTGGTGCACTACTCCAGGGCCTAAAGGGGGCACATATGTATCGACCCGGCGCAGTAGCAGGTGGCGTCATTGCAGGGGCAATCGGCGCGGCGGTTTGGGCGGGTATAGCGTATTTCACCGGTTACGAGGTGGGCTGGGTGGCCTGGGCCGTCGGCGGATTGGTCGGGTTCGGCGTTGTGCTGGGCAACTCTGGTGAGAGGAGTCAGCAGGCGGGCGTGCTGGCGGTGGTGGTGACCGTGCTGGCACTCCTGGCCGCCAAGTACACGACGGTCCAACTCATACTGTCCAATGACTCCGAGATCATGTCGGCCCTGGTGTCGGGGTTGGAGGATGACGAGCTGGTGATTTCGTACCTGGCCGACGACGTGGTGGTCGAGTTCATGTCGGAGGACAAGCCGGTCAATTGGCCGGTGGGTGTAGATCCGTCGCAGGCTTCGACTGAGGTCGAGTATCCCACAGACGTGTGGGCAGTGGCCCAATCGCAGTGGGATGAGTGGTCGGTGGCCGAAAGGGAGGAGTACCGCTCGGATCTCGAGGAGATGGTGAGCGCCAACATCGCTGTGGCAATGGAAGACATCCGCAGTGAGATGGCGCAGATCGGCTTCATGGGTAGTTTCGGCCTGCTGGACATCATCTTCTTTGGCCTCGCCGTTGTGACGGCTTACAAGGTGGCCGCGACCGCGCAGACTACGGTTGTAGCCGAGGCGCCGGAGGAAGCCCTCGAGGAACCGGCCGATCGGAGCGAGGTGTCGGCTGCGTGATGCCGCCGGCTAGGGGTCACTGATGGTTTCCCGGTTATTGGTGTTGTTCGCTAAGTCCTGGGTGCTTCTGTTCGTGGTGCTGGTAGTGTTGTCGGTCGGACGATACGTCCTGCTCCAGGCACCGAGCGTGGTGCAGGGGCTGGAGGATGTGAGGGGCTGGTTTGATCCCGTCAGTCCCCGGACCTACGCGTTGCCGATCCTTCTCTTATCTCCGGCTGTGGCCGCCCTTGCGTTGTCCCTCAAACTGAGGCGGCCAAAGGTCAGTTAGAGCGGCAGGCTGCGGCAAGACGCGGCCTGCCGTTTCGCTACATACTCTGCCAGCCTAGTACGGCATCTCCTCGTCACTCAATCCCATGTGATGGCCGAGTTCGTGAACGACAGTGTTACGAATCTCGGCGACGATTTGTTCGTGAGTGTCGAAGGTCCTCAATATCGGTCTGCGGTAGATCTCGATGCAGTCAGGTAGGCCGGCATACCCGCTTCCTCGCTCCGACAAAGGCACACCGTGGTAGAGCCCAAAGAGCTCGCCCGCTCCCGGCCCGAGTTCCATTTGTAGGAGGTCCTGCCGGTCGGGCTCGTCCTTGACCACGATAGCCACGTTCTCGAGTGCTTGACGGAACTGTTCTGGCAGGCCGTCGATCGCGTCGCGCACCACATCTTCAAACACTCGGCGGTCTATGACGTCCTCCCAGGCTCACATCCAGGCAATGGGACAACCTCGTCTCTGCGGGGTGTAGCGCATATATTGCACGCCTATTCAGTTTGACGGCCTGCCGTTTCGGCACACAGAAGTCACAGCCCCTACAAACCCGTTTTGTATGAGGAAGGATATCAATGCCGATCAAGCCCAGCAAACAGGAAGAAGAATACCACGCCCGCCAGGAATTCCTGAGGAGGAAAGAACAAGAAGAGCGTAGGCGCGAACAGATGGAAACTCAGGAAAGGCTAAAACTCAAAGACTTGCACTACATGCACTGTCCCAAGTGCGGCATGAAGCTCATTGAGATCGACTACAAAGGTGTCGCGGTGGACAAGTGCTCATCCTGCGAGGGTGTCTGGCTGGATGCTGGAGAGTTGGAGACCATCGCCGACATGGAGAAGGGTACCTTGGACAAGTGGTTCCATGTGTTCAAGAAGTGACGGCAGTTACTGGGTAGCTCGAGGCTGGATCTACACTGAACCCGGTTTGTCCGAAGGTGCCGAAGCGCCATACATGATGCGAACCCCTGTAGGCCGGCCGGCCGTATCACGCACCAATCGCCAATCCTTGCCTTCCTGTTTTCCCGCATCAATTGCTTCCATGAGAAGGCGGAATTGGCGCCGTATAGGGCGGTCTACGAACCACATGATACCGGCACCGAACAGTCCGGCTACTAGGTGAGATAGAATGGACTCCATGTGAGCTTCCTGGCTGGTGGCAGTAGTAGCAATAAATAGCCCCGAAGTCGCCGGGTTGCCAGTCGGGAAGGAGCGCGAGAATTTGACTGTGGGTGCGTCAGGAGGCAATGTGACAGGCAGGGGAGCGGGAAACGGCGATCAAGACGTGAGAATCGATATGACCACTACTTCACTGACCAGGGCAAGTACGACGTCTCCTGTTGGATTGGGATTGATTGTCGCGAGCTTCCTGGTTACAGGTTGTTCTCCATCCGATCGCTTGCCCAACGTAGTACTGGTCTTTACCGACGATCAGGGCTACGCCGACGTTGGAGTGTACGGCGCCACGGGATTCACCACGCCCCACATCGATCGACTAGCAGCCGAGGGTATGCGTTTCACGAACTTCTACGCCAGTGAAGCTGTGTGTTCTGCTTCCCGTGCTTCGCTGCTGACCGGCAGCTACGCGGAACGCGTTTCGATTCGAGGTGCCCTGGCGCCTTGGGCGGAAGTGGGTCTGAATCCCCAAGAAACCACCATCGCGGAAATGCTCAAGGACGAGGGCTACGCTACGGGCATGTTTGGCAAATGGCATCTGGGGCATCATCCGGAGTTCCTTCCGCTACAACACGGGTTCGACGAGTATCTGGGACTGCCTTATTCCAACGACATGTGGCCGGTCGACTACGATGGAATTCCGGTGACGGAAGGGCACAAGTTGAACTATCCGCCGTTACCGCTCATCGACGGTAACCAGACAGCGACTACGATAGATGACTTGGAAGACCAGGCCTCCTTGACCACACGCTACACCGAGCGTGCCGTTCAGTTCATCGAGCAACACAAGGACAGGCCGTTCTTCCTCTACCTCGCACACTCGATGCCTCACGTGCCGCTGGGTGTTTCGGGAAGATTCCGCGGGAGCAGCGACCAGGGCATGTACGGTGACGTCATAGAGGAAATCGACTGGTCTGTGGGTGCGGTACTGGACGCGCTGGATCGCTTCGGGCTCACGGAGAATACGTTGGTTATCTACACCAGCGACAATGGTCCGTGGCTCAACTACGGCAATCACGCCGGGTCCACTGGGCCCTTGAGAGAGGGGAAGGGCACAGCATTCGAAGGTGGGCCACGAGTACCCGCAATAATGCGCTGGCCCGATCGGATCGGACCGGCATTAGTAACCGACAGAATGGCATCGACTATTGACGTGCTTCCCACCATTGCTGCCGCGACCGGCGCGAAGCTTCCGGAAAACGAAATAGATGGTGTGAACCTCATGCCGTTGCTCGAGGGCGATGAGTCCAGTGTGCCCCGCAACAATTTCTATTTCTATTACGGAGGCCAGCTCAGAGCCGTGCGCGCGGGCAAGTGGAAGCGGGTTTTCGAACATCGCACGCGGTCGTACATCGGAGTGGAGCCGGGTCGAGACGGACATCCGGGGCCGTATGCGTTTCCCACCGTGCCTGCTGCACTCTACGATCTAGAGGCCGACATCGGAGAGACTACCGACGTGTCGGTGGCTTACCCCGAAATCGTACAGCGACTGGACTCACTTGCCGAATTGGCACGGTATTCTCTGGGCGATCTATTGACTCAGCGAAAGGGCAACGAAGTGCGTCCGCCCGGACGGCGCGGCTTCGAGCGACCCGACACGATTACGCACATGGCTGTGGGTATGTCGGTTGCTTTGACCACGCCCCCCAGTTCCACGTACCCGGGACGAGGCCCGTCATCGTTGGCGGATGGGCGGCTGGGCAGCCGGGACTTCAACGACAAACGATGGCTGGGATTCGAGGTCGACGACCTGGAAGCCGTAATCGATCTGGGCGAGGCCAGAGACGTCGGCCGCATAGCCGCTGATTTCTTACGCGCTCAGGTATCGTGGATCTTCCTACCGCAGGCTGTCGAGTTCGGCGTTTCAGTGGATGGCGCCGCGTGGGAGACGGTGCACCGAACGCAGCTCACGGTGGAACACACAGGAGAGCGCAGCACGTTGATGGTCACGGCGGACGTACAAACCGAACCGGTACGCTTCGTTCGCATCCGCGCCATGAACTTGCGAGAGTGTCCTGAGTGGCACCCCGGTGCAGGAGGCAAGGCGTGGCTTTTTGTGGATGAGATTGTGGTTGAGGAGAGTGAGCGGTAAGGGGCGGCAAGGGACGGTAAAGGGCAGTCATTACAGGGTTGAACGACGATGAAAAGAACGTTGATGTTGACCGCAATCCTCGTGTTCGCGGTGGCGTGTCGGCCGGCCGAGGACGTCGAGTCACACATAGCGCGGGTCGAGAACGAGCTGCTGCCGGGGTTGGTGATTCGCGGCGAGCCGGCACAGACTGCTACACTCGAAGACCGCATGGCCCAGCTGATGGTTCCGGGCGTGAGCATCGCGGTGATCAACAATGGTGAGGTCGAATGGGCGCGCGGTTACGGGATTGCCGATGTTGCATCGGGCACTCCGGTTACCGAGAAGACGTTGTTCCAGGCTGCTTCGATCAGCAAGCCGGTTGCGGCTACTGCGGCGCTTCGATTGGTGGAGCGCGGAGAACTTGACCTCGATGAAGATGTGAATGGTGGCCTTACGAGTTGGCAGATCCCCGCGACGCGGCACACGACTCGACAGTCCGTCACACTCAGAGGGCTGCTGACTCACTCCGCAGGACTAACCGTGCACGGCTTCCCGGGGTACGGACCTGATGAGACCGTTCCGAGTACGGTCGGCGTGCTGAATGGGGACGGCAATACAGAGCCCATCTTGCCGGATACGACGCCGGGAGTGCTGTGGCGTTACTCGGGAGGCGGCTATACGGTGATGCAGCTACTGCTCACGGACGTGACGGGCCGACCGTTCCCCGAACTGATGCGGCAACTCGTACTCGATCCGGTCGGGATGACGGCCAGCACATACGAGCAACCTCTGCCGCAAGCTCGGCGCGGTGAAGCAGCAACGGCTTATCGTGGCGACGGAACCGCGGTAGAGGGTAAATGGCACACCTATCCCGAAATGGCAGCGGCCGGTTTGTGGACTACGCCTGGCGACCTGGCACGTTGGGCGATTGCCGTGCAGCGCGCTCACGCCGGTGACGAGGATGGTCCACTGTCACCACAGTTGGTGGAGGACATGCTCCAGCCGCACTTGAACGATTGGGGACTGGGACCGTCACTCGACGAGGACCATGTCACGTTCGGTCATGGTGGTAGTAACGAGGGATTTCGTTGTCAACTCGCAGCCTTTATTGAGGGCGGAAGGGGAGCGGCGGTAATGACCAACTCCGACAATGGCAGCGGGTTGGCACTTGAGATTCTGCTGACCATTGATGCGGAGTACGGCTGGGGAATTCTGGAAGCGACCGAGAAGGAAGTGGCTCAGCTCGATGAAGCTGTGTTGGCTGAGCTTGCGGGGCGTTATGAAGTAGCCGGATACGGCATGATCGAGGTGGCGGCGGATAACAACCGCCTCCTAATGAGCCTACCGGACGGGCGGAAGCCGGTCCTGCGACCCGAATCTGAGACCGTATTTTTCTTCGAAGATGACGCTGGAACGCGAGTGACCTTCGTCAGGGAAGACGGGAAAGTGATTGCGTTCGAGCTTCAAGGGCAGAGGGCTCGGCGGGTGGATTGATCGGCAGCTTTGGTACAGATTATCAGGTAACCTCAGCTCTTTTCGTCATCGTTGACGAGGGTGTGCAATGAGTCTCACCACGTGTCCCGAGTGTGACGGGCAAGTCTCGATCAACGCAAACATCTGTCCTCATTGCGGCAATCCCCTAGGCGGTTCCGATCTGTCCCCTACCGAGCACGATGGTGCGAGCGGCATGGATGACGAGAGGTGGCTCGAGCTCTTCATCGGCGCCAACTGGTACGAACACTATCGCGAGCGAATCGAGGGTTTTCTGCTAGGCGATCGCGCGGCCGCGTCGTGGAATTGGGCCGCGTTTTTCGTACCGGGATGGTACCTGTACCGCAAACTCTACGGGTGGTTCTTCGCGTTTCTGGCGTTGTCGTCCGGGTTCTACATTCTCGTGTCAGTGGCAGCAGTCGCGGAGGCTCCTAAGCTCACGCTTCTCTTTGTCGCCGGCTATTTCGCCGTTCCCTTCTTGCAGGGCATGTTCGGGGATTACCTCGTGTACAAGCGTGGCAGGCGTGTCGTTGACGGAGCCAGATCGAGGTTCGATTCCGCCACCGCCCGCCGTGCCGTGACGAATATGGGTGGCACCAGCGTGATCGCGTTGCTGCTACTCTTGCTGCCGTTTGGTGTGATCTTCATAGGGATGTTGGCCGCCATCGCAATACCGAAGTTTGTTGCCACGAAGGAACGAGCCTATGTGGCTTTCATGAAGTCCGAACTAACCAATTTCTTGATCGCAGAGGAATCGTTCTTTACGGACAACCTGACATACGGAACTGCGCGTGAAATCATCGAGTCCGGTCTCTGGGCGCCGGGTACAGGTGTCACCGTTACGACAACGGGAGTCGGTGCCGGTGGGTACACGGCTATAGCCGCACACGCCAGCATCGCTCAGGTATGTGGTGCGTACATCGGCAGCCGGTCACCTTCGTATCCTTCACTCACCGAGGAGGGCGTCGTTTCATGTTGGTCGCAAGCTGATGCCGCGACAACCACGATCGTGTTCTGGGACGGCAGCTATACGATCGAGAAACCCGCATCCTGGAATGAGATGGACGATCTGAGTGACGAAGCAGACGTGCAGATGGGGAACGAGCTGAGGGAGGCGTACCTGGTCGTTCTCACAGAGTCCAAATCCGACTTCGTGGACGGTTTCGACCTTCAGTCCTTCAGCGATCTGGTTCGTTCGAGCCTCACCGACGGCACCGATGCCTATACCGAGACCGGGCCGGAGGTCATACAAATCAACGGTATGCCGGCCATCAGGTACGAGATCGATGGGGAGATAGACAACCTCAGACTCAAGTACTGGCACGTCTGTATCGACACCGGTGAGGACTATCACCAGGTACTCGCCTGGTCTCTACCAAGCAGGTTTGAGAGAAACGCGGCCGACTTTGCGCAGGCGCTGATGTCGATCCGGCACGCGGAGGACCCGGCACCCTAGTCAGTCCGACCGGACCGAAACCGGGTGCGGCACCCCAGCTATCGGTTAGTGGCTATTAGTGGCGATCTTGGATTGAATGTCCCTCAGGCCAGGAAGCTGACCTAACAGCTCTCGAATCCTGTCTTCGTGCGGTAGCGAACGAACGTTCGCTGTTATCGTGACCACACCGTCATGGGCCTCGATCTCGATCCTGTCGTCCGAGATGCCTTTGTCCAACCCGATTTTGGCCCTGGCCTCGCTGGCCAGCACCAGATCGTCCAGCGCCCGTTGGGACTCGGCGGTGGTCTGGAAATCACGCTGGGCTGTCTCGGCGATGATTGCGATAGCGCTCTCTGCCGGGATTCGTTCGAGATTGACCACGACGTCATAGCCGTGAGGATCGTCGGCTTCGACTCCATATACCCATCTCACCCAATTATCTCGTTCTTTGTCCAGTTCGCCCAGGTATTCGATCGCCTTCTCGCGTGTGAACTCGCACTGCTCCATTACCGCCTGGATGCGGTACCCCATGTTCGCCACCACCCGTACTCTCAGGTGGTGCTGCACGCCCTCGAGCAGCACGTTTCCGGCCTGACCGTGGTACACGATATTGTCGCCCTGAACGGCTCGTGCCAGCAGGGCCCGTATGCAGTAGACGTAGTGGAGCTTCTTCATCCCACGGCCCTCGAGGAACCCGGGCCGGTACTTGAGGGCCGATTCCAGTTGGCTTTGCGACGCCCCGAACTCTTGGGCCGCCTCGGCCAACAGCTCCTCACGGGAAAGCAGGCGATAGCCCAGTGTCTGGCTCAGGTCCTGTGCCAAGGCCTTGACGCCGCCGTATGTGCCTCTGGAGAGGGTTATGATAGCCATCACGTACCTCCTGCTTCCCGTTGATACCCCGTTGCGCCGAGCAGGCTCCTCGGTGCTCGGCCGGACCCGCTCCTCACGTGAACCTACCGGTGGGTCGGCGTCCGTCAATGTGGGACGGTTGCCAGAGGCTCTGTTGAGGCATAAGGTTTCAGTACCACGGGAGACTCGAGAACCGCTATGAGCAACGACGAGTTGAAGAGAGGCATAGGTCAAATCCGCAAGGCTCTGGACGTCCTCGACGCCTTCAAGGGGGCGCGCGAGTCTTCGTCGGAGGGCGTGCGAGACCTTGGACTGGCGGTGGATAACCTGCGGCGCGGCGTCTGGGCCGTGCTGACGACTAAGCACTCGGGAGTCTATGATGATTTCTTGGCGAGAATCAGGGTCCGCCGGGCCACCGAGTGTTGCGAGGACGTGCTGGCAGATCTGCACGCCGAGACGGTGACAAAAAACACACCCGGGCTGGATGTGTTTCACGCGACCCTGCGGCAGCTCCAGCAACTGAGCCAGCAGAGGCAACAATGAGTGAGCTCATTCAGGTAACCGACGGGCTCCGGAAGGCCCTGGACGACCTCGAGCAGCAGCTCACGAAGAGCGACCCTCCGGCTGCCGCGCTGGAGGATTTCAAGTCCACGTTAGATAGTATCCG
The DNA here is from genome assembly GCA_039588335.1 of Gemmatimonadota bacterium. Classification (GTDB taxonomy): domain Bacteria; phylum Gemmatimonadota; class Gemmatimonadetes; order Gemmatimonadales; family GWC2-71-9. The sequence goes on along the minus strand of JBDGZZ010000053.1, from coordinate 4,907 downwards.
CACCAGTGTAAACGCCTTTATCAACGCCGAAGACTCTGCCGACTACCACGGCAGTGTGAGAGCATTCCGTCTGCTCAGGACCACGCAGATCTGTCAGAACGTTCTGACCGGGATTGTCGACGGGACGATTACGACTGTGACGCCCGGGTTCGACAAGTTCCGCGGGACTGTGGCGGAGACGCTGGAGCGGCTGGAGACCTGAGCGTCCCTCCTCAACCTGGTACAACGGGCCGCGCGCGCGGCCCGTTGTTTTTCTGGGATACTCCTCGGCCGAGTGGTACAGCCGAACGGGAGACGTGGCTACGACCAGTCCCCGCTCCCTGCTCCCGACGTGATCAGATTTCAGTGCGGAATGTGAGTCTTCTGCACTACACTGGCGTGTTCACTCGTTCATCTTTGGGCTGGGTCAGCAGTCGCTCGTGAAAATCGAGCCGCTCCTGTAGCTCCGCCACGTCCTCGCGAAGCGAGCGGTTGTCATCATGCAGTGCGTCTAGTGCTTCGCTGATCTGCTCCAGCTCCTCGGGCTTGTTCTGGCTCCGGATTCTGTGGACGAAACGCATTCTCATGCCTATGAGAACGAGCGTACCGACGCTGACAACTCCGAGCACCGCAACCAGGCCCCCAGCTATGTCCGGTGGCATGTTGTTCCTCCCAGTTGTCGCTCAGTGGTGTATGGTTCCGTGAGGCTAACTGGAACATCTACGCAGACGTCATCGAGTTCCCGATCGTAACCTAGGGACTCGTGCTGAGACAGGCCAGGCCGGCGATCGCGAAAAACTCACCGTCCCTTACCGTCCCCTATTTCAGTCAAATCCCGAATGACGCAGACCACCAGCGTACCTTCCGCCGACTGGTAGGGTCCCAGACTGATCTCGACCGTGAATTCGTGTCCGTCTTTGCGGCGGGCAAGCAGACTCATTCCGGTGCCCATGGGACGGACATGAGGTGACTGGTTATACCGGTCTCGCTCGCCCACGTGTCGGCTACGAAGCCGCTCGGGCAGCAGCATCTCTATGGGTTCACCGAGCAACTCGCTGCGTACATAGCCGAATAATCCGACAGCTTGGATGTTCAGCTCGACGATGCGTCCACTGCCATCGACGATAACGATGGCATCACGCAACGCGTCGATAAATGTCGAAAACGCAAAGTGATCTGGTTCTGGACTATCAGGCTTCTCAGGAAGCTCGTTGGGCACTTGATCCCCAGGTTTCTTACAAAGGAAAGAACAGTCTGCTGCCAGAAAGATAATGGGGGGCTGCCGGCCATGCTTCCCGGGTCGGCATCCTGATGGAGTCGGTCATGGCCCGAGGCCGCTCCGGGCAGAACCTACTGCTCCTCGTACAACGCGTCGATCTTCGCTTTGTATTTCTCCTCCACGACGTGCCGTTTCACTTTGAGCGTCGGTGTGACCTCGCCGCGCTCGATAGTGAAATCCTCCTCTAGCAGGACCAGCTTCTTTGGCTTCTCAAACTGCGCCAGATTGTCCAACGTGCTCATGACTTCCTGTTCCATCTTGACGGTGACATCCGGGTGAGCGAGGAATGACGCTGCGTCCCTGAACTGAAGACCTTTCTCCGCTCCCCAGCTCTTCAGTGTTTCCAAGTTGGGAACTACTAATAGACAGGGGAACCGGCGCTTGTCACCGATCATCACCGCGTTCAATACGAACCGGTTGTTCCTGACCATGGACTCGATCGGCTGCGGCGCGATGTTCTTTCCACCGGCGGTCACGATGATGTCCTTTTTCCGATCGGTGATCTTGAGATATCCTGCGGCGTCGAACTCACCGATATCGCCAGTGTGGAACCACCCCTCTGAGTCGATCACTTCAGCGGTCTCAGCGGGCTTCTTGTAGTAGCCCATCATTATGTGGGGTCCCCGTGTGAGGATCTCTCCATCCGGGGCGATCTTGACCTCGACTCCCGGAATCGGTGGTCCCACCGTCCCGATCCTTATCGATTCCAGAGGATTGACCGAGATAGCCGGAGAGGTCTCGGTTAGACCGTAGCCCTCGGTTATCGGCAGGCTGGCGGCGAAGAAGAACTTCGCCACATCCGGGTTGAGCGGTGCCGCACCGGACACGAATAACCTGACACGCCCACCCGTCCGCGCCTTGAGCTTTGAGAATACGAGCTTGTCGGCGATCGCTTTCTTCAGTGCGATTGTGCCCGGGATCGGCTGCTTTGCGAGCTTCAGATCGGCCCACTGATCTGCGCTGCGACATGCCCACAGAAAAATGCGCTGCTTGAGCGCCCCCCCACTCAGTGCCTTCTCGCGCACGGCCGCATACAGCTTTTCGTACAGACGAGGGGCAAAGATCATGACGGACGGCCGCACCTCGACCAAATTGTCCGGCAAGCGCTCAATGCTCTCCGCGTAACTGATGGTTGCCCCGCAATGGAGCATCGTGTAGTGACCGGCCATCCGCTCGAAGCTGTGTGACAACGGAGCTGCAGAGAGCGCGTGGTCTTCGGGCCCGATCGATAACACCTGGAGGACCGCGATTATGTTGGAGCAAAAGTTCCCGTGAGTCAGCATCACGCCTTTCGGCGGCCCAGTCGTGCCCGAGGTATAGATGAGCGTGGCGAGGTTGCCGGGCTTCACTTTGAGGGCGTCTTCCCGATAACTAGGGTACCCGGATTCGGCCGCCGCCCCCCGCTTCAGCAGCTCCTGGAAACTGATTACACCTCGTGCATGCATCCCTTCGGCGGCGTCGATCACGACTACGTGCTCGACGCACTCCAACTCACTCCGTACCGCCATGATCTTGTCGTACTGCGTTTGATCCTCGACGATTACCGCGCGAGCCCCGGAGTCATTGAGGACGTACGCTGTCTGCGATGCCGTGAGAGTCGGATAGATTGTGACGTCCGCGCAGCCCGCCGTCAGGCAGGCATAGTCACTGATTGCCCATTCCGGCCGGTTCTGCGAAACGATGGCTACCCGGTCACCCGACTGTAGTCCAAGTTCGCGCAGCCCTAGTGATCCGTGCCGAACGAGCCGGGCGAGTTCCTGGTGAGTGATGTCCTTCCATACTCCGCCCTCCTTGTATCGGAGGGCCGCACTCTTCGTGCCGAACCGCTCGACGGCGTTGAAGAAGAGTTCATTGAGATTCTGTGGGTCAGTCACGGCGGCATCTCTCGCATGAATACTTGGTGGCCACGAAAGCTACGGCGTGGATATGGGCGCGGCTAGAAGCTGGCAGCAAGGCCGATCAGTAGGGGGACATCCATCAGCCAATTTGGGACAGCGTCTGTTCCAATCTGGCCTGGGCCTGATCCCGCCAGCTTGCCACTTCGTCTCCACCGAGCCGCCAGAGCGCAAGCGCCACGCTGTAGTAGTACGCGGCCTCTGGCAGGTCGCGTTGCGTCTCAGCAATGCGGCCGAGTTCATATGCCGATCGTGCCGTGTAGAATCCCGCCCAGTTGTGTGGTGGGACGAAGGAGCGGTACAGTCGCGCCGCTGCTTCAATGTCTCCTCTCGCCTGCAGAATCTGCGCGAGATGAAATCGCATGCCAGGTTCGGGATGCGACTCCAGCACGTTGTATGAGTGGATCGTCCAACGCTCAAAGGCTTCGCGCGCCGCTGCTTCGGCCCGCTCGACATTTCCGGCACGAACGGCGAGTCGCGACTCGATGTCCGCCTCGAGCGAACCAGTCCAGTCCCATGGCGTTTGTCCCTGGGGGAGGTCGGCAAGCGCGGCTTGCCAGCGGTGCGCTTTTACCGTATCACCAACCGCTGCATGGTACGCGGCCACCGCCCACCCCGTCGTCCACACGTCACGCGATTCGAGTAACACGGAGAGCGACTCGGCCGGAGCGAACAGCTCCAACTCAGCGACAGCGCGGGCGGCGGCCGCGTTGTCGCCGACACCGGCCAGCAAGGACGTCACGAAGAACCCATTGACCGTTTGCCGGATGGTCGCGAGATCTCCCTTGCGGACTACGGAGTCATTGGCCGCTACCCTGCCCATGCCGAACCAGAGTTGCGTACGTGCTCCCAGACCAACGCGTTGCTGCAAGGTGGCCATCGTGTCGGCCATGAGTTCGGCCAAGAAGCGGTCGGCCAAATCGGGGTCGGCGGAGCGCAGATCGCGTAGCACCGTCGTGACCGTCGGTAGGGGCTGTGACGCGAGCCACCGCAGAATGGAATCTTGAACCTGACCGGTGGCCTGAGTCACTCGGTAAGTACCCAACGCACTGATGGCGTAGGGACTGCTTGTGTCACGATCGACCAGCGCTGCTGCATGCCGTCCCGCACTCTCATGATCGCCCGCCCAGACTGAAAGGCGCAGCAGTGTTGCGTAGGCCGACCCGTCCTGTGGGTCGGCTCTGGCAACCCGTTCGTACGCGGCAATGACGTCGGGGAACCGCTTATCGATCTGCCACCCGTGCGTGAGGTACGTGTACGCAAGACTGTTCAGGGCATCCCAGTCGAGTGAATCGATGCTGAGGACGCGCCCGAAGAGCGCAGCAGCCTCGATGGCGTCAGTATCGTCCAGTGCGCGGTTCGCCTCTACCCGCAGGCGGTTGCGTTCTGAGAGCCGCGCGCGGTGCCGCATCGCCTGATCGATGATGGGGCGTAACCCTGTGAAGGGCTGCGCATTCTGGAACTGCACCGTTGAGCGGATTCTGAACTGCTCCAGATAGGCCAGTGCGAACGTAGTATCGAGCGCAATCGCTTCGGCGATCGCTTGGTCGGCCTCGGTGTGAAGACCACGATACATGAAGCTCTTCGCCTGGAGATACGCTTGGAGCGCGCTGATGTTGTCGGTGGCGAGTCGTTCGATGACGGGGACGGATGGTAACGTATCGCGTTCCCACACCTCGGCGACAATGTCGAGCGCCAGTCGGTTGATGAGGGCATGGAGGCTGTCGCTCGATGCCGCCGATCGAATCGTATTC
>JBDGZZ010000052.1:0-29585 GCA_039588335.1 Gemmatimonadota bacterium | reverse complement strand
GTACGAACCAACGGTAGACAGAGTACGCGAGGAGCTTGGCAAGGAAGGATTCGGAGTACTCACCGAGATCGACGTAAGACAGACGCTGCGGGATAAACTCGATGTCGACTTCCGACCCTACGTGATCCTGGGCGCATGTAACCCACCGATAGCCCATCAGGCACTTTCCGCAGAACGAGATATTGGCTTGCTCCTACCGTGCAATGTTATCGTCTACGCATCGGATGACACTGACAAGACGGTGGTCGCAGCCATAGATCCCATTGAACAATTGAAGATCACGGGCAATGCTGACATTGAACCGTTTGCGCTGGAAGTAAGACAAAAGCTCGAGCGCGCACTAGATGCGCTGGCGGCATCATAGTCGAGAACTGTTGGATTGTCCCCAGCTGTCAGTAATGGTCGCTCACCCGAAAGCGAGTTGACATGCCTCGATCGCTCTCCTCACCAACGCCCAATTCGTCCGGAGCCATGGATCGGCGCACGTTTATGGCCTACTTCTCAGCAATTGGCCTTGGTGGCACCACACTCCCGACAATCTTGTGGCAACAGGCGCAGGACGGGCCGATCACCAAAGAGATACTCGCCGGTGCGGAGGTAGTGGCGGGATTGGAGTTCGACGATGAAGAACGCGAACTCATGCTGGACGGCCTCAATCGCAATCTTGGACGGTTGGAACAGCTGCGGGGGCTGCCTGTCCCCAATAGTGTGCCACCCGCGCTCAGCTTCGATCCCCTGTTGCCGGGCCGGACGCTTCCCACCGGTGAAAGTTCGTTCAGAATGTCGCAGCACCCGGATGTACAACGCCCGGCAGACCTCGAACAGGTCGCGTTCTGGCCGGTGACGCGCACGGCTGAGTTGATACGAACCCGGCAAGTCTCGGCGCTCGAACTGACGCAGATGTACCTGACTCGTCTCCAACAGCATGGCACCACCCTCGAGTGCGTGGTGACCCTGACGGAAGACCTTGCAATGAAGCAGGCCAGACGAGCCGATGCGGAGATGGCGCGAGGCCGATACCGGGGACCACTGCACGGCATACCGTGGGGCGGGAAGGACCTACTGGCCGAAGACCAGTACCGCACTACATGGGGCGCAAAGCCGTTTGAGGATCAGGTGCTGGAAGAGGACGCAACGGTCGTAAGACGGCTGGAGGAGGCAGGTGCGGTCCTGGTAGCGAAGACTACTCTGGGGGCGTTGGCCATGGGGGATGTCTGGTTCGGCGGCCGAACTCGGAATCCGTGGAATCTCGAGCAGGGTTCGAGCGGCTCGTCCGCGGGCTCTGCCGCGGCCACCGTGGCCGGCCTCGTGGGCTTTAGCATCGGGAGTGAGACCCTCGGATCCATAGTGTCGCCGTCCACACGCTGTGGTGCCACCGGACTGAGGCCGACGTTCGGACGTGTCAGCCGATACGGAGCCATGGCTTTGTCGTGGAGCATGGACAAGCTTGGTCCCATCTGCCGTAGTGCAGAGGATTGTGCATTGGTGCTGAACGCGATTCACGGAGCCGATGGCAAAGATCCATCAGCGCGAGATGTTCCATTCGACTGGGACTCAGAGTTGCCCCTTTTGGGCCTCAGGATCGGGTACTACAGAAGTGCGTTTGAGCGAGAGCGGTCAGGCAAGGTGTACGATGACCAGGTCTTGGCAGAGCTGCGCGCCCTGGGAATCGACTTGATCCCAATCGAGCTCCCTGACCAGTTCCCGCTTGGGGCGCTGCGAATCATTCTGAGTGCTGAAGCCGGAGCTGCCTTCGACGAGCTGACCCGCTCCGGCCGCGATGACCTGTTGGTTCGCCAGGATCGCGGTGCCTGGCCCAACTCCTTCCGACAGTCCCGTATGATTCCGGCTGTGGACTACATCCAAGCCAACAGAGTCCGGACGATGGTGATGGAAGCCCTCGACGCGACGATGCGCGGTATCGATGTGTTTGTCACACCTTCCTACGGACCCAATGTGTTGTTGATGACCAACCTGACGGGTCACCCCAGCGTCACATTACCGAATGGCTTCACGGATGAGGGGACCCCGGTCAGTATCTCGTTCATCGGCGACCTGTACGGCGAGGGCAGCATGCTACGGGTGGCCAAAGCATATCAGGACGCGACCGATTTCCACACGAAGCAGCCACCAGAGTTTGAGGTGTAACCTCGCCTTCCAGTCCGGGAGCCGCATCATGGGATCGAGGGGGCAAGGGTAAAATGCCCTTGCCCGCCTATTCTTTCCTCTTCTAGTCGCTGCCTTCACCCTCCTCACTTGCAGTTCCGTTGGTAAGTTTCAACCCATATACCCCCATCAGAGCAACTCGAGGAAGAGACTCATGCCGCTCATCGCGATGAACCCCGCCACAGACGAGATCCTAGAGGAATACGAGGAGATGACCGCTCGAGAAGCCGAAGACGTGGTCTTGCAGGCCAATTTGGCCGCACAGAGCTGGAGCGAGACGAGCATATCCGAGCGCGCCATCCTCATGAGTGCTGCAAGCCAGATCCTGCGGGACAGGGCCGGCGAGTATGCCAAGATCATGGCGCAGGAAATGGGGAAACCGATCACCCAGGGAATGGCTGAAGCCGAAAAGTGCGCTTGGGTGTGCGAATACTATGCCGATAACGCCGCGAGTTTCCTGCAAGCTGAGATGGTAGAGACCGATGCCAGCAAGAGCTTCGTGTCCTATCAACCGCTCGGCCCTGTACTAGCGGTCATGCCCTGGAACTTCCCGTTTTGGCAGGTGTTTCGGTTTGCCGCTCCAGCCCTGATGGCCGGTAACGTGGGGTTGCTGAAGCACGCATCCAATGTTCCCGGCTGCGCTCTCGCCATCGAAGAGGTCTTCTCACAGGCAGGGTTTCCTGAGAACGTCTTCCGTACCTTGCTCATCGGGAGCAAGCAGGTCGATGCAATCATAGAGCATCCGGTCATTCGGGCAGTGACCCTCACCGGAAGCACGCCCGCCGGTCAGGCCGTCGCGCGCAAGGCCGGCGAGGTTCTCAAGAAATCGGTGCTCGAGCTGGGCGGCAGTGATCCGTACGTAATTCTCGGTGATGCGGATACAGAGACCGCCGCAAGTACTTGTGCCACGAGCAAACTGATCAACTCCGGACAGAGCTGCATAGCGGCAAAGCGGTTCATCGTGGTGGCCTCACAGCGTGACGAGTTTGTGCAGCTGTTTGTACAGAAGATGCAGGCGGCCAAGGTCGGCGATCCAATGCGAGAGGATACGGAAGTTGGACCGCTTGCACGGGCAGACCTACGTGAGGAGTTGCACGACCAAGTGGAGCGAAGTCTCGACGTCGGAGCGAGGTGTTTGCTGGGTGGTGAGATCCCGGAAGGCCCTGGCGCCTTTTACCCTCCGACTGTCCTAACCGACGTCAGGAAGGGAATGCCTGCATTCGACGAAGAGTTATTCGGGCCCGTCGCTGCCATCGTGTCGGTTCCGGACGATGACGCTGCCATCGACGTGGCAAACGACTCGAGCTTCGGCCTCGGGGCCGCCGTGTTCACGGCCGACGTGGAGCGCGGTGAGCGAATAGCGGCGGAGCAACTACAGGCCGGCAGCTGCTTCGTAAACACTTTTGTGAAATCAGACCCGCGTCTCCCATTCGGTGGCATCAAGGAGAGCGGGTACGGAAGAGAGCTGTCACACTTCGGGATCAGAGAGTTCGTGAACATCAAGACAGTCTACGTCGCATGACAGACGATACCGGTCAGTCGACGGAAGATCTGAGACGAGTACTCCAGGAGGCTGTGGGGGATCGATATCGTCTCGTGGATGAGCTTGGACGCGGAGCGATGGCGGTAGTGTTTCTGGCAGAACGCTCCAGCGACGGGGCCAAGGTTGCCATCAAAGTCATGGATCCTGACCTCACGGTCGGCCTAGGACCCGAGCGATTCCGACGTGAGATCAAGATCAGCGCCGAACTGGAGCATCCACATATAGTGCCCATCCTGGAACACGAGGAGGCCGAGGATCTCATATACTATGTCATGGAGTTCGTCGAGGGCGAGAGCCTTCGCTCCCTGATCGACCGCGAGAAGCAGTTAGCAGTAGAGGCTGCCTTGCGGGTGGCAATAGAAGTCGGCAAAGCTCTGGCATATGCGCATGCAAGGGGTGTCATCCACCGCGACATCAAGCCGGAGAACATCCTCCTATCAGAAGGTCGGGCCGTGGTCGCCGATTTCGGCGTGGCCAGGGCGATCCATGAAGCAAGGGAGGAGATACTCACTGAGCCCGGTGTGGCACTTGGCACACCGGACTATATGAGCCCGGAGCAGGCGCGCGGCACACGACGGCTGGACGGACGAAGTGATGTCTATTCCCTCTGCTGCGTGCTGTACGAGATGCTGACCGGCCAGCCACCGTTCCCCGGCGACACGAACGGCGCAATAATGGCACGGCGCATCATGGAGAACCCACCCAGAGCGCGCGACACCCGGAAAGACGTCCCTAAGTCGGTCGATCGCGCCCTGTACCGCGGAATGGCAACCAACCCGAAACGACGGTTCGAAACGGCGTCCCAGCTAGTCGAAGCGATCTCCCGCCTCTGATAGCCCTCTACCAGGTTACTTGACGGCTGCTTGACGGCGCCTGGCCATGGTTGAACCCCAATCCGTTTCGGACTCCGAGTCAGCCGGGAGAAACGATGCAACACGTACAGCGGGTCAAACGGCAGTTCTCATCCCATCGCTAACCAGTGCTGGAGGACTGGTTGTAGGACTGGCGGTGACCAACAACCAGTCTGACGGTTTGGATTCGTTCAATCCCAGCGCGGCCGCCGCGCTAGTCAATCTGAGTGGTGGAGACTGGCGCCTAGGCATGTCACTTCCACGGCCCACGGTCTTGAAGACCTACGAACAAGGCCGCTCGCGGACCAAGCTCGGGTTCCATGTTCCGTTGCTTTCCGGGAGGTTCTAGCACCCTCGCCTTGTCACTCTGCCCTGGGTCGGCCTACAGAGCTACCTTAATCCGTCTCCGACCGACTCGGCCGGCAAACCGGAACCCCAGAGTGAGAGAGCCATGACCAGAGCCACCTTCTTCGCAGCGATCCTCCTACCGCTAGCAGCTTGTACTGCGGAATACGATGTCGTGCTAAGAGGAGGAACCATCTACGACGGCAGTGGGAGCGAACCGTTTGTCGGCGACGTGGCCATTAGTGGAGATTCGATCGTATCAGTCGGGATGACGGTTACTGGTCGCGGCCGGAGAGAAATAGATGCATCGGGGAGGGCAGTAGCACCTGGGTTCATCAACATGCTGAGCTGGGCCACCGAATCGCTCATCGAAGATGGTCGTTCACAAAGTGACATCAGGCAGGGAGTTACGCTCGAGATCATGGGCGAAGGGTGGTCAATGGGGCCGCTGACCGACGAGATGAAGCAAGAACAAATCGAGCAACAGGGTGACATCAAGTTCGATATTGAGTGGACCACGCTGGCTGAATACCTGGAGTACCTGGTGCAACAGGGGATCTCGACCAACGTAGCATCCTTCGTTGGCGCCACCACAGTGCGCATTCACGAAATCGGGTACGAAGACCGGCCGCCGACTGCTGCGGAACTCGACCGTATGCGCGGCCTCGTCAGACAGGCAATGGAGGACGGCGCAGTCGGCTTGGGATCTTCGCTGATCTACGCGCCTGCTTTCTACGCCGAGACGGATGAACTGATCGAACTCGCCAAAGTCGCTGCAGAACACGACGGGTTGTACATCTCACACATGCGTAGCGAGGGCAACCGCCTTCTGGAAGCCGTGAATGAGTTGATCACCGTCGCTCGCGAAGCGGGGATCCGGGCGGAAATCTACCACCTCAAGGCGGCCGGCCAATCCAACTGGGATAAGATGGATGAAGTCATCGAGCTGGTCGAACGGGTACGGTCCGAGGGACTCGAGATCACCGCCGACATGTATACCTACACAGCTGGCGCGACCGGGTTGGACGCCGCGATGCCGCCATGGGTGCAAGAGGGGGGATTCGACTCGTGGATCGAGCGGCTACGGGATCCAGAGATCCGGAGTCGAGTCGAGCGTGAGATGTCCCAGCCGGGAGACGACTGGGAGAACCTGTTTCACGCTGCGGGAACTCCGGAGAATGTGCTGCTCGTGGGATTCAAGAATGACTCGTTGAAACCGCTTACCGGAAAGAGCTTGGCGGAGGTGGCTGCCATGCGCGGCACATCGGCCGAGCAAACCGCAATGGACTTGGTGATCGAGGACGATTCCCGCGTTGGTACTGTCTATTTTCTGATGTCCGAGGATAACGTGCGCAAGCAGATTGGACTTCCGTGGGTCAGTTTTGGCTCCGACGCCGGGTCACTTGCTCCAGAAGGCGTGTTTCTCGAGTCCGACCCACACCCACGCGGCTACGGGAACTTCGCACGACTGCTCGGGAAATACGTACGCGACGAACAAGTAATATCTCTCGCCGAGGCCGTGCGTCGGCTCACGTCTCTCCCAGCCGGCAACCTCAGGATCCTAAGACGTGGATCACTATCACCCGGATACTACGCCGACGTCATAGTATTCGATCCCTCTGCCATTCAGGATCACGCTCGGTTCGACGACCCACACAACTACTCCACCGGCATGATGCACGTCTTCGTCAATGGTGTTCAGGTCTTGAACGACGGGGAACACACAGGGGCTACGCCGGGGCGTGTCGTGAGAGGACCAGGCTGGCAAGGCAATCAATAGCAACGAAACTAGATCACACAGAGCGGTTGACCACCATCAGGACTAACAGGAGCGGGAGGTACGCCAACGAAAGTCGAAACAGCCTGCGTGCGTTGACCGCACTACATTGCGTAGCAGCCCTGCCGCTGGCAAATAGGAACCAAGCAGAAAGCAAGCCGGCACCCACGAAGTAGACGGCACCCGTCATGCCTAGCATGGCTGGAATCAAGCTCACCGGAAGGAGAGCTGCTGCGTAAAGGCTGGCATAGAGGAACGTCAGTTTGCCATCCACATCTGCGGCGCTCACCATCTTGAGATCAGCCCGGGCATAGTCCTCTCGATACAGCCAACCGAGAGCAAGGAAGTGCGGCAGTTGCCAGAGAAAGAGGATCCAGAAGAGAACCCACGCCTCCAACCCTATCGTTCCAGTGGCTGCCGCCCATCCACCGGCTATTGGAAGCGCCCCGGGCACTGCACCAATGAGAGTGGACACCGAGGTGTGGCGTTTGAGCGGTGTGTAGAAGAACACATACGATATCAACGTTGCGGCGGCCAACGCAGCTACGAGTGCGTTGACGAACGTCGTCAGATAGAGAACTCCAACGATCCCCATCAGCCATGCGAAGGAAGCCGCTTCTCTGACGCTCAGCCTTCCCGCTGGCAGGGGCCGCTCCTTCGTACGGTGCATCATCGCGTCGAGATCGCGTTCAGCCACCTGGTTGAGGGCGTTGGTTCCCGCAGCCACCAAAGCCGTTCCGAACAGGAGGTGAAACAACAACAAGCCCTGCCCTCCGGCCGGTGACGCCATCCAGAACCCCACAGCCACGGTCAGCATTACCATGAGCACGATTCTGGGCTTGGTAAGCTCCACGAGGTCGCCGGGGCGAAGACGATCTACCATAGGGCCTCTGAGTACGAGTTCGAACGACTCATGGGGGCGACTGTGACGCGAACGCGTTGTATGTAACTAGTCCGCTACTTGGCCGAGCGGTTGCTGCCGCAATCCTTCGCGCAGTCGTGGATGGGCCTGCCACAGGAAGTACCCCATCCCAAGAGCTGCTATTGCGTTCCCGATGGCAACGTTGGTCCAAGCCAAGGCGCCCAAGAGTGGTTGCGCTATGATAGCAACTAGGACGTAGAAGCCGAACTCGAATACGGCGAAGAAGACAACCACGACGAACAGCGTAGCTGGAACCCTCTCCACCTGACAGGCGAGCAGTGCTGCAATCATACCGACAACGACGAACGCCAACACATGAACCATCGTGTAACTAATGACATTTGGGAACGAAACATCGACGGTGGCCGGATCGCCCAGACCCAGTAGTGACTGTCCCAGCATAGTCGGGGTGAAGAAAGGCTGACCAGCGATAGCGTCGACGATCAAGAACCAGCAGGCTACCGCAGCTGCTCCCACCAATCCGGCTACAAGTCCTTCCCGCGCGATCCGGCCAAAGCTCATGCTTGGCTCCTTGTTACAGACACGCTACCGCCACTTCAATCACGATTCAGAGCGAGGCTGCCAGCGCAGGGTCACTCCCCTCCATTGTACGGCATGATCACTCTGATCAGTCTCAGGGTGTCGATACTGAATGCATCAACACCGGTGACTAAGCCGTGGGTAGCCCGGCTCATATACTTTACATGAACCTCGCGTCTCCCATCGTCAGGTCGATATAGGACTCGTGACCCCAGGGGGGCCGTCCACTCGATCCCATCGCAGCCGCGCGCCAGCGGCTGTTGCGAATCGGACTGACGACTCACCCAAACCCGACAGAGACCGGGGCTCGGAAGCTCCCCCTTGGGAACACTGAGCTCAATGGGCGCACCCGACCCTCCACTACCTCCTGCACCACACGCCGCCACCACCAGTCCAACGAACAACGGAAATGCCGCTTTTGAGTGCACCTGCCATCTCCCGTAGGCGTTCGCAATCAACCAAGGTGCCGACCGATCAATGCTAACCGACCGTCTGAGACCGGGCAACCGCCGTCCGTCATCCGTGACTTGCCAAACCGTTTAAGGCCACTAACAGTTTCCCGGGCTTCTAAATGTGCCGTCGGTTGACAAGTACCCTACCCACCAGCATCGTCTCAAGTTGAGGCGAGGAAGGAACGGTTTTTGACAATGAGAACTCGATCTCTCGGCCCGGATGCTCCGGCCGTATCAGCCATTGGCTTCGGCGGAATGCCACTCTCCATTCAGGGACGGCCGTCTGAGAACGTAGGAGAGAGAGTGATTCATGCATCTATCGACGCAGGAGTCACGCTGATCGATACGGCCGATGTCTATTGCCTGGATTGGTCGGGGGACGCCGAGTCGATCCTAGTAGCCACCAAAGGGGGATTGACTCGGCCACAGGGTAGGTGGGAGAGGAACGGCAATCCAGATCACCTGCGCCAGGCATGCGACCGGTCGCTCGATGCACTTGGGGTAGATCGGATCGACCTCTACCAACTCCACGCTCCGGATCCCGTCGTCCCGTTCGCAGACAGCGTGGGAACACTGGCCGATCTCAGAAGCCAGGGGAAAATCCGCTGGATTGGGCTATCGAACGTCTCAGTCGCCGAGATCAAGGCAGCCGAAGAGATTGTGCCGGTGGTAACCGTGCAAAACCGACTGAACCCGTTCTTCCGTGAAGCATTGGACACCGGAGTGGTCAATCACTGTGCGGGGCGGCGGATCGGATTCCTCGCCTACAGTCCCGTCGGTGGAGGACGCCTCAACAAGAAGTTGCCCGGGCATCCCGCTCTCGAAACAACGGCGAGACGCCATGGAGTCTCGCCACACTGCGTTGTGCTGGCATGGATCCTGTCCAAGGGCCCTAACGTCATTGCCATTCCCGGTGCAAGTACCGTGGAGCACGCTGTTGACTCGACTAATTCTGCCAACCTCGTGCTCGATGACAACGAGCTGGCTGCGATCGACATGGCCGAGTTCTCAACAGCGTGAGGTAGGTCAGCCCTCCAGAAAATCGACGAGCATTATACTGGTGCGCCTCAGTCGTTGGCTCATCAGCGTTGCCAGTTTCAAGAGGAGAGCAACCCCGAGACGGGGATGGCGGTACGTGAGCCGATGGAAGTTCTCCTCCGTCAGTATGACGACTTTGGAATCATCCAGGGCCAGCGCCGTCGCGGAACGGGGTTCTCCATCGATCAGCGACATCTCCCCGAAGGTCTTGCCTGGGCCAATGGTAGCGAGCGTCTTCTTGCCTCCAGCCGAGTCCTCTTTGACGATCTCCACTCTGCCCTCAACGAGAAGACACAGATAGTGTCCCCGGTCCCCCTGTCGGAATATCTCCACTCCCTTGCGCGCTTCAAACGCATCCACATAGCGGGCGAAGGTTCCGGTCTGTACCCAGCTGAGTTGATCCGACCACTCGGTCTGGCCGATCAGTTGACTTCGCTGGGCAACTGTGCACGGGAACCGCGGAAGGGTCACGAGCTTTGATGCGGCAACGGGATCGCTCATCGGTCAATTCCCCTTCAGCTCATCTAGAGTCCAAGCAACAAACTGCTCCTGAGCACTGCTGCAGAAACTATCTTCGTGCACGGTCCGCCGGTTGTAGGATCCGTCGGCACCCAGCTCCCACCCCGTCTTATCCGCCAGCTCCGTACTGAGAATCCGATCCAGGCGCGCGCGTGCGACTTCATCTGAGACTGGAGTCACCACCTCGACCCTCCGGCGTAGATTGCGCGGCCGCCAATCAGCCGACCCTATGAAGTACTCGTCCTGGCCGCCGTTGGCAAAGTGAAAGATCCTGGCGTGCTCCAGAAAACGGCCCACATGAGCGGTGACCCGAATTGTATCGGACAGCCCGGGCACTCGAGGCCGAAGAGTGCACAGGCTCCGGACTATCAGATCGATCTCGACACCGGCCTGAGATGCACGATATAGATCGCGAATCACCCTTGCGTCAGCCAATCCGTTCACCTTGGCCCGAATCCGCGCCGCCCTGCCTGCATTGGCATGCTCTACTTCGCGCTGAATCATTGATCTGAACCCGTCCATCATGGCGGTCGGTGCGACCAGAAGTTTGCGAAACGCAGTTTGCGGTGGGCTCGATGCGCCCGTCAGCTCGTTGAAGAGATCGTTCAGATCAGCGCCCAGATCTTGATCGGCAGAGAGCAGCCCGAGATCGGTGTACAGATGTGCGGTTACCGCATTGTAGTTGCCCGTGCCGATGTGAACGTACCGCCGCACCGCGTTCTCTTCTCGCCGTGCAATGAGCGCAGTCTTTGCGTGCGTCTTCAACTGCACCAGCCCGTACACGACGTGCACTCCGGCCGCTTCGAGCCTTCTGACCCAGTCCACATTTCGCTCCTCGTCGAACCGTGCCTTGAGCTCAACAAAGACATCGACCTGTTTGCCCGCTCTCGCCGCCCTGATGAGGGCGGCTGCAATGGGCGAGTGAGCGCCCGCGCGATACAACGTGAGCCTGATAGACTCTACATTGGGATCCTCCGCCGCAGTCTCAAAGAACCGTTGCGTGCTGTGTTCGAACGTGTCGTACGGATGGTGAACCAGGACATCACGCTCTCGGATGACCTCGAAGATATTGCGAACGCTGTCCGCTGTCGGAGCGCCCTCGAAGTTCGGGTAGTCCAAATCCGGGCGTCCGACTCCCGCTATCTCCATGAGTCCGCTCAAGTCCATCATGCCGTCGACCTCAAAGATGCCAGCCGCCCCGGGACCACCTCCACGACCTGTGCTCACCAAACGCAGTTCACGCTGCAGCAAGTCGCGCAACTCCCGCGGCATTGACCGCTCCATCTCGAGCCGCACCACCCCAGCGAACGGGCGGCGCTTCACTTCCTCTTCCACGGCCTCCAGCAGGTCGTCGGCGTGCTCTTCGTCCAATTCCAGGTCACCTGCTCGAGTGACACGAAAACAGTGCGCCGCATCCACCTTCCGACCAGGATAGATGCTGGAGAGGTTCTCGCGGATCACATCCTCGAGTGGTACGAAGTCCATTGTGTCACGCAGCTGAACGAACCTGGAAACTCCAGCGGGGAGGGTGAGGGTCCCAAACCTCAGTCTCTCCGTGTCCGCGTCGCGCACCATGAGTGCAAGTGAAAGGTCGAGATTGGCGATGTGGGGGAACGGATGCCCTGGAGCTCGTGTGATTGCGTGTGGAGTGAGGAGCGGAAAGATCTGTTCCTCATAGTGCCGCTCGAGATACTGGCGGTCATCTGCGGATGTGTCTGACCAGCGAAGAATTCTGATGCCCTGATTCTCCAGAGCTGGTAGGCAGCTGTGCTCGAAGCATCTCCTCACCCGATCGAACAAGCATCTCAGCCTTACTGCGATCGCATTGAGCTGATCGTGCACTCCCATTCCGTCGTAACCCGGCTCGGCATCTCCGTCCGCCAATGCCCTCTTGAGAGCACCTACTCGCACCATGAAGAACTCGTCTATGTTGCTGCTGAAGATCGCCAAGAAGCGGATCCTCGCCAGAAGTGGAACATCCGCATCCTCAGCCAACTCTATCAGGCGCTGGTTGAACTGCAACCAGCTCATCTCCCCATTCAGATAGTGCTCCGGGACATTCCGGGACGTGTCGAGCCGATCCGGATGTAAGACCGGTTCTTGGGAAGACTCTCTCGAATAGGCGGGTTGCGGTATTCGATCCCCGGACGCATCGGTACGAACTGCGATTTCTCCCGAAGTTTCCGACCGCAACAGAAACGAAACGGCGGCCAGCGTTCTGGGATCGCGCAGCACAGGCCCGCCAACCAGCGCGAACACGTCTTCCCAGCAGACCCATTCACAGCCGGCACGGTTCATTTGGCCCGTTTCGCCCGGAGACCCCTGGCTGAACCAGAGTTCCATGGCAGGTGAGACCGGAGTCGCACCCAACGTGTGCAGAAGCCGGCAGCTTGAATCGGCACTTCCCAGACACTGCCCGAGCAGCTTCCTGCACACTTTTTCGCCCTTTCCCTCCATCACCGGCAAGCGCAAGACTCCATCAGTGTTCTGCATAGCCACATGACCGGATTCAACTGCCAGAAGAACGACTTCGGGTATCGTAGTAACCGTTCCGGAAGGCGTTTCACCCTCCATCGCATTCAACAACTCCTCGGCCCGCTCGAGCTTGCCGGCGGAAACCGGTAGCACTCCCGAATGCTGCATGAACGACCGAGCCATTTCGTTCAGATCCGGTCCGCTCCGTTTCAGCCTCTGGATACGGATTTCCTGGAACCTCCTCACCAGACTGCCGCTACGTACGGCCACCTGATCGTACGCTATGTCGAAGATCTTGAGAGGCAGCGCTCGCGTTCGTGCAATGCGGACATGCCGTTCTGTTTCCAACTCGACCCTCACACCCAAACGCCGCGGATCGAGGACTGCCCGCAGCCGGCGAGCAGGCTCCGAAGCACCTTGAAGTGCCTCCACTGGATCCACTTCGACAACGTCTGACTCGAAGCGTTGCCACTCCACCAGCTCAGTCACTCCCACTGTCGCGCGCGCAGTAACTGTGAGGATTCTCCGGTCATCCATAGTGATCCGGAAGCGGCAGCTTATCCCTCTCCTCTGGAGTTCTCCATCAGCAGTGTCGAGATAGAGGTCTCTCAGAAAGCTGCGGGTGGCTCCACCCGCACGAAGTCCCTTTGGAAGCGGTTCTTCCACGAGTTGGATCAACAGATCCGCACTCGCTACTTCTAGCCGCAGTATGGTCTCTGTTGGCATGCCCAGGTTGAGTAGATGAGAAGGCGGACCGGTTGTAGCCGATTGACCCCAAAGCATAGCAGAATGATGTGTTCGCGCCAACAAGGCCCGAACTCCTGTTTCACTGTGCGTGAGTGTTTATTCGGCCGATGAAGGCTCGTCCGAGGATTCTTCGGAGGGTTTCTTCTTTCGCAGCTTCAGCAGCAGTTCTGGAGCAGCTTCGGCGACAGACTCAACTAGCGCGTCTGCCACATCCAGTATGGATGCTGCGCACCTTCGCAGTGCCTGCTCCACGGGCGGAAATGACCCGAGGTTGTCCGCGCGCAGGGCAGGCAGGCCGGGTTCCGACAACTGGAGGATCTCTCCGAGCGCCTCGTCGGCACGCTGCAGCACTTCTGGACTGTTCTCTCCAATCGTGCGCGACCGCCGCTTGCCGTCGTCGAACCACTCGATCCTGACCTTCCCGTCAATCACGTAACGACGGCCCACATTGGGCTCATTCCCCATTTTCCGTGAGAAGCGACGGTCGCGGGTGCGCTTCTTGGTTGCCATGTAATCACTACGGAGAATCGGAGGCAGGAGTTCCAACGAGCACCCCTTGGCACTCGGGAATGGCGGGCAGGCTTCAGGCTACAGTATTCTCTGGTTCCAGTTTCTCGACCAGTATCTCCAGCGCGATATCCGGGTCGACGGCCAATTCCGTCTCCCCAACTTGGACGACACATGATGGAAGCTGCTGCACAAGAGTGATCTCAGCCTCGGGCACGAGACCAAAAACCGCCAGCGTATTCTGTCGTGACCCGTTGTTGCCACCCAAGCACACCACTCGGGCGTGGTCACCTCTCTTCAGTTCCCTCAGGGTCATGATTCCCGCGGGAAGGCCAGGCTTCTCCAAGGGCTCGCGCCGGAGAAGTCTCTGGAGCCACGACACCTTCCTAGGATGTTCGAGGAATTCATACTGGCAGCTGGGGCAGCGCACGAAATTGCAGGAGCCCCCCAGCGGACATCCATGCGCGCAAAGCGTGTCGAGCTTCTCGAATTCGAAGCCGCAGAGCGGACAGGTTAGATATTCAGCCATCTGCCAAGATGATTTACCACACCACCGACCAAGAACGCAAACGGGAAAATGAAGCCCGCCATGCTCCAGGCGACCTTGATTCCGTGCTCCTTAGCTATCATCAAGAAATTAGCGAAGCACGGCATGAAGAGCGTAATAGTAACCATTGCGACGAAGATCTGGTGCTGGCTGAGAAGCGGGTTGGGTCCCGTCGCCGCATCGAGAATGTAAACAGCGCCGAAATCACGTCTCATGAAGCCAACCAGGAAGGCATTTGCCATCTGGCTTGGCAAGCCGAGCCAGCCCGTCACCAAAGGCTCGCCGAGCCGGGCCAAGTTTCCCAGCACGTGCAGCTTATCTAGCAGAAAGAGTATTCCGGTACCCACCAGGAAGATCGGGATCACTTCCTTGAGATACCAGTTCAGCCTGGCCAGCGTCTTGGTCACCACGTTCTTGAGATGAGGCCTTCTCATCGGTGGCACTTCCAGAATGAATTCGCTCCTCTCTCCCTCGAAGAGCCGTGACGTCAACCAGCCGACGAGCAGAATCACTCCGATTACCATCCCCAACCACAGCAAAGCACTAGCCGGGGCCAGAGTTGCCATGAGCGCGAGCAACACCCCCAGCTGAGCCGAACAGGGAATTGCCAGCGCCAGGAGCATCGTCGTGATGAGCCGCTCCTTGCGCGTTTCCAGTATTCTGGTCGTCATCGTGGCCATGGTGTCGCACCCGAGGCCCAGTATCATGGGCAGGACTGCCTTGCCGTTCAGGCCCATTATCCTGAACACACGATTCACCATGATCGCCATGCGTGAGAAGTACCCGGAATCTTCGAGGATACTGAAGACCAGGAAGAACGTTGTCACAATTGGAAGCACGATGGCGAGAGCATAGCTCAAGGCCATCGTAATCGCCCCGTAGGGTCCCACGAATAAATCGTGGACAAACTGCATAACCCTCTGAGTCCAATTGAGTGTTGCTCCCGGATCGACACTGTACCCGGTCACAGCCACCGTTCGTTCTACCTCTACCAGGCCGATCTGATGAACTGGAGTCAACGGAACGGCAACCGATACCGTGAGTGCTTCCGTATCATGCGTGTGAGGGAAAGGCAGCACCACGTCTACTCCACCGATCGCCAACGGTGCGACCCTCTGGTCGAACACGCCGATCTCGAAGAGGTCCACCAACGTTCCTGCCCCAAACAACCCAACGAACCAGAAGACCGTCAGTAGTGCCACCGCCAGGAACGCGATCCCTTTTACGGGATGCATTGCCCAGAAGCCAAGCCTGACCTTGAAAGAGGGACTCTTGGGCTGGCTTATGGAGTAGGTCTCCGCCAGGATGTCATTCACTTGCGCGAGGCGTGAACGATTCCCCTCGTACTCGTCGACCGGTTCGGCCGCAAGCCACGACCCCATCGGCGGCCGGGCCTCGGAGAGGGCTGCAATCAGTTCCTTCGTGCCTTCGTTGCGGGGCGCAACCGTTGTCACGACCGGCACACCGAGAATCTCGCTCAGTCTCTCCGTGTCGATCTTACCTCCGCGTTCGTCCAGCTCGTCCACCATGTTGAGCACAAGCACAATCGGGTGACTGAGTTCGGCCAATTGCAGCGTCAGGAGCAGTGCCCGTCGGAGATTCTTTGCGTCCGCAACTTGGACGATTGTTACATCGTCATGCTGATCTAGGAGATCTCGGGTAACGCGAGCGTCGTCGCTCCGCTGAGATAGATCGTTGATGCCGGGTGTATCGATCACAGCTACATCGTGACCGTTGAAGGAGGCTTTAGCACGCACGATTTCTACGGTCGTCCCGGGGAAATTCGACACCGTCACGTAACGATCTGTGAGGTTCTTGAACAGAACACTCTTCCCGACGTTGGGATTCCCCACTAGAACCGTCGTACGCCGCACTATCGAGTCGTCTCCAGTCATCCGTCGTTGATCGCAGTCCCAGGCGTCGAGCCGGCCTGAGCGCTTAATGGTCACACGCGGCCACCACCCGCGCCTTTAACCCAGTATGAAGGATCGTTAAAGGCGCCGCCACCGAGGCCTCGAGATGCCATGTAAACCCATGCCCCGCAATACGTTCCCTCTTAGAACACAGGAATCTCACTTGCAAGATCATGCCCTGTGGCCGAGAAACGCCGTGGGGTTCCTTTAACTTACAGTGAGCCGCTTCGCGCCGTCGGGTGCGGAGCGATCAAATCGGGCATGGCACGAGAGGTGGCAGAGCATGAAAGCACTCGCTGAAATACAGGTAGTCCCAATCGGCTCCGGCGTTTCCGTCCGCAGGGAGGTGAAACGTGCCCACG
The DNA here is from genome assembly GCA_039588335.1 of Gemmatimonadota bacterium. Classification (GTDB taxonomy): domain Bacteria; phylum Gemmatimonadota; class Gemmatimonadetes; order Gemmatimonadales; family GWC2-71-9. The sequence continues at coordinate 12,881 of JBDGZZ010000052.1, read as the reverse complement.
AGTTGCTAGCAGAATCGGGTCTCGAGGTGCAGCTCCACTCCTATGGCACCAATGTGGAAGGTGAGATGGACCAGATATTCGGAGCCATTCAGCGTGTTCACGAGGTGCTCCACGGCGAGGGAACGGTGCGACTCATGACTTCCATCAAGATCGGAACTCGCACCGACAAAGAGCCGAACCTAGCCGGGAAGCTGTTCTAGCCGGCGGCACACTTGACCCGGCTAGCACACGGCCGGAAGTTTGCGCGAGAACCCACGGAACTCGGGGCAGCAATGAAATTGGCCTTCAGTGTCCCGCTGCTCGCCGCAGTCATAATGGTCTTCGCTAACCCTGCTTACCCACAGGACCGTTCGGGCGAGCACGAAGCGCAGCGGTTGGCGATGGTAGACCTCATAGAGTCCCGGGGCGTCAGCGATTCGGCTACGCTAGCGGCGATGCGGGCAGTACTACGCCATGAGTTTGTGCCCTCGAATCAAGTGCGGCGCGCCTACGGCGACTACCCGCTTCCCCTCGAGCTCGGGCAGACGATCTCGCAACCGTACATCGTCGCCTACATGACTGAGATTCTCCAACCGCAGCCTGGAATGAAGGTTCTGGAAATCGGAACCGGATCCGGCTACCAGGCCGCAGTACTCGCTGAAATAGGATGTGACGTCCACACGATCGAGATTTTCGAAAGGTTGGCGACGAGCGCCCGCGCGCGCCTGGCCGAACTTGGCTATGAAGTGAGCCTGCGTCATGCAGACGGGCACTATGGTTGGCCCGAAGCCGCGCCCTTTGACGCCGTAATTGTCACGGCGGCAGCAGGTTACATACCCCCGGCACTCGTGCGGCAGCTCAAGCCCGGTGGCAGGATGGTCATACCCGTGGGAAGTGTGTACGGAGTGCAGAATCTCATTCTGGTGCAGAAAGATGCGGACGGCGAGATAAGGACACGCAATCTGCTTCCAGTCCGCTTTGTACCGATGTTGAGCGGTATTCGCTGAAGTCGTGCAGAACCTCGCGCGACAAATCACAGTCGCCCTCATCTCCGCCAGTACCCTGGCGTTTGAGATCCTACTTGTCAGGGTGTTTGCAATCGAACATTTCCACCATTTCGCGTACATGGCAATCGGGGTGGCAATGCTGGGGTTGGGCATTAGTGGCACCGTCCTGGCGTTGTGCCCCAAGCTCAAGCGACAAACGACCCTTCGCCTGTTCATTGGGAGCAGCGGGCTGACGGCGCTCTTTCTCATCCTTACCCCCGCAGCAGTGCACCAGATCTCGCTCGACCCAACTCAGATGGCATGGGACCACTCACAGTGGTTGCGGCTCGGGATCGTGTATCTGCTACTCGCCCTTCCTTTTGCATTGGGCGCCCTTACCGTGCTGACGGGGCTCAGTCTAGGAGGCCGTGCTCCGGGAAGCATCTATGGAGCGAGCTTCCTGGGATCCGGGTTCGGTGCCGGAAGTGGATTGGCAGTTCTCTGGATTCTCCCACCAGAGAGCGCTCTCGCCTTTCCTTCTTTGCTGGCTGCACTCGGCTTCGTTGCGGCATTGGCCGGAGCCGGAACGTCGCGCCGCACACTGATACTGTCGTGGCTAACGGTGGCGGCGGCTGTGTCGACGTTGGGTTGGCCGCCCTGGAAAGTCACGGTGTCACCCTACAAGGGCTTGCCTCAGATCGAGTCATACCCTGATGCAAAGCGAACCTTCGAAGGGGGCGGCCCTCTTGGATGGACCGTAGCGGTCGACGCCGCCGCGTTCCGTTTCGTCCCGGGATTGTCTCTCGCATTCGAGGGTCAAATCCCCCCACAAGAGGCCCTGTTTGTAGACGGGGCGATAACCGGCGCAACAACCGCATGGCCAGAGGAATCCGATCGCGACATTCTCGACTGGCTACCCACCGCTTTGCCTTACACAATGGGTGTGCCCGGAAACGTGCTCATCGTTGCATCGGGCGGTGATGTCGAGATATGGAACGCTTTGGCGCACGGGGCTTCCGCTGCCACTGCAGTGGAATTGAACCCCTACCTGGTGGATGCATCGAGATCTTCACAGCTAATCAGCGCGGAGAACGAGGGACGGGTCAGTTGGGCCGTGGGGGACGCCCGAAGTTACGTAGCACAAACGGACGAACGGTTCGACGTCATCACGTTGGCACCGGCAGGTGGCTTCGGGACCTCCGTGGCTGGAGTGCACGCGTTGGCCGAAGATTTCTTGCACACTGAGGAGGCGTACGTTGCCTACCTGAAGCGGCTGAGTAACAACGGAGTACTGGCCGTGACCCGTTGGCTCGACCTGCCCCTGCGCGAGAGTGTGCGCGTAATCCTCACCGCTGTCGAGGCACTTGGTTCGGTAACACTCAACGAGATCGAAGACTGCATCGTAGTGGCGCGCAGCTGGGGTACAGTAACGGTGATGGTCAAACCGGCTGGGTTCACGACCTCCGAGATACGAGCCGTGGGCGAATGGGCGGAAAGCCGGCTGTTCGATCTGGACTGGTACCCGGGCATCGAGGCTCCGGAACCTACGTTCAACTACCTGGAAGAACCCACACTGGTGGCGGCAGTCACTGCAGCCATCTCCGGTGGCGACAGATTGGCCAGCTTCACTGAGGCGTACCCGTTCAACGTCGCTCCGGTTGGCGACGCACGGCCATATCCGCACCACTTCCTGCGAGTTGCGTCGCTTCGCGATTTCCTTGACGCCGGGCGGGGCAGTTGGCTCCCATTCGCCGAATGGGGCCAGATAGCGCTGCTCGCCACCCTACTTCAGAGCACGCTCCTAGGCGGGCTCTTCATTCTGGCACCCGCAGTCTGGGTGGGGCGACAACGTCGTGGCCACCAATGGCTCCCGTGGATGGGGTACTTCACCGCAATTGGGCTCGCGTATCTGGCGGTCGAGATTGCGGCGATCCAACAGCTTGCCCTCCTACTCGGCCACCCGATATACGCAGTTGCCGCTGTACTCACTGCGTTTCTGATTTGTTCGGGCGTTGGGAGCCTGTGGTCGGATCGACTTCCGGTCTCATACACCTTCACAATCTGTTCATGCCTGGCCGTCCTTCTCTTGCTCCTTTGCCTATTCCTGCTCCACTTGGTTCACTGGCTGCAACCCGCAGGTTTGCCCGTACGCGCTGGGGTCGCCACCCTCCTGCTCGCTCCGGCCGCCTTTCTGATGGGCACACCCTTCCCACTCGGACTCCGCTCCACTGGAGGTACACAACCTGGCCGTATGGCCTGGGCGTGGGCTGCCAACGGATTCGCCTCGGTAGTAGCGGCACCACTGGCAGCCTTGCTTGCCCTTGAGTTGGGCTCGCCGAGGCTCTTCCTCGCAGGAACATTCGGGTACCTAACAGCTGCATTCCTCAGCAGGCGAATTCACTCGCCGAGACCGTCAGCTCACGCTGTATAACACCGCAGCGAGACATGGGGTCGGCATTGTTCTGGTGAAGCGCGCATTTTCACACCATTATTGAGGATATCTTTCCAACCGTTGCAACCAACCCGTAGATGACGGAGCGACGATGAGGACTCCAGCAGCCCGGCAAAAGAACCGCGCAACTCAATTGGCCTGCTTGCTCACGAGCGTGTTGGTGGCGTTCCCAACTGGACTGGGGGCACAAGGGTTAACCCCCGAACAGGTCGTGAGCATCGAAGCCGTAACGAGCGTTGCGATGAGTCCCGATGGAAGGCAGGTAGCATTCACGCTGCAGAGGCCGCGATCAGAAACGGAGCAATACGGATCTGCTCACAGCGAACTTTGGGTCGTCTCGACAACCGGAGGGGAGCAACGACCGGTCCTGGTAGCTCCATCGCGCGCGTCGCGGCCGCAGTGGTCTCCCGACGGGCAAACGCTGAGCTTCACGGCCCGCATCAGGGAACACCACGAGCAGACACAGGTATTCGGCGTTTCGGCGGACGGGAGTGAGCCAAACATGCTCACCAATGCGCCGAATGGGGTGATGGCTTACACGTGGGCACCCGGCGGTGGTGCCATAGCATACACGTCGCGTGAGTCAATACCGGCCGAGGTGAGGGCCCGTCATGCTCGGGGTGATGACGAGTGGGCCACCGGCGAAGATCAGCGGCACGTCAGACTCTGGTTGGAAGACCTCGATAGCGGAGACCGGCGAGCACTGACACCCGCAGGCCGGACCGTGTGGTCTTTCGCATGGGCATCGGATGGCCTGACTCTGGCCGTGCAAACCACCACGAATCCCGAGATCGATCACAGCTACATGTTTCGCGAACTCGGGACTGTGTCAACCGCGGGCGGGGATCTGACACTCTTGACCGAGACGCCCGGGAAGCTGGGAGGAATGACTTGGTCACCAAACGGGGCGTGGCTTGCGTTCGTTGGCGCCGTTTCTCAGAACGACCCCCTGGCACAGAGCGTCTTTGTGGTACCGGCCGCGGGCGGCGCCGCGGTGAACCGGACGCCGGACTACCATGGCAGCGTCACGTCGGTCGACTGGCTCGACAACGAGACCGTAACATTCCTCGCCAACGAAGGCACTAGAACCACTCTCAACCGAGTCGAAGCTCGAGGTGGTGACATCGAGCGCATTGCAGGTGGCGGGCAGCAAATCATCGGGAACGTGAGTTTCGACGGCGGGAAAGAGGTGTTTGCTGCGGTGGTAAACACGGCAACGCACCCCAACGAGGTGTACGCCGGGAACGTGCGACGCGGGGCCCTCGAGCGGATAAGCAGGCATAATGAATGGCTCGAAGACGCAGAACTCGCCCGTCAGGAGACGATCGAATGGATGCACCCCGACGGAACGCGCGTCGAGGGCGTGCTGGTACGACCGTTGGGTGAGCAACCTGGGACCCGTTATCCACTCGCAATGCTCCCGCACGGAGGACCCGAAGGCGTGAGCCTGGACGGTTGGACCACGAGAGCACTCTACCCCGCTCAAGTTCTGGCCGCCAGCGGATACGCGGTGCTCATGCCTAACTACCGTGGAAGCGGCGGTCGCGGTGTGGCGTTCTCAAAGGCAGACCACCGCGACCTGGGTGGGAAGGAATTCGAGGATGTGATCGCCGGAATCGACTTTCTCTCCGAACAGGGCCTGGTCGATCCCAAGCGAGTCGGCAGCAGCGGGACATCATACGGTGGATACTTCTCAGCGTGGGCCGGAACACGGCACGCCGACAGGTTTGCTGCGGCGATCACGTTCGCGGGTATCACAAACTGGGCGTCATTCACGGGTACGACGGACATTCCATACGAAATGTCCATCGTGCACTGGGATCTCTGGTGGTTCGACAATCCCGGGTTGGCGTGGGACCGTTCACCCGTCGCACATGCGAACGACTCCAGTTCTCCGACGCTGGTGATGCACGGGGCTGTTGACCAACGAGTGCACCCTGCGCAGTCGCTCGAACTCTACCAGGCTCTCAAAATCAATGAGGTCCCCACGGGCCTGGTCGTCTACCCGAGAGAACCCCACGGCCTGCTAGAGAGGGCGCACCAGCTCGACTTCATGCATCGGATTATTGAATGGCTGGACCGGTACGTGAAGGCAGGGCTCCCGGCAACCGGTTGATGCGGAAACCCGGCAGGGCAACAGGCTTGCTGTCCTGTCGCCCTGCCGATCACACTGTCTAGTTGAGTTGTATCAAACCCGCAGCGGCGGCGTTTCGCAGGTACTGGAGTACTGCTTCCGGCACCACGGTCCCGAAGTAGTAGTCTCCCGCCTCTCTAGCTTCAGCAGCGACGTAGCGGTAGATGTCGAATCCCGACCACTCGCCGTTCACGGCGTTCAAGACTTCGAAGGACATGAGCGAGTGAAGTCCCGGTACAGACTGAACCCGTCCGCGGCCGCTCAGGAACTCGGTCGGACCAGCTATCAATGTCGGCTTCAGAGCAGAAAGTTCGTTCTCCGGATTTGATTGTGCACGTGTGGGAGCCTGGCTCTCACCGGAAGCGTGCCGATACGCCATTTCCAGTTCTCTCCTTGCCTGTGCTTCTCTGCGATCCAGCTCACCGAGCAGCTCGTTTACCGCGCCCTCTGTAACGGGATCTATTTCTCTCAAGGAGTTGAGGGCCAGGCGCTCCCGCTCGACGGCATACCAAACTTGATCTACTGCCTCGTGGTATGCCCCGGTCAGGTCCGAGGCCACCGACATGCCTGTCAACCCCACTCGCAGGTTCAGTCCCAGCCGCTCCATACCGCGGCCAAACGTCATAGCTCCCATCGCTGGAGCGGTTCCAGCGTCGACGCTCGCCATCGTGTAGGCAATCAATGCCACACTCGCCGCGTTACGTCCCAGTTGCGTGCGGTCTACGTTCCACAGATCGTCATCGCTCGAATGGATGTAATGGTCGGGCATGTTGGTGAAGGTCGTAGCCGGAATTCCTATGGGCGCTTCATTGAACGGCATGTGGTCTGTGTTGTTGTGGAAGAAGATCACCTCTGCATTATAGCGGTGCATCGTTCCCAGGTGCGCCACATGGGGTTTGGGATAGAAAGGAATACCGTTCTGTGCAACAGCGAGTTCGCTAGTGTTACCCGCAACCATGAACTCGACCACCGATTCTACAACGTCGTTGAAGAAGTGGAATCGTGTCGCCGGCAAGCGGGTGACGTTCTGCTTTCGCATGACCCCTTGCGCCTGATTTGCCCCAACCATGTCTTGGTTGACGTTGACCCACATTTGCCGGTGTGCGTCGGGATTGTCGGCAAAGTACTGACGCTGGCTCGAAATCTCGGTCACCCACCAGAACCTGATGTTACGACGCGGGCGTGGAAGACTTCCTTCGTCGACGAGCCTACTCAGCGCCCGCGCGATTTCGAGTACACTGGCTGTACCACTGGCATCGTCGTTGGCCGACGTTCCCTCTTCTTGCATGTGGCCCGTGACCATGATATCCTGACCAGCTTCGGGATCGGTACCACGGATGAAACCCTCGACCATCACCTGCCACGGTTCAGAGCCTTGGGCCGATCCCATTTCCGCATCAACGACTGCCCGGGCTACGATCGGCGAATCGGACTGAGCAAGGCGGTTACTGAGGCGAACTCCCTGGCGCACTGAAAGCACAAAGGCGAAGGTGGGATCGTTACCGTCGGAGCCTTGCCGTGGTACGTTGCCCCACCGCAACTGATCCGGCTCAGAGAAGCCCGCAGCGCTGGCAACACTCATGGTTCCCAACGGATCGGGATACCAAACGACACCCAGAGCCCCACGGTGCCACACCGCCTCCCGCATGGCTCCAGTTATCGAGCCATAAGTAAGCACTAGCTTACCCGCCACGTCCTTACCCTCGTAGTCGTTGGCACGGCCGGCGCCGATGTCGACGATAGCACCCGTCACATCGGCACTCCGGCTATAGTCTGCAAGGTGAAGCGGCGATTGCAGCGTGCTTGCAATCCGCTCAGCCTCCGGCTCTACAATCCAGAGATCCGCGAACTTTGCATTCCACGGCTGTGTCGTGGACGCCTGTTTGATGAGCTTCACATCTGTGAGCCCATACTCGCGGGCCTTCTGTTCGAAATACTCCGCTACCCTCCAAAGTCCGTCCGAGCCGCCGCGCGGTCGGTGGAACTGTGTCGAAAACCTGATGTGCTCGTACGCTGCGTCTCCGGATATTTCCTGCATGATGAGTTGCGTGTGCTGCGGGTCCAGGACGCGCAGTTCCTGAGCCGCGAGAGGTTCAATAACCGTTGCGCTGAACATCAGGATTCCAAATGCCAATAGGACCTGCCTCCGTACCATGATTCCTCCTGCCAGGTGTCACTGGTCAACGGGTCCGCCGATGAGCTTTGGAACATACGCCGGCCACCCGAAAAACCCTAGGTCACAACCAGCTCGACCGCCGAGTCTCACGTCCGGCGGATGTCTGGGCTTGCCACAAAGTCGAATCCTCGCGACTATCATGCTGGCCACTCGATTACGTACTTGGTTGAACCCCGCTTGAGCGGAAGAGGAGATCCTTGGTACGCAGGTCGTGTACACTGTATTGGGTGGACGCATCGCATGAGCAACCTCTCATCCGGCAACTAGCAGGACGGCAAGACACGTCATGACTCCCGGGAACGTAGAGACGCTGATCATGGTCATCGGCACGTTGGCGTTCAGCGGAATGGGGCTAGTCGGGCTCAAGATTCTGGTGAGTGCGTGGGTCAAACGGAAAGAACTCTCGGCCGAAGGTGACGTCCCAAAGATCATGGAGACGATCGATGCAATACGAGCCGAGCAGGACGCCCTACGCGACCAGCTGGGCGGTGAGATAGCAGAATTACATGAGCGCGTGGACTTCGCCGAGAGACTTTTATCCAAAGGCTCGTTCGAGGTCCCACTCAAGGAACCCGAGCACTGAGACGTTCGTCCAAGGCCGCGGCCGGTGCCGCGGTCCTGGCACATTCCTGAGATGACCGGCTATCCCCCGCCATCCCTGAACGCTTACGACATGGAGTCCGCAAGGAACTCCGTTGCCGATATCGCCATTGAGACGCCTGCCATAAAGGCTCCCAAGCTCACAACACGGGAAGGAGCGGCGGTATTCCTCAAGCTCGAGAACCTACAAGTAACAGGCTCCTTCAAGGTGCGCGGTGCGGCGAATCGGATGCTGGCGCTGACGGAAGAGGAGAGAAGACGCGGGGTGGTGACCTGTTCGAGCGGCAATCACGGGAGAGCCGTTGCATATGTGGCACAACGTCTCGAGATCCCGGCCACTGTGTGTGTGCCTGAGTGGGTAGATCCTGTCAAACTGGCTGCGATAAGACACCACGGCGCGGACGCGGTGCTTCATGGCGCAACCTATGACGCCGCGGAGGAAAAGTCGTTCGAGATAGAGAAAGAACGTGGACTCACCTATGTGCATCCGTTCGACGATCCGTTCGTAATAGCTGGTCAGGGAACTATTGGGCTGGAACTACTTAGTCAAATCCGGCCGCTCGATGCGGTCGTGGTACCCTTGTCGGGAGGCGGACTCATAGCCGGAATCGCAGTTGCCTTGAAGTCGCACCATCCGACAATCGAGGTTATTGGGGTGTCGGCCCAAAATGCATCGGTGATGTTTCAGAGCATCAGGGCCGGGAATCCAATCACTTGCTCAGAGGACGTCACGATTGCCAATGCACTGTCTGGGGGCATTGGGATCAGCAATACACACACATTTCCGTTGGTGCGTGACTACGTGGACACACACGTGCTCATCTCAGAGGAAGAGATCCGCAAGGCAATGCTCTTCGCGGCACAGGAACATAGACTGGTGGTGGAAGGAGGCGGCGCGGTTGGCATTGCCGCTGTATTGGGCAATAGAGTCCATATAACCGGAAACGTGGCGATCGTGGTCAGCGGCGGGAACGTCGGGTTGGACCAACTAGCCAAGCTAGAGCGGTCATGACCAACATCCCCGTACCAAGGAGGATACATCGCGAGGATCGCGAGATCGTTATCACGTGGGACGAGACCCACGAAGGGAGCTACCCAACGCGCGAGCTGCGCCTCCAGTGCCGGTGTGCTACGTGTCGAGATGAGATGACCGGCGCGCCGCTTTTGGATCCGGACACGATCCCGAACGACATTCGGCCGCTATCGATCTCGTTGGTCGGCAGCTACGCCATACAGATCAACTGGAGCGACGGCCACAATACCGGGATCTACTCGTATGATTTCCTGCTTGCACTGTGCACCTGCTCACGGTGCACCAGGAGAGACACGCTCGGAGGAACGCACACTTGACGCTAACCGACGAACTCTTCGAATCGGTCAAACCCATCTGGGATGCTCAACTAGAGCACCCATTTGTGAAGGGACTAGGTGACGGATCCCTCGAGGTGGATCGATTCAAGAGATGGGTGCTGCAGGACTATCTGTACTTGAAGGAGTTTGCCCGCATATTCGCCTGGGCGGTCACCAAGACCGAGCGGCTCGAAACGATGGGGTGGTATGCCAAAGTCCTGGACCTGACGTTGAATACCGAGATGTCACTGCATCGGAAATACGCTGAGAGGTTTGGCATTTCCGCGGACGAGCTGGAGACACAGGAAATGTGGCCCACCACCCGGGCATATACTGACTTCTTGGTCCGGGTATCCGCCGATGGGGACGTGGCCGATTTGCTCGCTGCCCTGTTGCCCTGTGCTTGGGGGTACGTATACGTGGCCCGCGCGCTTGCTCGAGGCAAGGCGCCCGACGACCAGCGTTACGCTGAATGGATCGAGCAGTACGCTTCAGACGAGTTTGCCGAAGCTGCCGAGTGGCTGAAGGCGGAACTCAACAAAACAACTCAGGGTGCGACCGCTGAGAAGAAGAGACGGCTGAACGACATCTTCGTTCTCTCGAGCCGTTACGAATGGCAGTTCTGGGAAATGTGCTGGCATGGAGAAGAGTGGCGACCGTAGCATGACTATACCCGACACACTGGCTGCGGCGCTGGCCGAACTGTATACGCTCGAGCGCGTAGTGGGACGAGGCGGCATGGCTACCGTGTATCTCGCCCGCGACATCAAACACAATCGCCAAGTCGCGGTCAAGGTGCTGCGGCCCGACCTCGCAGCCTCACTAGGTGTGGATCGCTTCCTCAAGGAGATTGAGATTGCAGCCCGCCTCAATCACCCGCACGTCCTGCCTCTGCTCGACTCAGGTACTTCGAACGAGGTCCTCTACTACACGATGCCGTTTGTGAACGGCGAATCACTCCGAGGTTTGCTGAATCGCGAAGGTCTGCTCGAGTCGGCCATGGCTCTCGAGGTGACCGAAGAGGTTGCGGATGCTCTGAACTACGCCCATCGCCAGGGCGTTCTGCACCGCGACATCAAGCCGGAGAACATCCTGTTGTCGGAAGGTCACGCCGTGGTGGCCGACTTCGGGATCGCCAAGGCTATCAGCACTGCAGGTGGCGATGAACTCACTCGCACCGGATTCCCACTGGGGACACCTGGCTACATGAGTCCGGAGCAGGCGGCGGGAAACACCAGGCTTGATGAGCGAACGGACGTCTTCAGCCTCGCATGTGTGTTTTACGAAATGATGGTGGGCGAAACTCCGGGTCTCTGGCCTACAGATGAGGCCGTGAAGCTAGGACGTTTCATCGATGCCCCACAGGAGCATCGTGAGAGGTTGGACCGGCTACCCGGATCTGTGGAGCAGGCACTGACCGAGGCGATGGCAATGAGTCCAGCCAAACGTTTCGGAAGCCCCGCCGAACTAGTGAGGGCATTGGGCGCACAGAGTGCGGGACAGCGCAAGTACGAGGATCGCGAGGTGAAAGAAATACTGCAGCGTGCAGCCGACATGCAAGCCGAACGTCCTACCGAAGACGGAGCCCTGTCACTGGGAGCGGTTCAGCAAATCGCCGCGCAGGTCGACATCGCACCGGAGCGAGTGAGAGAGGCAGCCGGCGCACTCGACAAGCCACGAGTTGACGAACTGCGTGGTGGGATCTTCGGCGTTTCAACCAAGATAGATCTCGAGCGCGTCATACAGTGGGAGATTCATGAAGAAGAGTATGAGTCGGTCCTGGAGGAGATCCGCTCAGTGATGGGAGAGGTAGGCCGCATCAACCCCACTCTCGGCAAGTCTCTCTCTTGGAACTCCCTCAGCTTTCAGAATACGCTCGAGGGATCGGGACGTCTCACCCACGTCATGGTCAGTCCGAGAGGCGGCAAGACCAAGGTCAGGATCACCGAGGCTGGCGGAGCTCACACCGCCGTGTTCGCCGGGACCACAGTGATCGGTGGCATACTCGGCACCACATTGGCCGGAGCAGTAGGGATCGGTGGTATCCTCGTTGCCCCCGCCGTCGCCGTTTGCGCCGGGGTGTCCTATTTCACCAGCCGTACCGTCTTCGGCCGCCTGATCAGGAAGAGGCAACGGGTTCTCAACGGCCTACTAGACCGACTTTCGGTTCACATCTCTGAAGTAGAATCCCACCGTACCGCCAGATCCTAGTTCTCTCCGCTCAAATCTGGCGGTTATTCAGTCCACTATGGAATCAAGTTGGGTTTCGCTTCAGACTTCTTTCCCTTCTTTGCCTTCTCTTGATTGAGGAAAGACACACCCTTGCTGATCCAGTCCGGCGCCGGGTCGCCCTTCAGATAGTAACCAAACCACTCCACGATCCGCCTGTGGTAGTCTATTTGATTCGCCTTCTTCCGGTTGCCGTGGTTCTCTCCTTCATACACGAGCAACACAAAGTCCTTGCCGGCCCGCCGCGCGGCGTTGTAGTACTCAACACCCTGATTGAAATCGACCGCGCCGTCCTCTGTGCCATGTGCTAGTAGAAGTGGAGTGTTCAGATTTTCTACATGGAACACAGGTGAGTTGGCCACGTATGAGTCCACGTCTTCCCAGAACGGCACTTCCATGCGCCCTTGGCTGATTTCGAATATCCGGGCGTCGGTTCCGCCACTGTTCCAGTACACGGAGAGGTACATGCTGACCAGGTTTGTCAGCGGTGCACCAGCTACCGCTGCCGAGAATATGTCTGTCTGAGTAACAGTGAAGGCCGTTTGGTACCCACCCCAAGAGTGCCCCGTGAGCCCCACACGATCCGGATCGACCATACCCGTGTCGAGCACCTTCTGTACTGCGGGCTCGATTGCAGCCACCGCCGACAGACCCGGATTACGATCACGATACACAATGTCGGGTTGCAGCACGAAGTAGCCTTCGGAGGTGAAGACCGACGTGTTGTAGGCGCTCCTTTCGGACGGAGCATAGTACCTGTGCACGGACGGCGACCTGATCTCGTAGATGTAGACGACCATCGGATATTGCCGCCCGGGTTCGTAGTCCGCAGGATAGAACAGTGCGCCCTGCAGATTCTTGCCCCAGGAGTTCTCGTATTCAATCAGCTCCGACCGACCCCAAGCGTAATCGCCCTGGAATGGATTTGTCTCCGATACCTGACCGGCATCCGAGAGCGTGGCTCCACCCACGAAG
>JBDGZZ010000051.1:0-20879 GCA_039588335.1 Gemmatimonadota bacterium | reverse complement strand
GAGCTGGCGGTCGGGGCATCGATGGGGCGGAAGGGGCGACGGGAGCGAAGGGGACAGACGGATGTCCGGCTGGTGTGGGAGGAGCTGGTGGGCGAGGTGGCAACGGAGGACCGGGAGGCCCAGGTGGCCCCGGGGGCCGTACGTTGGTGGTGGTGCCCTCAGAGAGACCGTTGCTGGCGGGGATGGTGGACTCCCAGAGCAGTGGTGGTGTGGGAGGAAAGGGTGGTCGGCCGGGCCCTGGTGGTCCCGGTGGAGAAGGTGGGCGGGGTAATGCAGGTACCCGCAGGTGCCAGAATGGTGCGGCAGGGCCCGCCGGTGAGGACGGAGCGGCCGGTGCTCCCGGTCCGGAAGGAAGCGGTGGACCGCGAGCACAGGTCATGACGGTTCCGGCGGCAGAGCTTTTCAATGATCCGCGGCTGCGGCCGTTGGTGGATTACAACCGGTCGCGCTGACATGACCGGTCGGTAGGTTGCTTCATTTGATTCTTGTCACTTTCTGATATCGAGGAGTATAGCTCGTGATCGTCTCAGTACCGAAGGAGATAGCTGGCGGCGAAACGCGCGTAGCCCTCACACCTGACGTTGTGAAGCGTTTGGTAGGCGCCGAAACCACTGTCCGCGTCCAGCAGGGGGCGGGCGAGACAGCGGCGTTTCCCGACGACCACTACACAAAGGTGGGAGCCGAAATCGTTTCGAGCGCAGAGGCCGCGTGGAAGGATGCGGATATTGTCGTCAAGGTACAGCCACCCACGAAGGAAGAAGTCGGGCTGCTGAAGAAGGGCGCAGTGGTGATCGGGTTGCTGCAGCCCTTCACCAACAAAGAACTGGTTTCAACGTTGGCTAGCGCCGCGGTCACTAGTTTCGGCCTCGAGGTGTTGCCGCGTATCACGCGTGCTCAGTCAATGGACGTGCTTTCCTCGATGAGTACTGTTGCGGGGTACAAGGCCGTCCTGCTGGCCGCCGTGGCAACAGGAAAGCTGTTCCCGATGCTCACGACTGCGGCAGGCACCATAATCCCGGCGAGAGTATTGATACTGGGCGCCGGTGTTGCAGGCCTGCAGGCAATCGCAACTGCACGACGCTTGGGAGCGGTGGTAAAGGCGTTTGACGTGCGTCCTGAAGTCAAGGAGCAAGTCGAGAGTCTTGGGGCCGACTTCATTGCGGTCGAAGAAGATCTGGGAGGCTCAGGGGAGGGTGGGTACGCCCAAGAGCTTTCGGAAGAGCATCACAAGAAGGAACTCGAGTTGATTGCAAAGAACCTGCGCGATATCGACATCGTGATAACGACAGCGCTGATTCCTGGCAAGCCTGCTCCTGAACTGATAACGGAGCAAATGGTGAAGGATATGAAGCCGGGTGCGGTAGTCGTTGACCTTGCGGCTGAGACCGGTGGGAACTGCGCCGGGACAAAGGCAGGTGAGGAGGTAATGGTACACGGGGTGAAGATCTTGGGCGTGCTCAATCTGCCGGCGTCGATGCCGCAGGACGCAAGCCGGATGTATGCACGGAACATGCAGACTTTCCTGGCGCAGATCATCAAGGATGGGGAACTGAACCTCGATTTCGAAGATGAAGTCATCGGTGGCACGTGCATCACGCATGATGGGAAGGTCGTGCACGAGGCCGTGAGGAAGGCACTAAATGAAGGGAGTGGATCATGATTGAGGGCCTCGTTGAGCTGCTGGTGGTCTTCGTACTCGCGTCGTTTGTCGGGTTCGAAGTCATCACCAAGGTGCCGCCGACGTTGCACACGCCGCTCATGTCTGGGTCCAATGCCATCTCGGGCATTACCATCCTCGGCGCCGTGGTCGTTGCCGGGCGCGGGGATACGCGAGTCGCCACCATTTTGGGGGTAGTCGCCGTCATTTTCGCGATGATCAACGTGGTGGGTGGCTTCATGGTTACGGATCGCATGTTGGAGATGTTCAAGCGCAAGCCCGAGGAGCAGAAATAATGGAAGCCCTTACCAAACTGATATACCTGGCAGCGGCTGTCGGCTTCATTATCGCGCTCAAGCGGTTGAGCCATCCCGCGACTGCGCGGTCGGGCAATCGTATCGGCGCGGCCGGCATGCTGGTCGCAATAATTGTGACGTTGTTCAATCGGGAAATCCTGAGCTTTGAGTTCATAATCATAGGCATAGTCGTAGGCTCGGCTATCGGCGCCATCTTCGCCCGCACGGTCAAGATGACCGCCATGCCGCAGATGGTTGCGCTATTGAACGGATTCGGTGGAGCGGCATCAGCACTCGTCGCAGGAGCAGAGTACCTGCGCTACATGACGTTGGGGCAGACGCCACCGGCCGATGTGGCCGTCACCATTCAACTAAGCGTCCTAATCGGTAGCGTGACGTTCTCTGGAAGTCTCATAGCTTTCGGTAAGTTGCAGGAGATTGTCACAGGAACAGCAGTGACGTATCCATTGCAGAAGACCCTCAACGCGATCCTCTTCCTGGGCACAGCGGGGTTGATCGTCTGGCTGGCAGTGGAGTTCCCCAACCCCTACGCGTTGCTTGTGCTGGCGGGCGTGGCGTTGCTGCTTGGAGTGTTGTCGGTCATCCCCATCGGCGGTGCGGACATGCCGGTCGTGATCGCGCTGTTGAACTCGTATTCGGGATTGGCAGCAGCCATGACCGGATTTGTGATCAGCAACCACGGTCTGATCATCAGTGGCGCCCTGGTCGGTGCGTCGGGGGTCATCCTGACGGCAATCATGTGTAAGGCGATGAACCGCTCCCTCGGGAACGTGCTGTTCGGTGCTTTCGGTGCAGGAGCGGAGACTGGATCGTCAGTGATCGTTGCAGGTCAGGCGATCGACCAACCGATCAAGCAGATCACGCCTGACGATGCTGCCATGCTCATGGCCTACGGCAAGCAGGTAGTCGTAGTACCCGGGTACGGTCTCGCCGTTGCGCAGGCTCAGCACGAAGTACGTGAGCTGGCCGAATTACTCGAGAAGAGAGGTGTGTCAGTCAAGTACGCCATCCACCCGGTGGCAGGTCGCATGCCGGGTCATATGAACGTGCTGCTCGCCGAGGCCAATGTGCCATACGACGAGCTGTACGATATGGACGCCATCAATCCGGAGTTCGAGCAGACCGACGTGTCGTTGGTGATTGGAGCCAACGACGTGGTCAACCCGGCTGCTCGCAGCAACGAGTCGAGTCCGCTATATGGAATGCCGATTCTGGACGTCGACAAGTCGCGTACAGTCATCGTGCTCAAGCGCTCGATGCGACCCGGATTCGCCGGTGTAGACAACGAGCTGTTCTATGCTACGGTCACGTCGATGTTGTTCGGTGACGCGAAGGATTCGATAAAGAAGTTGATCGCTGAAGTGAAGGAACTCTAAAAGACGGGAAGAGACGGTAAGGGCCGGTAAGGGACGGAAAACCAACACCGCACCCTTTCCGTCTCTTGCCGTCTCTTTTTGCCCGTCTCTTACCGTCTCTTCTCTCGCCCGTCTCTTACCGTCCGTCCTTTCCGCCTCTGACGGTTCGGCTCAATACCTCCTGTTGTCCTCCCATACCTCCCGCTATTACCAGCATCCCGTCGATCACTGCAATCCCTCTGTGATCCATCGAAGCTAGAGGAAGCGGGTCGAGCTGCTCCCACGTATCTGACGTCGGATTATATGCGAACACTAGCTGTGACGGCTGCGACGGCATACCATCGTATCCGATCCCATTGTAATTGTAAGGGTTGTCAGTGCCACCGGCGAAGATGACTAGGTCACCCGTTACTCCGGCTGCTGCGCGGTAGAGAGGTGGACCCGGGTGGGCTTCAATCCTGGTCCAGCTGACACTCGTCGGATCGAGCGGGTCGATCTGTCCCAGCCAGGACGATTGCTCGATGGTGAAGCGCGGCCCCGCAGAATTGGCCCGAGCGCCGTCGATGTAGACAATTGTATTGCCGACTATGGACCCGGTGTGACCGAACACGGGCGTGCCTGGGATCGGGGTTGCGCCCTTCCATTTGTCTGTGGCTGGGTTGTAGAACTGTACTTCGGTCACGTTGCCCGTGTCGTGCCAACCGGAGACGAGGTATACGAGTGAGTCCCTCCACACACCGGAGACCGCGTCGTCAACCGGCAACGGCATGGGGGCTCCTGCACTCCAGGTGTCCGTTTCGGGATCATATATGTCCACATCCGGCAGGGATTTTTCAGCCCCATCCGCGGCGACCGTATAGCCGCCGAATAGGTAGATTTTGCCATGGACCGCCTGCGCTGTGGAGGCGAGCCTCCCGGGTCCAGGAACAGGCGGTATTTCATTCCATTGTGAGTCGCCAACGTTCCAGCGGAACGATCGAGAGTGAATGCCATCCCACCGCTTTGTGGAATCGAGTCCTAGGAACGAGAAAACGGCGGGACCACTCGAGGTGTGTACGCCTACCACGGCGTTGTTGGCGATCGGAATCGGTAGTTGTGGCGCAGCGCTCCACTGAAGGGTCACGCTCTGGATCAGACCGAGGCAAAGTGATACGATTGGGCCAGTCATAGACTCGAAACCGGGAGAAGTGTGATGTCAGGTGTCGTGTATACGTCCAATGTTACGATCCGTCGGCTCGGGGGGCCACTCCGGAGCGCGACAGTGCCAGCTGAAGACGAGGCGGTGTTGTTCGGAGTGCATGGTGCTATTGCCAAGCACTATGGTCGTGATCCCACCGAATTCGAGCCACACGCGACGACGATAGACTATGTCGTGGCCGCAACAGGCGGCTGACTAACGGGCACCTTTGCCGGCGCGCTGGCAGCGCGCGAGATTTCGTTGGAGCAGGAGGACCTCGTCGGTGAGGTGAGGGGAGACATCGAGACTGAGGACGGCGTACTGGTAATCAGGCGCATCCATGTCCGGTATAGGTTGAACGTGCCGGAGGCCGCTCGTGAAACCGTGGCACGCGTGCACCAAGCTCACGTTAAGGCCTGTCCCGTTGCCCGGTCACTGATGGGATGTGTGGAGATCGAGACGGAAGTAGAATTCAAGGGGCGGTAAGGGTGGTGGGGACCCTGCCCGTCTCTTACCGCCCCTGTCCGTCTCCTACCGTCTCTTCTTGACCGCCCCTTACCGTCTCTTCTCTACCGTCGTTTCAAACCTTCCAGTCTCCAACGACCGATATGCCGCCGCGACGACCTCCATGTCGCGCCGGACCACCTGAAGTGACATTGCGGGTGGCTTGTTTTCGCGCACACAGTCCGCGAAATGGCGTAGCATTGCCCGGTAACCCATAATGTCCAGAAATCCCGGCAACCGTATACGCTTCCGCTTTCCCAGAACGATGGCGAAGATGCCATTGCTTTCAAAGAAGATGTTGCCGTCGCTGCCGTAAACCTTTGACATTCCCAGCCCGCCGATACGGTTCACGAGGTTCCATGAATGCAGCATCTTGCCGACTGATCCATCGGAGAACTTGAACAGGAGTGCCAGGCTGTCTTCGAACGGTGCCACCTCTTCGTATTGCGCCGTCGGCTTGGCGGCCACCACCGACTGGACGTTGCCTCCGACACACAGCATCAAGTTGATCCAGTGAACGCCACCTTCCAAGAGAGCTCCCCCTCCCATCATCTTTGCGTCCGCGCGCCAACCGCTGATCTTGCTTCGTTTTGCGTGGTTGATCTCGATGAACATCGGCTTCCCGACGTCGCCGCGTTCGATATGATGTCTCAGAACCTTCACTAAGGGCTTGAAGAAGTAGTTCTCCGCCACCATGGCAGTTATGCCGCCTTGTGTGACGGCCGTCTCGATCTGACTCAGCTCATCCAGGTTCCGCGTGACCGGCTTCTCGATCAATGCGGCTTTCTTGCCAGAAGCGGCCAATCTCACGTGCTCAACATGCTGTGCGTGCGGTGTGCAAATGAACACCGCATCTACGCGGGGATCTTCACATGCCTCCTCATAGCTGCCGAACGCTCCGATACCATGGAACTTCTTGTTGTATTCCTCAGCCTTGGCGCGGTCTCTACTGGCATACAGTAGGTTGATCTGAGAGCGCAGCGTGCGGGCAAATCGGCTGTGGAGCTTGGCTACTGAACCGCATCCGATGATGCACAGGTTCACTTTGTTCATGACGTGCTCTTGCTGACGGCCTCATCCCAGTTGTCTGCCAAGTGCTGGCCAACTCTGAGGCCGTTTGCTGCGATAGTCAAGCTGGGATTCACTCCGGCAGATGTCGGCATGAAGCTGCCATCAACGACGAACAGGTTTGGGACGCCAAAGAACTGGCACCACGGATCCAGTACTGCTTGCTCGGGATCGGTTCCGAACCGGGCGGTTCCGAGAGCATGAGAGTATGTGTGGATCGGCAGCCTCACCCGGACGATCGACTTGGCTTTTCGCAGGATTCTGGTGGCCTCTCGATACAAAGCCCGGCGCGCTAGCAGATCCCGCCTGCAGTACTTGTGATAGACTTGCGCTATGGGTGATCCATAAGGATCTAAACGCTGGCGATCTACCTCCACACGATTCTCGATGTTGGGAAGATCCTCCGCGATACACAGCAAGTACGCGTGGTAGGGCAGAGTCTTCGATCCTATTGTGCCGATTGGCTGCGGGTATGGTGCCATCTCCCTCACGAATTCGGGTGGCGGTGTCTGGAGGGCCTGAATCATTCCCCAAGGCCCGTCCGGGCCGCGTTTCGGATGACCGAAATAGAAATCGGTGATGGCGAATTGTTTGTGGAACTGACGCTCCGGATTCGTCTTGAACGGGAAGATGCCGATCACGATCCCGCTGCAGTGTCGCATGAGGTAGCGGCCCAACAGTCGCCCGTTCGGCTCGACTCGATCCAATCCTGATGACAACAGAAGGGCCGCCGAGGCAATTGGCCCACAGCTCACCACGCACAGCTCGCAAGTCACTGAGAACTCCCGGCCCGACAGAACGTCGAGACATTCCACTTCTCGCACGCGTCCGCCGGACGTGACCAGGCGCTTGACCACGGTCTGGTCACGAACCACAGCGCCGCTTCGTTGTGCCTTGGGGAGTAGCGTCACTGACAGGTCGTTCTTTGCGCACACCTTGCATGGGAACAGATCGCAAGTCATGCACATCTTGCACTTCGGCCGATCTTGTGTTTCCTCGAAGTTGATCGCCAGGGGCATTGGGAAGGGCTTGAGCCCCAGCTTGATTGCCGCGTTCGCAATCCGCCGTGCCGACGAGCCATACTTGGGAGGAACTGCGGGGTAATCAGTAGATCGTGTGGGCTCGTTGGGATCGGCTCCGGCCAACCCAGCCACTCCTATCTCGCGTTCCGCCTCTCCGTAGAACGGCTCGAGGTCACCGTAATCGATGGGCCAGTCCATCGGGGGCACCGAGTCGAGATCTGCGGGGTTGAAGCGTGACTGTATGTGGAAGTCTTCAGCCCGCAGACGAAACGATGCGGCACCGTAGAACACGGATTTTCCACCAACCGTATCATCAGGATAGGTAACCTCACGTCCCCACCGTTCGTCCACCTCGTAGGGAGTGCGGCTCTTGTACTTGCGCTCAATTTGGATCGCGTGTGAATCCCACGCTGATTTGTCCCTGTCAGCCCAGCGACCACGTTCGAGTACCAGGACCTGGGCACCGGCGGCGGCGAGCTTGAGAGCAACAGTACTGCCCCCGAAACCACTGCCGATGACGACAGCATCCCAGTGCTCCTGTGTCATGACCGCAATGGCTCAGGAGCCGAGGACGCCGATTTGGAACAACCGGTAGACAAAGAAGATGGTTACGGCTACCTCGAGGACCCACGACATGGGTTGTTTGTAGTAACCGATGTACATCTCCTTGCCCCAATAGCCGGTATCCTTGAAGAGCGCGAGTGTGTAGCTCCTCTTCGAGAAGGGCCACAACAACGGGAGCCCCACGGTGCTACCGATGTCGGCAGCGAAGTGAGACATGATCGCCACGAATGTGAAGATCGCGTAATGGGGCGACCAAATTGCAATCAGGGCGCTGATAACTACAGCAAACCACGTGGTGTGAGTGACCGTACAGTGAAATCCTGAACCGGCCAAGCCGGACCGCTCCACCAGCGAGTCTGCGTTTGGAAGAAAGTGCATGCCGAGACACAAGACGATGGTTTTGGGGTTCCAGTCGTATGTCGCTATGGATAGTGCGAGTGGTACGTGCCCAGCCTGCATGCTTGCTCCTTCTACTGTTGGCGGCGACCCCCGGGGTCGCCCTGATCACTCGTCCGAATCTACGGAACCTCGTTCCCGCTTGAGTTCTGAGCGACGGCGTTTGTCCTTCAGCCGCTTCTCCCGCACTGCGGCAGAGGGCCTGGTCTTCTTGCGTGGCCGGGGTTTCTGGAGAGCCTGTCCCACCAGTGCGTTGAGACGCTCCACGGCCGCTTCCTTGTTGCGAAGCTGACTGCGACGCTCGTCCGCAGCCACCTTGAGAATGCCCCGTGAGTCGATCCGGGAATCCAGTTTGTCGAGCAGCGTTTGCCTTTGGGATTCCGAGAGGCTGGGGCTGGACGCGACGTCCCATCGGACTTCCACCCGCGTCGAGGCCCTGTTTACGTGCTGGCCCCCGGGGCCACCCGCCGGCCCCGCCCGGAAGTGCAACTCGCGCTCGGGAACGGTGAACGGCATGGCAAGGGAAGATAGTCGGGGCGGAAGAAACCGGAACCCATCACTGGCGAACGGTGGGTATGGCTGTGACCTTAGGGTGACCATGAAGCAAAACAGATCTGAGTCGCGCTTTGCCGATCTGGCGTTGGTGCTCTCGGGAGGAGGGGCGCGGGCCTGCTATCAAGTGGGAGTCCTGGCGGCCCTCGCGGAGCGTGTACCTGAGTTGGAAGTTCCGATTCTCACCGGCGTATCGGCGGGAGCCATCAACGCGGCCAGTCTCGCCTCCCATACGGGAACACTCGGCTCCGCCGTAGGTACGTTGCGGAGTGAGTGGCAGCGGCTGACCACTGATCAGGTGTACTGTGTCAGACCTACCTCGGTCGTCCGTTCGTCACTCAAGTGGTTCCTGCGATTCGTCTTTGGCCGCCGATCCGGACCGGGAGTCATGCGGGGACTGATGGACATGAATCCCTTGCGTCGCTTCCTGACTACCTCGATAACTCTCGACGGAATTGCTCGCAACATCGAGTCGAAGAAGCTGGATGCCGTAGCCCTGAGTGCCACCTCCTACACCACAGGCAAGACGGTAACTTTCGTGCAGGGGGGTGAAGCGGTTCCGATGTGGGAGCGGGCCGTGAGGATGTCCACGAGAACAGAACTCGGGCTGGACCACATCATGGCGTCCGCCGCAATCCCAATAGTGTTCCCGGCGGTGAAGTTGGAGGATGGTTTCTACGGAGATGGCAGCGTTCGTCAGACTGCACCCCTCGCACCGGCCATACATCTGGGGGCCCGCCGGATCATTGCGATCTCGATGCGCATGCCCCGGGGAATCGTGGGGCCGTCGGTTCCCATAGGTGACTACCCGGCCGCAGCCGAAGTCGTTTCGCTGCTATTCAATGCGGTGTTCCTCGACTCACTAGATGCTGATGCAGAACGGCTCCGACGCGTCAACCGTTTGGTGGCGGCGCTGCCGAAGGACCACGAACCACCCGGAGGGTTGCGCGCGGTCGACCTGCTGCTGTTGCGTCCGTCCCGCGATCTGGGTCTGCTAGCCCGGGGGTTCGAGGCGAAGCTACCCCGTATGATTCGTTTCGTTGTGCAGGGCTTGGGTGGGAAGAGAGCGCGAGCTTCTGATCTGGTGAGCTATCTGCTGTTCGAACCCGCTTACACGGAGACCTTGATGGATTTGGGGTACTCTGATGCTGTGTCACAGTGGCCTGAGATCGAGCAATTCGTAGCCCGATGTGAGTAGGTGGGCGTGTTGCTGCGCACCCACCCACCTCATACTCTGGAAAGCTGTCTCAGAACGTATTGCAGTATTCCACCGTGTCTGTGATACTCGACTTCGACGGCGGTATCCAGACGTACGATTACCTCGAAGTCGACATTCTCTCCGTCTGTGCGTTTGGCCGATACCACGAGCTTGCTTTCAGGCATGAGTCCGGTGGCGACGCCGCTAATGTCGAAGGTCTCGGTGCCGTCCAGTTCCAGGGAGTCTGCTCCTTCGCCGTCGAGGAACTGGAGTGGGAGCACTCCCATACCGATCAGGTTGCTCCGATGGATCCGTTCGTAGCTTTGCGCGAGGACCGCTCGGACTCCCAATAGAGCAGTGCCTTTTGCAGCCCAGTCTCGGGAACTCCCGGTGCCGTACTCCTTGCCGGCCAGGACCAGCAGCGGTGTCTTCTCCTGCTGGTAGCACATGGCGGCTTCGTAGATACTCATCTCCCGGCCGGTCGGTAAATGCACGGTCCAGTTGCCTTCCTTGCCGGGCACGAGCTTGTTGCGTATGCGGATGTTGCCGAAAGTGCCGCGCATCATTACTTCGTGATTTCCCCGCCGTGAACCAAAGGTGTTGAAATCAACAGGATTGACTCCGTGATCTGTCAGCCAGCGAGCTGCAGGGCTGTCTTTGGGAATGGCACCGGCAGGGGAAATGTGGTCGGTGGTTACAGTGTCTCCCAAGGAGACCAACACTCGCGCATTCTCGATCTCCTTTACTGGGGGCGGCTCGTCGCTAATACCAGTGAAGAACGGAGGATTGGCGACGTATGTGGAACCGGGGTCCCAGCCGAACCGGCCGCCCTCACCAGTCGACACCGGTAGTCCCTTCCACGTATCATCACCTTCGAAGACCGCCCCGTACTCTTTGTGGAACATCTCTGGTTTGAGCGCTTTGGACATCGTCTCGCTGATTTCGCGCGAGCTCGGCCAGATGTCCTTGAGATAGACCGGGTTACCAGCGTCGTCAGAGCCTAGTGGTTCCGATGTGATATCGACATCCATGGAGCCTGCAATGGCGTACGCTACCACGAGCATCGGTGAAGCCAGGTAGTTGGCCCGCACCAAAGGGTGGACCCTCGCCTCGAAGTTGCGGTTCCCGGAAAGGACGGAGGCGGCCACGAGCTCTCGATCCTGGATCGCGGCGCCAATGGGTTCGGCCAGTGGTCCACTGTTGCCGATGCAGGTAGTGCAGCCGTATCCGACCACGTGGAAGCCGAGTGCTTCGAGGTCGCCGAGCAGGTCCGCTTCCTTCAGGTAATCGGTCACTACCTTGGATCCGGGAGCCATGCTTGTTTTCACCCACGGTTTTCTGGTGAGCCCCTTGGCAACTGCGTTTCTTGCCACCAATCCGGCACCGACCATCACTGACGGGTTCGAAGTGTTGGTGCAGCTGGTGATTGCCGCTATCACCACCGAGCCATCGGCCAACTCGAACCTCTCGCCATTCAGGTCCACCGGCGTGGTAACCCTGGCTCCACTTCGATTCGCCCCGGCCGGCACTAGGTTGGGGATCGCCTCCGCGAATGCCTTGCTCGCATTGCCGAGGCGGATACGATCCTGAGGCCGTCGTGGACCGGAAATCGACGGCTCCACAGTGGAGAGATCCAGTTGGAGCACACTGGAATACTCCGGCTCCGGTGACGTCGCTGTGTGGAACAGGCTGAGTTCCTTCGACACTTTCTCGACCCGCTCGATCAACGCTGCCGGCCGCCCGGTACGTCCTAAGAAAGCCAACGTCTCCTCGTCAACCGGGAAGAAGCCGATGGTAGCCCCGTATTCGGGCGACATATTGGCGATCGTAGCGCGGTCTGCGAGGCTCAGGCTCGAGAGCCCCGGTCCGAAGTACTCCACGAAACGTCCTACCACTCCGTGTTCGCGCAGCATCTGTGTCACCACGAGAACGAGATCCGTGGCCGTGGCCCCTTCGGTTAGCTTCCCCTCGAACTTCATGCCTACGACTTCCGGTAGCTGCATGAAGTAGGGCTGGCCCAGCATGACCGCCTCCGCCTCGATACCCCCTACTCCCCAACCCACGATGCCCAGTCCATTGATCATGGTCGTGTGAGAGTCAGTGCCCACCAACGTATCCGGAAAAGCCACGCGGTCTCCATCGACTTCAATCGAGCGCACCACGCTGCCCAGATATTCGAGATTCACCTGATGGACGATGCCGGTACCCGGCGGCACGACGCGAAAGTTCCCGAACGCCTGCTGAGCCCAGCGCAACAGAGCATACCTCTCGCTGTTTCGTTCCATTTCCTTCGCGACGTTCAGCTGAAACGCCTCGGGCGATCCAGAGAAGTCCACCTGCACCGAGTGGTCGATCACGAGGTCTGTCTGCACCAGAGGATTTATCTGGGCGGAGTCTCCACCCAAGGCGAGGATTGCATCTCGCATAGCCGCGAGATCGACAACGGCCGGCACCCCGGTGAAGTCCTGTAGCACGACCCGGCCTGGCATGAACGGGACCTCTTTGCTGCGGTCGGGTTGAGGTTTCCAGCCCGCGACTGCGGCGACGTGATCCTCCGTTACCACGCCGTTGCCCAAATGTCGCAGCACGTTCTCCAACAGGACTCGAATGGAGAACGGAAGTTTGTCCAAGTCGGCGATACCCTGCTCGGCGAGTGGGCTCAGCCTGTAAATGGTCGTCTTCCCTTCGGGAAGGTCCATGGTTGTGCGGGAATCGAAAGGGTTTGTCATATCACGGATCGGCTGCAATTATCTGTTTGAGAAGAAGGATCACGGCACGTAATCTAGTGGAACGAACGGATACGCGGACAGCCACTTGGGTGGGCCAAGGTCTCTGCGCCTACACCTACCCGTTAACCCACCTACCCGTCTAGATTATCGCATCCGGTCATCCATCTCTTGGGAGAATCTCAGTATGGCGGAGGGTGTTGTGACGGGCTCCAAGGCCCTAGATGAGCTTTGCATAAACACGGTCCGGGTGTTGGCGATGGAGGCGGTCCAGCAGGCCAATTCGGGTCATCCGGGCACCCCTATGGCCTTGGCGCCGATCAGTTATGTGCTATGGACCAGACACCTGCGTCACAATCCGGCTGACCCGCATTGGCCAGGCCGAGACCGTTTCGTGTTGTCGGCCGGGCATGCCTCGATGCTGATGTACAGCCTGCTTCATCTTACCGGGTATGACATCTCGCTCGATGATATCAAGAACTTCCGCCAATGGGGCAGTCTTACGCCCGGCCATCCGGAGTATGATGTAACACGTGGTGTGGAAACGACCACGGGGCCGTTGGGGCAGGGGGTGGGCAACGCGGTGGGGATGGCTCTGGCCGAGGCACGCCTGGCCGTCGAATTCGGTCGCACAGGCTTCGACCTATTCCGCCACCGGACCTACTTCATTGCCGGTGATGGCGACTTGATGGAAGGGGTCTCACACGAAGCCGCCTCGTTCGCGGGACATCTCGGGCTTGGGCAACTGATCGGATTCTACGACGACAATGGGATCACCATCGACGGGACGACTTCGCTGTCGTTTAGCGATGACACCGCGGCACGGTTCCAGGCATACGGCTGGCATGTGCAGCGCGTGAATGATGGCAACGATCTTGTGGCGATCGAGCAGGCAATCGAGGCAGCCAAAGCATCTGATCTTCCGTCACTCATCATCGTCCGGACCCACATCGCCTACGGCAGCCCCAACAAGCAGGACACGTCTGCTGCCCACGGTGCCCCATTGGGCGAGCAAGAGGTAGCGCTGACCAAGGAGAACCTTGGCTGGGATTACGCAGAGCCGTTCATGGTACCCGATGAGGCTCTCAGCCAATGGCGTGTGTGTGTCGAACGTGGAGCTCGATTGCAGGAAGAGTGGGAGCGTGGGTTCGCGGCGTACTCTGATAAGCACCCGGAGCAGGCACGTGAGTTCACGCGGCGTACGGGAAGAAGACTGCCCGAGGGTTGGAGTGACATGCTGCCGGAGTTTGGGGCTGACGCAGGCGCTATGGCCACGCGGGCGGTCTCAGGGAAAGTCTTGAACCTGATAGCGCCGGTGCTACCGGAACTCGTAGGAGGTTCAGCCGACCTGGGTGAGTCGAACAAGACTGTCATCAAAGGAGCGGAGCCGATGAGCCGCGTCAATCAGGGCGGCCGCAACATCTACTTCGGGATTCGCGAGCATGGGATGGGTTCGATCCTCAACGGGATGGCATTGCACGGCGGTTTCATTCCCTATGGTGCCACGTTCCTGGTGTTCTCGGATTACATGAGACCACCGATTCGCCTCGCGGCGATGATGGGGCTCAAGGTTATCTACGTCTTCACGCACGATTCAATCGGGCTGGGCGAGGATGGACCTACACACCAACCAGTCGAGATGCTGACTACTCTCCGTGCAATCCCGAACCTAGTGGTGATCCGGCCGGCCGATGCAGCCGAGACGGTGGAGGCGTGGCGTACTGCTATCGAATACGGTGGCGGGCCGATAGCCCTCTCACTCACCCGGCAGAGTGTACCGACGCTGGACCGGACCCGAATGGCTCCGGCGAACGGACTCGCTCGTGGAGCTTATGTGCTATCCGATGCGGGCGGGGGGAATCCGGATGTCATTCTGATCGCAACGGGCTCGGAAGTGAGTGTGGTCCTGGAGGCGCAGGACAGGTTGAGGGGGCAGGGGACAGAGGCACGAGTGGTCAGCATGCCAAGCCAGGAGCTATTTTCTGCACAGACGTCAGAGTACCGAAATGCGGTGCTTCCACCCGACGTTACGGCGCGTGTTGCTGTTGAAGCTGCGCACCCGATGTCCTGGTATCGCTGGGTGGGAGGTCAGGGGGCAATCGTGGGCCTGGACAGGTTTGGAGCATCGGCTCCCTACCAACGCCTGTATGAGGAGTTTGGGATTAACACGGAGACGGTGGTTGAACGAGCAAGACTGGTGATGAAGAGATGAGTGGCGACTTGGATATATCTCGAGTCAAACTGGATGCAGCCCGAAAGGCTGTTGAGCACGTTCGATCCGGAATGGCGATAGGACTTGGCAGTGGTTCGACGGCCAAGTTTGCGGTGGAAGAAATTGGCAGAAGACTCAAGTGCGGTGAGTTACAGGATATCGTCGGTGTGCCTACGTCGACCGAGACTCACGAACTGGCTGCCTCTCTTGGAATACCACTCGTTACGCTGGGCGAACACCCGTTACTGGACATGACCATTGACGGAGCCGATGAGATCGACCCGAAAGGCAACTTGATCAAAGGTGGAGGCGGTGCGCTGTTGTGGGAGAAGATCGTCGCGACGGCGTCCAAGCGGCTGTTCATCGTCGCTGATGAATCAAAGTTGGTAAGCCGGCTAGGAGAGACATTTCCGCTACCTGTGGAGATAGTCCGATTCGGATGGCAGACCCACGAAGCAGCGCTACGCGAGCTCGGCGCGGATCCGCAGCTGCGACCTGACTCGACTGGTGTTCCCTTCCGCACTGATGAGGGTCATTACATCATCGACTGCAAGTTTGAGAACGGGATTGAGGATCTGGCGAGGGTCGAACGGACTTTGGCGAGACGTCCGGGTGTGGTCGAGACTGGCCTGTTCCTAGGCATGGAGCCCGAGGTCATCGTCGGGCAGCCGTAGGTGGTGCGCCCGCTAACCGTACTCGTTGTGGCTCTGATTACGGCCGCAGTCTGCATCCGTCTGGGAATCTGGCAGCTGGACAGGCTGGAGCAGCGTCGGACCCGCAACGCCCTGCTCGAGGAGCGTCGGGCCATGCCGCCTGTCGAGTTGGGCCGCTACCCCGTGCACGATTCCCTGCGCTTTCGCCGCGCTGAGGCGAGAGGCACCTTCGACTTCCAACGGCAAATAGTCGTGATGGCACGAAGCCAGAGCGGCGTTCCGGGAGTCAATGTGGTTACGCCGTTACTGCTCGACGATGCGAGTGCAGTGCTGGTGGAACGTGGGTGGGTCCCTTCACCTGACGCCAGGAGTGTTGATCTCGAGGCGCTGGCGGAGCCGGATACCTCATGGGTCGTAGGATTGCTCATTGCTGTGGAGGAACCGTCAGATCCCGGTGACGGGTGGCCCCTATACGTGCGATACGCAAATCCTCCGGCTCTCCAGGCCAGATACCCTTATGCCCTCGTCCCGTTCGTCTTGCGGCGTCTGGAGAAAGCTGCTGCTGCTCCGCTTGGGTTGCGGGAAATTCCGATTCTGCAACTGACAAATGGGCCACACCTGTCGTACGCCGTTCAGTGGTTCTCTTTTGCGGTAATCGCCATCGTGGGGAGCCTGCTGTTCGTGCGCAGCTCGCGCGGTGCTGTGAACGACTAGCTCGGGCTCTTGACATCGCCTGCAGCGCGGCCCACACTCGCCAGGACGAATCCAACCCGCATCACCAACAAGGAGTCATCCCGTGATCAATCGCCGCGATTTCCTGCACTCGCTCGTGGGTGCGGCAGCGTTTGCGCGGCCTGCGCTTCGCAACGATGGAATCGAGCGCATCTTCTCGGCCAGTGATGCTCTCGACAATCGCTCGCCTCAGGAGATAGCCGCAGACGAAAGCTTCTGGATGCAGATTCAGCAGGCGTTCACCGTAGACCGTGGTTTGGTCAATCTCAACAATGGTGGTGTCTCGCCGAGTCCAAAGGTGGTACAGGACGCAATGCGTCGCCATCTGGAATACTCCAACGAAGCGCCGGTGTACACCATGTGGCGCATTTTGGAGCCTGAGATCGAAGCCGTGCGGATCCGCCTCGCACGTGAATTCGGCTGTGATCCGGAAGAGATGGCAATAACCCGCAACGCCAGTGAGGCGCTGGAGATCTGCCAACTCGGATTGGACATGGAGCCGGGCGATGAAGTTCTAACGACCGACCAGGACTACGGTCGGATGCTGACCACCTGGGATCAGCGCGCGCGCCGTGACGGGATCGTGATCAACAAGATCTCGTTTCCGGATCCTCCTCCCAGCATGCAGGACCTGCTGGATCGATTCGAACGTGCAATCACACCGCGTACGAAGGTGATCCACTTCTGTCACATTACGAATCTGTCGGGGCAGATCTTTCCAGTTAAGGGCATTTGCTCCATGGCCCGGCAGCGAAACATCGAGACCATCGTTGACGGGGCGCACGCTTTTGCTCACTTCCCGTTCAAACGGGACGATCTGGATTGTGACTATTACGGAACGTCGCTGCACAAGTGGCTGCTCGCCCCGCATGGAACGGGCTTTCTCTACGTACGGCGGGATAAGATAGGGAAACTGTGGCCCTTGATGGCGGCGTCGGAATCCATGAAGGACAATATCCGGAAGTTCGAGGAAATTGGTACTCACCCGGCCGCGAACCACAACGCCATCGCCGAGGCCCTCACATTTCATCAGGGGATCGGAGCCGAACGCAAGGTTGCTCGCCTCCGATATCTGAGGGACCGCTGGATGAAGCGGCTGGACGGACAGCAGGGGATAAGGCTGTACACGAGCTACGACCCGGCGATGTCCGGGGGGTTAGCGAACGTTGGAATAGACGGGGTAGATCCCGGTCAACTGACCTCTCATCTCTGGAGGACGCAGAAGATCATCGTCACCCCAATTGGACATGAGGCGTGTCCGGGTATTCGCGTTACGCCGAACGTGTATACGACGCTCGAAGAGGTTGACAGGTTTGCGGAGGCCATGGAGGATGTAGTTCAAAACGGCGTCCCGGCGTAGCGGGATGTGAAGCGAAGAAGGGTGATGCAGAACGTCGAGATTGTACTGCATCACCCCTTCGCTAACCTGCCAGTCCGGCTAGCCCTTCCCGAACCGCTCCTACGACTGATTTCACCACCTGCCCGTTCTCGAACCGCGCGAAATATGGAATCGACCTAACGCCATAGCGTTGGCTCACACCGGGAAAACGGTCTGTGTCGACCTTGGCCACCAAGATCTTGCCGGCCTTCTCGCGCGCGATTTCATCCAACACTGGTGCCATCATTCTGCACGGTCCACACCAGTCGGCATAGAAGTCGACGATCACAGGAACTTCGGATTTGAGAACTGTAGCCTCGAAATTCTCGTCGGCTACCTTGACGGGACGGTCGAGCAGAAAAGGCTTCTCACAATCGGCGCACTTGGGACCCTGGTCGTGCCGCGCCATATCAATGGTGTTCAGCTTGCCGCAGAATTGACAAGCTAGAGTTACCTTGGCCATTCGTTGAAACCTTGTTTCGGTGTTGAAGGTATTGCCTTACCTGAATAGTACCTACGGACCACCTGCTCTGCCGGTTTGCCTTGGGGGGTGAAGTCACGGTCGGCATGCATCCCCGAGTGGGTCTGCCACTTCCACCAATAGAAGCCTGCGAACCACGGCTTGTCCCAGAAGACGTCGAAAGCTGCCTCGTACGCAGCTTCTTGGAGTGTGGAATCGGGTGGTCCTTCGATCTCCCATTTCCATGGCTGAGCCGTAGAGCCGGTGTGGGATTTGTAGCCGATCTCGGTGAACAGGATCTGTTTGCCCGTTGTTTCACTCAACGCCGCTAGCCTCCTCCGGATGGGCCCCCAGGCCGATGCGAGTTTTTCGCGACGCTCACTCACAGTCCCGTTTCCCGGATCCCCCAACTCGAAGTACGCCTGTACTCCGATCAAGTCGACTGCATCCCACCACGGGATTGAACCGTAGTCGTCCCAGTTGGCGGCATAGGTGAGCCACCCCCAAAACTGCTCTCGCACCATTCCGATCGTCTCACGCCATTGGGTCGTGCGTGCCACAGTTTCGCGCAGTTCGGTCCCGACGCTGAAACCGACGGCTTGCATCCTCTCCGCCAAGGCGGCGTAGTACAACAAGAACTCGCGATAAGACTCGAAGAAGCGGGCCCACGATTCCTCGTTTGCCATGTGGACCTCTCCGCGCCAGTGACCGTCTCGGAAGTCTGCAAGTGTTGGTAGGACTACCACTCTGAGACCGGCTTCCCTCGCCATTCGCCCGGTCTCGAGCAAACCTTCGTCGCTGAGCGACCAATCCACTCTCCTGCCACTGTACCGGGAGACTGTTGGCTCGGTGTGGCTTCGCATGTAGCCGAATGGAAACAACGCAATGTGTGTAGCTCCGAGCGCGGTAAGTGCGTCGAAATCTTCCTGCTCCGGTTTCGTCCGAAATCCGTCAAAGGCTATCCCCTGCTGATGGCCAAGGACAGGAGGTAGACTCTTCCGCGCAGTGCAAGCGGCGACGCAGCCGCTCCCGGTTACGATGAGGAATGTGCGTCTTTGCATTAGCTCAATCTAGTGAAACGTATGGACGAGTGAGATAGTTACCATCGGGCCGGCCTATTGAATAGATTGCGCGTGCAGGACAGTCCTCGAAAGGAATGTTCACGATGAAAGACTATAGAAAACGCGACATAAATGGGCGAGAGCTGAAGCCCGAGAGCCTCATGATGAGCTACGGGTACGATCCCATGCTATCTGAGGGGGCGGTTAAGCCGCCGATCTTTCAGACGTCCACGTTCGCATTCGAAAACGCGGAAGCAGGTAAGGCGTTCTTCGAGATTGCGTACGGGCTAAGGGTCAAGGGTCCGACCGAAGAATTGGGGCTCATCTACAGCCGACTAAACAACCCCGATCTCGAGGTCTTGGAGGATCGCCTGACCCTATGGGACCAGGCTGAGGCGGCAGCCGTATTCCAGAGCGGGATGGCGGCAATAGCCACGACCTTGCTGAGCTTCGTTCGGCCAGGGGACGTCCTCATCGCCAGTGAGCCGCTGTATGGCGGTTCGGACTACCTCATAAAACACGTTTTACCCGGGTTCGGCGTCACGCCTGTGTGTTTCCATGCTGGACTGCCGATAGAGGAAGCAGCGACTCTCGTGCGGGAACGCGCGGGTGATAAGAGGGTGAGCGCGGCGCTCATCGAAACACCGGCGAACCCCACCAACGCTCTGGTCGACATACAGGGCACTGCCGAGATGGTTCACTCATTTGGAACCGGCGATCATCGGCCGGTACTCATAGTGGACAACACTTTCTTGGGCCCTGTCTTTCAACATCCGATCAAACACGGCGCAGACCTGGTGGTGTACTCGGCCACCAAGTTCATCGGCGGGCACAGCGACGTCATCGCAGGGGCATGTCTCGGAAGCCAAGAGCTGATGACCGAGATAAAAACGCTGCGCACGTTCGTGGGAACCATGGCGGATCCCTGGAGCGGGTGGCTGTTGCTGAGGAGCCTGGAGACGCTGAAGATGCGGATGACGGCGATGATGAAGAACGCGCAATACGTTGCTGACTATCTAGCCGATCATCCCAAGGTTCGGAAGGTGCATTACCTGGGTCTTCTACGCGATGACGATCCCATGTTCGACGTGTACCGGCGGCAGTGCAGTGCACCGGGGTCTCTGATCGCCTTTGAGGTAGAAGGTGGCGAGGCTACCGCGTTCCGATTCTTGAACTCGCTTCAGCTTGTGAAGCTGGCTGTGAGCTTGGGAGGGACCGAATCACTGGCAGAGCATCCAGCTACGATGACACACTCGGACGTACCCCCGGAAGACCAGGTGAAGATGGGGATCACGTCAGGCATGGTGAGGATGTCTGTGGGGGTGGAGCACTACGAGGACATCATTGCCGATCTAGACCAGGCATTGGCCTCGGTGTAGCCGACCCCCGACACAAAGAAAGAGCCGCGTGGACACCACGCGGCTCTTTTCGCAAGTCGTAAAGCTGCGTTCGTCTCTATAGATCAGAGATCATGATCTTCACAGCGGGCAGACCCGAATAGCTCACGGGGTCTTGTGTGTAGACCGTCTCTGAAATCGACATAGCCTCGAAATCGAAGCCGCCATTCATGGTGCCGGTCGAGTAATTGCAGGAAAAGCTCTGCGTGGTGCAATCGTTGGAACCACTGAAGCTTGATGCAGTGACTGCAGCGTTACCGCTCGTGGCGTAGTATGGATCGCCGTCCCAATAAGTGGCCCATACGCTGCTTTCTCCGCCGGGCATACCATCCCACGTGGACGGTGGCATGTCGCTGTCATCACCGACTGCGTATGCAGTGACGAGCTGGTCTACGGTCCCAGCGTCCGTGTCGAGGCCATTCCAACCGATGACACCGCTGACCCAGCCCT
>JBDGZZ010000050.1:0-21083 GCA_039588335.1 Gemmatimonadota bacterium | reverse complement strand
CTCCGCCCATGCGCGCGAGCTTGCCAGCAATCCAGTCCAATTCGCCGCTGGCCTGGTTGCCCTGGATGAGGTCGATGCCGGCGTGGCGGGAGCGACGTGCCCAACCGGGGACGTGATTCGGGCCGGATTGTGGGCGATTGGTGCCGCAGCAGGCGTTCACACGGTGAGCAGCTCTTTCTACATGTTCTGTCCCTTCTGTCCCAGCTGGCCCAAACGAGAAACGGGCGGGCCCGAGCAGCATGATGTGGTGTTAACATTCACGGATTCAGCGGTGGTGCCGGATCCGAATGCGGACCAGCTGGCCGAAATAGCGTTGGCGGCGGCCCGAGACCGCATTGTGATAGTCGGGGACGAGCCGCGTGTAGCGTTTCTATCCTACAGCACGAGAGGAAGTGCCAAGGGTCCGGGCGTCGACAAGGTGAGGGATGCGGTGGAACGCTTCCGCGAGCTGGCGCCTGAGATCCGGTGTGACGGTGAGCTTCAGGGTGACGCGGCCATCGTTCCTGAGGTGGCGCTTCGCAAGGCTGCGGAATCGGAAGCAGCGGGGCAGGCGAACGTTCTTGTGTTCCCTGACCTTGACAGCGGGAACATTGCATACAAACTGGTGCAGCGATTGGCGGGCGCGAGTGCTGTGGGGCCCATCGTCCAGGGTCTCCGCCGGCCGATGGCCGACCTGTCGCGCGGAGCTACGGCGTCTGATATCATGGACGTTGCCGCGGTTGCTATCCTTCAGGCGGCAGGTTCGTCTTAGAAAGCATTGGGAGGGGTAATGAGCTTCACGTTTCGCAAGGATGAGGACAAGGGAGTCATAGTGCTGGGTGTCGATGGCCAACTCATCGTTGGAAACCGGCATGAACTGAAGCAGAAGGTCCTCGACGCACTCGAGGCAGGAGACCGGAAGTTCCTGATCGACTTCACCAGTACCGGTTACATCGATTCGTCAGGACTAGGTGTGCTGGTCTCTCTTTCCAAGAAAATCCGGGAATCGAGCGGTGAGCTGCGACTCGCCGGGCTCAACGAGGATCTGCGTACGCTCTTCGAGTTAACCAAGCTCGACTCGCTGTTCGCAATCGACGACTCGGCCGACGAGGCACTGGCAGCGTTCTGAAGTGACAGCGCCGCGCAGGCTGAGTGTCCGGCGGAGTGAACTGCCTCCACCGGACGCATCTGACCGGGCAGTAGAGATCTCGCTCAAGGTACCCACCGACTTGGGGGTCATCGAGGAGGCGGTGGATCTCGTAGCGCGTCATTGCCTGGCGAGCGGGATCCCGCCACAAGCAGCGCGTTTCAGGCTCAGAGTTGCTCTCTGCGAGGCGTTGGCAAATGCCATCGTGTACGGCAATCGCCTGGATCCCAACAAGCAGGTGCAGGTGCGAGTGGTGGTAACAGCCGAGAGCCTCTCGGTACAGGTGTGTGACGAGGGGGACGGATTCGATCCCAGCGAGGTGCCCGATCCCACCGCTCCTGACAGAGTGGAGATGTCGGTGGGGCGGGGCCTGTTCTTGATTCGCCAATTGGTGGACGAAGTCCGGTTCAACGACAGGGGTAACTCCATCTGCATGATCATGCACCGCGCCTAGACCAACTCGACTCCATCCTTCAGGGCTTGGGGGAGTTGGTGGGGTGCCAAATCCGCATATGGCGTTTTGGACGTGGACGGTTGCGCCCGGTGCTCGGGTGCGACGGTGTTGCGGCTCCGGCTGTCGACGTGGGACCTGAGGGTGTTGTGGTTCCATGTGACGGCCTCCGCTGTCTCAGGTCTGTTCCCGGTATCTTCGGCTATTGGTTCGAAGTGGCCGAACCCCGGGAGGATCCCGAAGCGGCCGCTGAGAAACTACAGTCCATCCTGCCAGGACTTCTGAGTCGCGAGCGCGACAGCTTGGGGTTGGCCAAGGCGCTGGCATCCCGTTATGAGGAAATCGAGCTGATCTTTACGATCAGCGAGACGCTCGGCAGGACAATCCATCTCGATGAAGCCGCCCAAAAAATCGTAGAAGCTGTCAGCGCCGTAGTCGGTGCTCGGCGATCCTCGATTCTGGTGTACGACCAAGATTCCTCCCAGCTCAGGCCTGTTGCAGGCGTCGGCAAGGATATCGGAATATTCGACCCAATCGAGGTGAATGACCCCGAGTCGGTAGCTGCCCAGGTATTCCGCGAACAACGAACCATCTCCTACGACCCACGCGACGCGGGCGCCACCAACCCGGGAGGTGCTGAAGGTAGGGACTACCGCGGTTCTGCGTTCCTGTCCGTGCCGATCAACTATCCCCAACCGGATGGAAGTCAACGCCCGGTGGGAGTAATCAACCTGACCGACCGGACCGGTACCGACGCATTCTCGGGCGGCGAGCGCCGGTTGGTGACGGCGATCGCGAGCCAAATTGGCGTGGCCATCGAGAACGCACGGCTGGTCGCCCAGGACATGGAACAGCAGCGCCTGCGGCAGGAACTAGATCTCGCTCACGACCTCCAACTCAAGTTGCTGCCCTCGCCGGCGGTTCTGGGTGGCACTGTCGATGCCGCGGCCAGGTGCCAACCAGCCGAGAGCGTGGGTGGCGACTTCTACAATTTCGTTCGCCTCGAGGACAAACGAGTCGGAGTGATGCTTGGAGATGTCTCTTCCCATGGCTTCGCTTCGGCGTTGATAATGGCGCTGGTTCTGTCTGCTGCCGGCATTCACGCGGCCGAGGCAGCCACGCCCGACGGTGCGCTGCGAGCCCTGTTGGAATCGGTTAGGAACGAGCTGGCCGAAACGGAGATGCACCTGGCTCTCTTTTACGGTGTGGCCGATCGCAAGAAGGGAGTGTTGCGCTACGCGAACGCCGGCCATCCCCATGCTTTTCGGATGGGAAATGACCATGACAGAGAGCGTTTGTCTGCCACGAGTCCGCCTCTCGGACTGGCAGAGACCGGCGCAATAGCTGCGGCGAAAACGAGCTGGCACGAAGGACAGGACTTACTCGTGCTGTTCTCAGACGGCATCGTGGACGCCATGAACGATGTTGGTGCCAAGTTTGGTGAAGACCGGGTGCTGGACATAGTCGACAGGTGCCGACATGCACCGGCGGAAAGCATCGTGGAGTCAGTTGTTGACGCGGTCTCCGAGTTCGCCGGCACCGCGACCGACGACAGGACCATCCTAGTTCTCCGGGCCTGAGTGGGTCGCCGGCTCGGGCAACATTTCCTTTCAGATCCTGCGATCCTGGACCGGATCGCAGACGCTCTCGAGCCGTCTCCCGAGGACCTGGTCATCGAGGTCGGTCCGGGAAGGGGAAGTCTGACTCGACGACTGGCGCCACGCGTGCGCCGACTGATTGCGATAGAAATAGATGTCAGGTTGGCTGACGAGCTACGGGGAGCCGGGAACCGGGAGCCGGGAGCGGAGGCGATAGTGGAGGTAATACAGGGAGATGCCCTGGAGATCGACTGGCACGGTTTGATGACGGAGCCTCTGCTCCCCGCGCCCGGCTCCCGGTTCCCTCCTTACAAGGTCACCGGCAACGTCCCCTACTACATCACCTCTCCGTTGATCGACAAAGCCCTCAAGCCACCACGACCGGATATTATCGTCTTCCTGGTACAACGTGAGGTTGCCGATCGGGTGGCTGCTCCTCCCGGAGACAAGACCTACGGCGCCCTGAGCGTCGGTGTGCAATCCGTTGCCCGGGCGGAACTTCTCTTTACCGTGCGGCCCGGTTCTTTCAAACCGCCACCCACCGTCGACTCGGCGGTGATCCGGCTCTCCCCTCTGAGAGATCCGTTGATAGATGATGCCGAGGTCGCGGCGTTTCGTCGTTTCGTAACGGCCGTCTTCGCTCAGCGTAGAAAACAACTGACCCGCAGCTTGCGCAGCGTGACTGGGTGGGACAGAGATGATGTGGAGGCGGTGCTTGGCGAGGTCGGAGTCGAAGTGACGGCGCGGCCGGAAACGCTGCCGCCTGAGACCTTCGTCCGCCTGTTCAAAAGAGTGAATCGTTGACGGAGGCGGGACAGCGTGTAAGTTGTGAAAAATTTCACAAACCTAGATGCGCAAGATATCGGAGTCCACGGTTCGGCGGCTTTCCGTATACGTCAGGCTCTTGGAGGAGTTCGAGGGGCAGGGCATAGGCACGGTCAGTTCCGACCAACTGGCGATTCAGGGGCATACGACTCCTGCGCAGGTTCGCAAGGACCTGTCGTTCTTCGGGTCTTTTGGAAAGCGGGGGTTGGGGTACGACGTGCCCGAATTAGCCGGCCGCATCAGAGATATTCTGGGCCTGGGCCGTTCCTACAGCGTCGCACTCATTGGTGCCGGAAAGGTTGGAAGCGCTCTCGTACACTATCGGGGGTTTGGCGATCGCGGTTTCGACATTACCGCGGTATATGACAACGATCAGGACAAGATCGGGATGTCGTGGAACGGGTTGGAGGTCAAGAACGTGGCTGACCTCGAGGCGGATCTCCGGGACCATCCGGCAGACATAGCGATTATCACCACACCACACACGGCTGCCCAAACGATTCTCGACCGCCTGGTGTGCCTGGGAGTCAGGGCTGTTCTGAATTTCGCACCGATCCAACTATCATATCCGGACACCGTCACAGTGCAGGACGTCAACATGGCTTTGGAATTGGAGACGTTGAGTTACGCGCTTAGAAATCGCTAGATTGCGTCCATGACGTCAGTCCGAGTGACTTCTGAGATCGGCCCGTTGCGGGCCGTCTTGGTACATACCCCCGGCAATGAACTGCTCGCTGTCACTCCGCGTACCAGGAAGGACTACCTCTACGACGATTTGATCGACGTGGAGTTCGCGCAGCGTGAGCATCGCCGTTTGGTGGCGCTGTTGGAACGGTTCGCGGACGTCTACGAGACGCGCGATCTGCTCGTAGAGTCGCTCGCTGACGATGATGCCCGCGCCTTCTTGATTTCCCGGGCCACCAATGTGGTTCATTCAGAGTCGCTGGCACATCGATTGGCAGACGTGCCCCCCGAGGAACTGGCCACTTTCTTGATCGAGGGAACCGAGGCGGAAGCGGGTCCCATTGGCGAGGCGCTCAACATAGTCGGCTACTCGCTTCCGCCGGCTCCTAACCTGTTCTTCATGCGCGACGCAGGAGTGGTGGTCGGTGATGATGCCGTCGTTGGATCGATGCGCTACGGTTCCCGCTGGAGCGAAGAGTTGCTCATCAAAGTGCTGTTCGAGTATCACCCCGAACTGCGGCACGGAGGCTTGCTCTACGACGGATCTGCTGAGCGTCGCATTACCTACAGTCTCGAGGGCGGAGATGTGCATCCTCTGAGGCCGGACCTCGTGTTGCTCGGCCTCAGCTCGAGGTCCAGTGCGGCGGCTCTCGATCACCTGTGCCAGATGTTGTTCTCCAACACGCCGGTGACAGATGTGCTGGTGGTAGTCATGCACGACGAACGCTCCGCCATCCACCTCGACATGATTTTCACGCAGGTGGATCGCGGGCTGTGCGTGGTATCCCCACCCCACTTTCTGGGACCCGAGCGGCTAGCCGTACTGCGTTGGAGCAAATCAGCCCGCGGTGTGAAAGAGATGCCCGATCTCTTCGCAGCGCTCGAGGCAGTCGACTTCGCGATGGAGCCGATTCTCTGCGGTGGAACGAACCGGGCTGCCCAGGAACGCGAACAGTGGGCCTCGGGCTGTAACATGTTTGCGGTTCGGCCGGGCGTCGTGATCGGATATGCCCGCAACGATGCCACACTCGCTGAGTTTGCTGCTGCAGGATTCAGAAACGTGCTCGGAGTCGATCTACTTGCGGGAAATGAGCAGCTGGCTGATGAAGAGAGAGCGATTATCACTCTGGAGGGAGCCGAGTTGGTGCGAGGAGGTGGTGGACCCCGATGCATGACGCTGCCGGTGAGGCGAGAAGACTTGTGACCGGACCAGGACTGCACGCGCATCCGACCGGGACGCTCGTGGACAAAGCTCTGCACTACCTGCAGCAGGGGCCGGCGGACAGCGGTACCATCGCCAGAGATTTGATCGGTCTTGGGCGGGCACCCGCGCTCGTTGCCGACCGCATCGCAGTGGCGTTATTGGGCGCAGATCCCCGGGTTCGACGGCTGGGAGACGGAAAGTGGGCCCTGGCGCAGATGTCGTTGGGATCACCCAAGCTCAGCGACTGTGCCTTTGCGGTCGTGGATGTTGAGACCACCGGGAACAGAGCCGCCAACGGCGACAGGATAGTGGAGATCGCAGTGGTGGCGGTAACCGGAGAGAAGGTCGAACCGATCTACCACTCGCTGGTAAACCCGGAGCGAAGGATCTCCACGTTCACTTCGTCACTCACTCGCATAACCGAGGAGATGGTTCGGGACCAGCCCGTCTTTCGCGAGATTGCCGACGATGTCATGGCTGCCCTGGCCGGTCGCGTCTTCGTGGCCCACAACGTTCGGTTCGACTGGGTGTTCGTGGGACGCGAGATGAGGTCTGCGCGCGATCTGGTATTGCACGGACCACGACTGTGCACGGTGGATCTCACCCGCCGACTCGTACCTGGCCTGAAATCACGCTCGCTCGACAGCGTCGCCTCGTATTTCGGCGTCGAGATCACCGAACGTCACCGGGCTTCCGGGGACGCGATTGCAACAGCGCACGTGCTGCGCAGGCTGCTTCAACTTGCATCGGAGCAGGGTGCAACCACACTGGAAGAGCTGAAGCGACTCGGGCGGAGGAAACGCAACCGGAAGCGAAGCGCCCTGCCGAAATCGATGGACGATCTATGATACTGGTTACTGCATTCGACGTTGGGAGCCTCAAGTGCCACGCTTTGGACGGCGGACGTCAAAGGCTCGACGGTGGAGCCATGTTCGGTGTGGTGCCAAAGCCGTTATGGGAACGGCGCTTTGAACCCGATGAACTGAATCGCATTCCGCTGTCACTGCGCTGCCTGTTGGTCGAACACGACATCGGCCCGATCCTGATCGACACTGGCATAGGTAACAAGGAGAACAAGAAGTTCCTCGACATCTACGGTGTCGAGAACGGCGGACGTAACGGCGCGACTCAGCTCGAGGATGCTTTGCTCGAAGCTGGCTTCAGACCGGAAGACATCAAGTTTGTCATCAACACGCATCTGCACTTCGATCACGCCGGTGGGAATACGGCTTACGCATCGGGACAGAGCGACAGTGAGGCAGAGTGGCAGAGTGGAGTGGCAGAAGTGGCATTTCCCAACGCGACTTACGTTGTTCAACGGGGTGAGTTGGAGTTTGCCCGCAACACCAACGAACGGACTGGGGCTAGCTACCTGCCACACAACTTCGATCCCGTGGACGAAGCCGGACGGTGGCAATTGGTGGAGGGGGAGGTTGAATTGGTGCCAGGTGTGCGACTCGTCCCGACACCGGGACACGTGCCGTATCACCAGTCCGTGGTAATCACGCACGGCGCCGACACCGCGTGCTTCCTCGGCGATTTGGTGCCTACCTCCGCCCACGTTCCGCTGCCGTGGATCATGGGTTACGACGTCGAACCGCTGGTGACGCTGGAGAGCAAGCGATCCCTACTTGCGCGAGCCGAAGCCGAAGAGTGGACCATGATTTTCGAGCACGATCCCGAAGTGGCCCTGGGGCGCGTGGTGCGGGATCAGAAGTCGTACCGCTGCGAGCCCCTGTAGTCACCCCTGCTCGCCGGTTAGGTGGATGGGAGGGGCGGTCCGCTCCCCGCTCCCAGCTCCCTGCGCCCGCTCCTACGTTCTCCCTAACTTCATGCGCTAAATATGCTTGACACCCGCATGTGGCCCGGGTAGCTTCTCTCGGACAACTAGCGAAGTAAGCGTACGAACGCTTCACCCTTCTGCCGTCGGCTTGGAGCCGATCGTGTGTGTTGGGTTCCCAGGATTGATCGGCGAGGTCGAGTTGACTGCGGCGGACTCCGGAGAGCCTGGAGCCGCTTTTTTTATTGAACGACGTTGAAAGGAGTTGCCTCACTGACCGTACGAAACGTTCGCAATGACAAAGAGGAGCAACGCGTCCGAGTCAACGAGCAGATCAGAATCAGCCCGGTCAGGTTGATCGGGGCCGATGGCGAACAGGTCGGCATCGTGCCGATCGAGGAAGCGCAGCGGGCCGCTCAGGAACGGGGTCTAGACCTCGTAGAAGTTGCTCCCGCCGCCAGGCCCCCGGTTGTCAAAGTCATGGACTATGGCAAATACCGGTTCGAACAGGCCAAGGCGGCTCGTGCGGCCAAGAAGAAGCAACACGTTATCCACCTGAAGGAGGTCAAGTACCGGCCGGGGATCAGCGATCACGATTTCGAGTTCAAGACCCGGCACGCACGCAAGTTTCTTCAGGAGGGCAACAAGGTGAAGCTGACCATGATGTTCCGTGGTCGGCAGGTTACGCACCCAGAATTGGGGCGGGAAGTACTGAACCGCGCCTACGGTGAGCTGGAAGATGTAGGGAAGGTGGAGATGCAGCCGAAGCTCGAGGGGCGCAATATGACGATGGTGATGGCGCCCAAGTAACGCCACCACCGCAGACGCACAGACGGATAGAGAAGAAGATGCCGAAACAGAAAACCAATTCCGGTGCGAAGAAGCGTTTTCGCCTGACTGCCAAGGGCAAGATCAGACGCTTCAAGGCCTATAAGAGCCACATCCTCACCAAGAAGCATCCCAAGAGGAAGCGCCATTTGCGCAAGGGAACGCTAATTGCGAAAGCGGACGAGTCCCGGATCAGGGGACTGATACAGGCCTAGGAGAGGAAGATGCCCAAAGTCAGGAGCAATGTCGCGCGCCTCAAGCGCAAGAATAAGATCATGCAAGCCGCGAAGGGTGCGCGCGGTGGCAGAAGCAAGCTCTATAAGTCCGCCAAAGAGACGGTCGAGCGTGGTCTGCGCTACGCGTATCGCGACCGCCGCCGCAAGAAGCGGGATTTTCGCCAGCTTTGGATCGTGCGGATCAACGCCGCGGCGCGTCTGCACGACCTTTCATATAGCCGGTTCGTAGCCGGGTTGAAGAAGGCGGGAG
This sequence comes from Gemmatimonadota bacterium, assembly GCA_039588335.1. Classification (GTDB taxonomy): domain Bacteria; phylum Gemmatimonadota; class Gemmatimonadetes; order Gemmatimonadales; family GWC2-71-9. The sequence goes on along the minus strand of JBDGZZ010000050.1, from coordinate 12,101 downwards.
TCGAGATCAACCGCAAATGGCTGGCCGACTTGGCGGTACGCGATCCAACGGCCTTCGGTGAGATCGCGGAGGTCGCGAAGAAGAGCCTCTAACCCGGGTCGGACCAGCCCATGTCAAATCCGACCATCCAGGAACAACTCGCGGCACTCAGCAAGGCCAAAGAAGAGATATCCTCGGCCGATGCCACGTCGCTGCCCGAGTTGCGTACCAGACTCCTGGGCCGCAAGGCCGGAGCCCTCACTCGGATTCTTCGATCTCTGAGTGGCTTGGCTCCGGAAGAGCGGCGCGAGGTAGGTGCGCGTGCTAACGAGATCAAGGGCGAGCTGGAAGCGGCGTTCCAGGCTCGGGAATCGGCACTGGCAGGTCCATCAGTGCCCACGTCCGAGAACGATCGGTCGATGCCCGGCCGGTCGGCCTGGAGAGGCGCTGTCCATCCGGTGACTGCAGTGGTCGATGAAGTGTGCGACATCTTCCGCCAGCTCGGTTTCACCAGGGTAGTAGGCCCTGAGGCAGAGACCGAGGACTATAACTTCACCAAGCTCAACATATCGCTGGATCATCCTGCAGCGGACGCGCAGGACACGTACTACCTGACTCCAGGGATAGTCCTCCGCACGCATACATCTCCGATGCAGGCGCGCACGCTGGAGCGTTTCGAACCTCCGGTCCGCATCGTTGTGCCGGGCCAGTGTTACAGGCGAGACGCCTGGGACCCGTCGCACGCACCAGTCTTCGAGCAGATCGAGGGTCTAGTGGTAGACGAAGGAGTGAACTTCGTGGACTTCAAGGCCGCGATCGATTTCTTCGTCAAGCACTTCTTCGGGCCGGACACGAAGACGCGGTTCCGACCGTCCTTCTTCCCGTTCACCGAGCCATCGGCCGAAGTCGACGCCCAGTGTCACGTTTGTAAGGGAACGGGTTGCTCTACATGCAAGTACACCGGATACATAGAGATCATGGGTGCGGGCATGGTTCACCCTGCGGTTCTCGAGAACTGCGGCATCGATTCGGAACGGTATACTGGCTACGCTTTCGGGATGGGTCCGCACCGCATCGCTATGCTCAAGTACGACATTCCGGATATCCGAATCCTGTTTGAGAACGACATGCGTTTCCTCAATCAATTCGTGGAGTAGCCGTGAACGTCTCCATCAACTGGCTCGCGGCGATGCTCGATCGTGAAATCGACCCGCACGATGCGGCCCGGCGTCTTGCCATGCTGGGTGCACCGGTGGATGCGGTCGAGCCACTCTACGAAGGGTTGGGCGACTTGGTCGTGGCTGTCGTCGAGGGGGTCGAGAAACACCCGGACGCCGACAAGCTCTCGGTGTGTCAGGTGAACGACGGTTCTTCCGTGATCGAGGTTGTCTGTGGGGCACCCAACGTCGCAGCCGGCAAAAAGTACGCGTATGCGGCCGTCGGTACCGAACTCCCGGGTGGTCTCAAGCTCACGGCCCGCAAGATACGAGGCATCGTGTCGAACGGGATGTTGCTGTCCGAAAAGGAAATGGAACTGGGGGCCGACCACGCGGGCATCATGGAGTTGAGCACGGATGCGCCAGCGGGGACGCCGTTCCTCAGTGCACTCGGGCTGGCCGACACTCGGCTGGATCTGGATATCACAGCGAACCGACCCGATCTCTTGTGCCACAAGGGAGTAGCTCGCGAGCTGGCTGCGGCGTACGGCGCCGCTGCCAAATTGGAGGAGGTCCCTGGTGCGGTCACCGACGGCGCGGTACCCCGCAGGTCGGAAGGCCCCGGGGTGGTGGATGGGACCGAGATAGCTGTAGAGGATATCGAAGGGTGCCCACGGTACATGGCGGCAGTCATCCGTGGTGTGACAATTGGCCCGTCACCCAACTGGTTGCAGGCGAGACTCCGCAGCATCGGCGCCCGACCGATCAACAACGTGGTGGATGCCACCAATTACATCCTCTACGAGTTGAATCAGCCGATGCACGCGTTCGATCTCGCAAAGGTCAGAGGCAACAAGATCGTCGTGCGCGCGGCCGTTCCCGGCGAGCAGATGACCACTCTGGACGGTGAGCAGCGGGAGTTTCAAGAGGGGATGACTCTCATCTGTGATGGTGCGGGACCCACGGCGATTGCCGGTGTCATGGGTGGAGGTGATTCGGAGGTCTCGTCCGAAACCACCGATATCCTACTCGAGTGCGCTTATTTCGATCCCAAGCGCATACGTGCCACGCGCAAGGCACTGAAGATGAGCACGGACGCTTCGTACCGCTTCGAGCGCGGTATCGACATCCAATCCATGCCAGACGCGATCGGCCGTGCCGTGAAGTTGATTCGGGTGGTGGCAGGTGGTGAGGAGCCGGAGCCTCCCGTCGACGTGTATCCGAGACCGGGCAAGAGCACAGCCGTTTTCCTGCGCCCCGAGCGCGTGACGCACCTTCTAGGGATATCGATTCCCGGCCAGGAAATCGAACGCTTCCTTTCCAGCGTCGGGTTCGTGGTGGTGCCGAAGAAGGATAGGTTGGCCGTTCAAGTGCCCGGCTGGAGGCCCGATGTAACGCGCGAGGTCGACCTGATCGAGGAAATCGCGCGCCTCAAAGGGTACGACGAGTTCCCCATCGAACTGATGCCGTACAGGACCAGTTCGGTACCCGACGACCCAGTTGAAGACGTGAAGGCATTGGCCAGACGGGTCCTCACGTCACTCGGGCTCAACGAGGCTCGTTCCATTTCGTTTGCGGCTTCCGGAAGTGAGGCGGCGCAGAGTGTGGTCAATCCGATGTCAGTCGAGGAAGGGTACCTGAGGGAGTCACTGCTGCCCGCCTTGAAGGAGTCGGCCCAGCGCAACTGGTCGGTTCGCGAGCGCGACGTCAGGCTGTTCGAAATAGGGACGGTCTTTCAGGCTGAGACGGAGGGCAGGCAACCCCGTGAGCTACTTCGGCTGGCTGGCGTGGTTTCGGGAGCGAGAACGCCACCGCACTGGACATCGGCCGGGAAGGCCCCCGATTACGATGAGTGGGATCTCAAGGATATCTTTGAGGAGGCGCTCAGGGTCTGTGGTCCGCGCGGTAGGGTCCTCGAGCGGGAAGACGGCTGGGTGGTCGAAGATGAGACCGGTCGGGAGCGCGGTCAGTCGGGTCTGTTGTCGCTCGACGGGCCGGCGTGGTCGGCTCCGCTCTACGGTTTCGAGTTCGACGTCGTGGTCCCTGAACGCGGCGCGATCGCCTACGAAGCGCTGCCGACCACTCCACCGGTCGAGCGCGATCTGGCTCTGATACTTCCCCCCGATGTGTCCGCTCGACAGGTTGAGGAGGTGATGACGCGGGCTGCGGGGGACCTGTTGGAGTCGATGGAGTTGTTCGACGAGTATCGATCAGCAGATCTCGCGGGACGGAGTGTTGCCTGGCGGCTGGTATTTAGGGCCGCGGACAGGACCCTGAAGGACCGGGAGGTGGACAAGTCCGTGACGCGGGTGCTCAAACAACTAAAGGACAAGTTTGGTGTCGAACGCCGAGAGACCTGAATTCGTTGCGCTGCGCGAGCTGGAGAGAGTCCTGCAGCACGTCAAGGATGAGTTGGCGTCGTGGCGACGGCGGGCGTTGAAAGCCGAGGCAGAGCGGGCCGACCTCGGCGTGGATCATGATGCCGTAGCATCGCGCGAGCGGATCCACGATCTCGAGACGGAAAACCAGGAGATGTCACAGCGTTTGCAGACCGCGCGCGGTCGAGTGGACGATCTACTTGTCCGGTTGAAGTTTCTGGAGGAGCAGGTACGCATGGAGGAACAGGGCAGATGACGAACACGAGAACGGTCGTCAAGGTGACAATAGGGAGCGAAGAGTACACGCTCAAGTCTGATCGCCCCCCAGAGTACACGAGGGCCGTAGCCGAACACGTGGACCGCGCTCTGAAAGACGTCCTGTCTGCCGGAGCGATGGTGGAGACCCACAAGGCCGCGATCCTTGCTGCCCTGGCTATCACCGATGAGTTGTTCCAAGAGCGTAGAGCGTCGCGAGAGATGACCGACCGGGTCACGAACCTGGCCACAGACCTTTGCCGGGTTCTGCCTCCGGTCAAGCGGAAGTCAAAAGCCACTGGCTCGTTTGCCACGTCAGGTAACGGCGGGTAGTTTCAATTGAGACGGTGACTTAGTTCACTCGGGCACAGACCAAATGCAGTGACGGCGGGGTGTTGGGACCACCATGGCGTCGCCGCTGGAGAATAGATACATGGGCACGGACCAGCTCGTATCGATATTGGCCGCTCTCGGCGGAGCAGCTGTCGCCGGGGCGGTCTTTTACGTAATTGGCCGGCGCGTAGAGCGAAAACTCTCCGAGCTGGCAGGCAGGTCGGCCACGCAGCAGGCCGATCGACTGCTGTCTGAAGCGCGCCGTGATGCGGAGGCGGCACGCTCGCAGGCAGTGCTCGCGGGCAAAGAAGAGGTGATGAAGTCTCGCGAGGAGTGGGAACGGGAGGAGAAGCAGAGGCGTGAGGAGCTGGACCGGCTGCAGGAGCGGGTCGGCGAGCGGGAGACGCTGATCGACCGCAAGCTGAACGCACTCGACGATCGGGAAAAAGAACTTCAGCGGCGCGATCAGTCGGTGCGCGATCGCGAGAAGAACCAGCAGCAGAAGGAAAACGAGCTGGACGAGGCTGCCGCCCAACACAGAAGGAAACTGGAAGAGCTGTCGGGAATCAGTGAGACTGAAGCCAAAGCCCAGCTCATGCAGGAGATGACGGACGTTGCCAAGAGCGAGGCGGCAGCATCGATAAGGGACATAAAGGAAGAGGCAAAGCGCTCGGCTGACCGCGAGGCGAAGAAGATCGTGGCGCTGGCGATTCAGCGCCTCGCTTCAGAACAGGCCGCGAGCACGAGCGTCGCCGCGGTGGCCCTACCGTCTGACGAAATGAAGGGACGTATCATCGGACGAGAGGGGAGAAATATCCGCGCGTTCGAGACTGCGACCGGCGTGGACGTGATAATCGACGACACCCCGGACACCGTGGTGATCTCGTGTTTCGATCCCGTACGGCGTGAAACGGCGCGTGTCGCGATGGAGCAACTGATCTCCGACGGCAGAATCCACCCGGGCCGCATCGAAGAAGTCGTCGAGAAGTGCCGCAAGCAGATCGAGACGGAGATCGTGGAGGCAGGCGAAGAAACTGTCTACGAGCTTGGTATCACCGGAATGCATGCGGAGTTGATCAAGCTCGTGGGTCAGATGAAATACCGCACGTCCTACGGTCAAAATATCCTCTCCCACTCCAAAGAAGTTTCCTGGCTGGCCGGGATCATGGCGGCCGAGCTCAAGCTAGACGTGCACTTGGCCAAGAGGGGTGCTTTGCTGCACGACGTTGGCAAGGTGTTGACCCACCAGCACGAAGGAACCCATGTGGAGCTGGGCATAGAAATGGCGAAGAAGTATGGCGAGCAAGATGTGGTCGTGAACGCCATCGCAGCTCACCATGACGATGTTCCACATGAGACTCCGATCTCGGTGATCGTACAGGCTGCCGATTCTGCGAGTGGATCACGGCCGGGTGCGAGGCGGGAGGCGTTCGAGACGTACGTGAAACGCCTCAACAACCTCGAGGAGATAGCGACTGGCTTCAAGGGAGTGGAGAAAGTATTTGCCATTCAGGCGGGTCGCGAGATCCGGGTTGTGGTGGAGCCCGATGCCATCGACGACGCCCGTGCAGCAACGCTGTCGGACGAGATAGCGAGACGCATCGAAAACGAACTGCAGTATCCCGGACAGATCAAGGTTGTTGTCATAAGAGAAACGAGGGCGGTGGACTTTGCACGCTAAGGTCATTGACGGCAAGGCGATCGCCGAAGAGATGCGGTCCGATCTTGCCAAAGAAATCGAAGAGCTGGCCAAAGAGGGTGTGACACCGGGACTCGCCGTAGTGCTGGTAGGCGAGGACCCCGCCAGTCAGGTATATGTGCGGATGAAGGGCAAGGCGTGCGAGAAGATCGGGATCTATAGTGAGACTATCAGGCTTCCGGTAGAGACCACCGAAGCCGAGCTGATGGAAGTCATCGATCGCTTGAACGACGATCCGAAGATTCACGGTATGCTCGTTCAGCTGCCGCTCCCGAAGCAGATAAACGAACAGAACGTGCTGCTGCGGATTGTGCCGGAGAAGGATGTAGACGGTTTTCATCCGGTAAACGTGGGCAAGGTTGCCACCGGTGACCCGACGGCATTCCGGCCGGCGACGCCCTATGGCGTGCAGCAGATGATGATTCGGTCCGGAGTGGAAATCTCGGGGGCGCATGCGGTAATCGTCGGGCGTTCCAACATAGTTGGAAAACCGATGGCGTCACTGCTGGTTCAGAAGGCTGACGGTGCAAATGCAACGGTCACCGTGTGCCATTCACGCACGAAGGATCTAGCTGCGGTGACGCGCCAGGGCGACATCTTGATTGCCGCCATGGGGCAGCCAGAGTTCGTCAAGGCCGACATGATCAAACCCGGTGCGGTAGTCATTGACGTAGGCACCAATCGGGTTGACGATCCGTCCAAGGAAAAGGGCTACCGGTTGGTGGGTGACGTCGAGTTTGAAAAGGCCAAGGAAGTTGCCTCCGCGATCACGCCGGTTCCGGGAGGTGTCGGTCCGATGACGATCACCATGTTGCTCTACAACACGGTGCAGGCCGCGAAGCAGTGGGCGGGGGCCTAGACCTCTTCTCGTCAGCCGTCGTCGATTCAGGCGAAGGGGCGTGGAGTGTTGCGGAAGTCACGAAGCGCGCCCGCCGACTGATCGAATCCGGATTCAAGCGTCTATGGGTGAAGGGGGAGGTGACGGGCTTCAAGGCCTACCGCAGTGGACACTGGTACTTCACTCTGCGGGATGCCGAAGCCCAGGTGCGGTGCGTCATGTGGCGCACCGAAAACAGCCGCCTCCCCGGTCCGCCCGAAGAGGGAATGCAGGTCTTCGTGGAGGCGCGCCCCACCGTGTGGGAAGAGCGGGGGGAGTTCCGGCTCACGATCAGACAGTTGGTGCCGACCGACGCGGGTGGTCTGTGGCAGCTCCGTCTGGAGAAGGCCCGGGCCGCTCTGGAACGGGATGGCTTGTTACACCCGTCGCGCAAGAGACCACTCCCCCAGTACCCACAGCGGTTGGCGATCGTAACGAGCCCTGACGGCGCCGCCCTGCGAGACGTCGTGTCCGTCCTGTCACGCCGCTGGCCCACCATCGAAGTACTTGTCATACCTGCGCGCGTACAGGGGGAAGGGGCCGAGGAGGAACTGTGTGACGGGCTCGCATTGCTGCAGCGGATTCCCTCGGTCGACGTGGCCATAGTCGGACGAGGAGGAGGTTCACGAGAAGACCTCTGGGCGTTCAACAGCGAGCGCGTGGCAAGAGCGGTGGCTGCCTCACCGGTGCCCACAATCTCGGCTGTGGGTCATGAAACGGATATTTCGCTCACCGATCTGGTCGCCGACCTGAGGGCCCCCACGCCGTCGGCGGCGGCGGAAGCCGCCGTTCCCAGTCGTGAGGCGGTGGTCGAGTCGCTCGATGCCACGGCGGTGAGGCTGGCGCAGGCGCTCACCGGTTACGCCGACCTGGGTCAGGAGCGGCTAGCCCGAACGGCAGATCGCCTCGGCGGGATCATGCAAGTGCAACTCGAGCGCCGGGCAGCCAGACTGGAGCAGTTGGGTGGCAAACTCGAGGCCCTCAGCCCCCTGAAGGTGCTCCGGCGCGGATATGCTGTAGCGCGTAACGAGGAGGGGCACGTGCTCAAGCGCACTGCCGATTTCCAGCAAGGTCTGAAGTTCCGGTTGACGCTGTCGGATGGGGATGTGGGGGCGAAGGCAACTTGAGGTAGGGAGAGGTGAGTGGCTAAGAAAGAGAAACCATCGTTCAAGACAGAAATCGAGCGCTTGGAGGAGATAGTGCGCTCGCTCGAGGCGAACGACCTGGATCTCGATAATGCCCTGGGGTTGTTCGAAGAGGGTGTGCGGCGTTTGAAGGTAGCGCGGGCGCTGTTGCAGGAGTCTGAGATCAAGGTCCAACGCGTATTGGAGGAGTCCGACGGTACACTCGGCACCGACGACCTCGATATCTGATCCCGGCGCGTTCCTCGCCGAGACCCGGCACTCCGTGAACCAGGTGCTGGATCGCTGGTGTGAGCGAGTCAAGCGTGAGATGGCCGGGCCGATCGGAGAGGCGATCGCATACTCGCTTTCCACACCGGGCAAGCGGCTCCGACCGGCTCTGTTGATCGCCGCCTACCGCGAACTCGGAGGCAAGGGTGACCCCACGGAGCTTGGCGCCGCCGTGGAGGTCGTACACACCTATTCACTGGTACATGATGACCTTCCCTGCATGGACGATGACGATCTGCGGCGCGGTTGTCCGACGACGCACAGGCAGTTCGACGTAGCGACCGCTACGGAGGCGGGCTTCAAGATGGTGCCTCTCTCGGCACGGGTACTAGCCGCCGGGGCGCAGAGGTTGGGACTCGACTCATCTGCGACGGGTGTGATTGCCCAGGAACTGTTTCGGGCTGCCGGCGCCGCCGGCATGGTCTGCGGCCAGATACTCGACCTGGAAGCCGAGGGCAAGTCCATTTCCAAAGACGACCTGGTCATGGTCCACGCCGCCAAGACCGGAGCGTTGATTACCGCCTCGGGAGTGATGGGAGCGCTGGCAGCGGGCGCCGACGCCTCGCAGGTAGAGGGGGTGCGCTGTTACGGTAGAGAGATCGGGCTGGCCTTTCAGATCGTCGATGACATCTTGGACGCAACGGCCACGTCGGCGGAGCTTGGCAAGACTGCAGGGAAGGACGCCGAACAACACAAGGCCACGTTCGCGAGTCTGGTAGGGGTTGAAACAGCGAGTCGGGAAGCCGACGGTCACATCCGGGCCGCCATAGCCCATCTGACCTCTGCCGAGGTAGATTCAAAGCTACTGAATGCGCTGGCACGGTTCATAGCCGAGCGGCGTAACTGAGCGCACTGTTCATTGGAAACCCTTGTGTAGACTATGAGTTTGCTCGAATCCATTCGCGGTCCCGAAGACATTAGAGAGCTAGAGCAGGATCAGCTCCAGGAACTGGCTGACGAAGTGCGCCAGCGGTTGATAGATGTGGTGTCGAAGACCGGCGGCCATATCGGCGCTGGATTGGGCGTGGTAGAACTCACCGTGGCGTTGCTCCGTAGCTTCGAGTCCCCGCGAGACAAGATCGTATGGGACGTCGGTCATCAGGGATACCCTTGGAAGATGCTCACGGGACGCAACGAGCAGCTCCCGACCCTGCGCCAAAAAGGCGGTCTGTCCGGTTTCCTAAGGCTCGATGAGAGCGAGCACGACGCCTTTGGTGCGGGTCACGCCGGGACGGCGATGTCAGCGGCTTTCGGCATGGCCACGGCGCGCGACATGAAGGACGAATCGTTCCACGTGGTGGCGGTTGTCGGCGACGGGGCGATGACGTGCGGTCTTCCTTACGAGGGGATGAACAACGCCGGGCATTCGGGACGCGACATCATCATGGTGCTCAACGACAACGGGATGTCGATTGCACCCAATGTCGGTGCCATGAGCAGGTATCTGGGATCGATCATCGCCAGTCCCGTAACCAATCGTTTGCGCGAACGGGTGAAGGGCCTGATCGAACGCACATCGAAGGTTGTGGGTGGACGGCGCATGCTCGATCTCGCCCGTAACGTCGAGGAGAGCATCAAGAATCTGTGGTCGCCCGGCATGTTGTTCGAGGAGTTCGGGTTCAGGTACTTCGGACCCATCGACGGACATGACATCGATGCCATGATCAAGACCTTCGAGATGGTCAAGAGTCTGAAAGGGCCTCGCATCGTTCATGTGCTGTCAGAGAAAGGGAAGGGGTTCCCTTCGGAAGAGCCCCATCCCGAAAAGTTCCATGCAAGGAATCCTTACGATCCCGTTACTGGCGTAGTCCGTCCGGCCAAGAGTTCGGGCCCGCCTGGGTGGACCGAGGTCTTTGGCACGGCCCTAACTGAACTCGCATCAGAGCATCCGGAACTCGTCACGATCACTGCTGCCATGCCTTCCGGGACGGGCACCGACATCTTCCAGAAGAAGTGGCCCGAGCGGTTCTTCGACGTGGGGATTGCGGAGGGACACGCGACCACCTTTGCTGCGGGAATGGCGACGCAAGGGATGCGGCCAGTAGTGGCCGTGTACTCCTCGTTCCTGCAACGGGGATACGACAACATCATCCACGATGTGGCGATTCAGAAGCTGCCCGTGATTTTCTGTATGGATCGGGCTGGCATGGTCGGCGCCGACGGGCAAACCCACATTGGACTGTACGACATCGCGTACATGCTCGCCGTTCCCGGTATGACCGTTACGCAACCCAAGGACGGAGCTGAGTTGGTGGGTCTTTTGCGGTGTGCGCTACAGCGCAACGATGGGCCGTTCTGTTTGCGATACCCCCGTGATTCTGCCCCCAGTGCTGCGCCACCGGCAGCCGAAGTCGCGCCGACTCCCTACGGCACCTGGGAGGTGCTGCGCGAAGGTCACGGGTGTGCGATACTGGCGGTCGGCGTAATGTGCCAACCGGCAATGGAAGCTGCCGAGCTGCTCGTCGCCGAAGGATTCGATCCCACCGTAGTAAACTGCCGCTTCATCAAGCCGCTGGACCGACGCATGTTGGAGGACCTGGTCGAGCGACACAAGCTGCTCGTAACCGTGGAAGACGGTGTCGTAGTGAACGGATTCGGGGCGTATGTGGCCTCTGCCGTAGAGTCCATGGCTCCTGAGGTGAGGATGGGTGTGATGGGGACACCCGATCGAACCTTCGAGCATGCTCCGCGGGCGCAGCAACTGGAGGAAGTGGGCCTCACCGCAAAGGGCATCGCGCAGCGGTTGCGAGTGCTGGCAGCCGAGGAAAGCCTCTCGACAGCATGAAGATTGGAGTCGTCGGGAACCCGCGCTTCGAGGACATCCGAGGACTCATAGAACGGCTCGTGACCCACGGATCAAAGCACGGTATCACGTTTGCTTCCGAGCCTGATTTGGCTCACCTGTGGCCGAAGCCGGTGCCCGATCTCTCTGCTGCAGACTGTGACATCGACCTGCTGCTCACGTTTGGTGGTGACGGTACGCTGCTCCGTGGTGCCCGCCTGCTGGCGCAACAGGAGGTTCCCATCTTAGGAATCAATCTCGGCAGGGTAGGCTTCCTGACTAGCTCCGCGCCAGACGGTTTTGAAGAAGCAATGGCTGCCTTTCAGCGCGGAGAGTACGAAATCGAGAAGCGGTGCGCGCTCGAGTCCCGCATCGTGGGGGAAGACGGCGAAGAAGGAGGAGGGGCGATCGCGCTGAACGACATCGTCGTACACAAGGAGGGCGTTGCTCGCGTCGTTCGCGTCAGTGTCTGGGTCGATGGAGCCGAGGTGGGTGTGTACAGCGCTGACGGCGTAATCGTGTCAACGCCGACCGGTTCAACCGCTTACTCGTTGAGCGCCGGCGGGCCGATAGTGATGCCGGACGTCGATGCTCTGGTAATCACCGCGATATGTCCTCACACGCTCGCCGTGAGGCCGTTGGTGGTTCCGGGAGGAGCCGAGATCACTCTGCAACAGGCACAGCCGTGGAGAGATGAAGTCCTACTGTCATACGATGGTCAAGTCGAGACTTCTCTCAAGCCCCACGACCGCGTAATAGTGAAGCGGTCACCGGATTCCGTAAAACTGGTACGTTTGGAAGCCAAAGGGTACTTCGACGGGGTGCGTCACAAGTTACAGTGGGGTGACCTGAACGACCGGAACAAGGTATAGGTGCTCAGCGAACTCCGAGTCAGAGACCTCGCAGTCATTAGAGATGTGACGCTGCCGTTGGGGCCCGGGCTCAACGTGCTTACCGGTGAGACGGGCGCAGGCAAATCAATGCTGGTTGATGCTCTGGCGCTGCTGCTCGGCGAGCGCGCCAGCGGTGACATCATTCGGCCCAGTGCTGGACGCGCCGTTGTCGAAGCGGCTTTCGATACTGAAGGCATGCCCGAAGCTGAACGGTTCGCTGGTGAAGCCGGGATCGATCTCGAAGACGAGCGTGTCGTCGTACGGCGCGACATAAATGCTGAGGGACGCAACCGCGCTTGGGCGAACGGCAGCCCTACCACTGTTTCTACTCTAGCA
>JBDGZZ010000049.1:0-21271 GCA_039588335.1 Gemmatimonadota bacterium | reverse complement strand
CTCGTCGATGTTGGATCCGACGATTGACAGAAACTTGACTCGCTCCAGAAGGGGAATGCGGTCGTCCTCGGCCTGGTACAGCACTCGGAAGTTGAAGTTCAACCAAGTCAGTTCCCGGTTCAGGAAATACTCCGGCCCATCCAGGTCGAAATTTCCCTCTGGGTCAGGTGCCGGCAGGTTGCCTGGATGAGGAGGGGTAACGGCATCGAGCGTGCGCTCGTCGTCACCACGCTCCGCTTTCTCTACCGCAGGCTCGCCGTCCGCCTCACGTAGCCTGGGAAACTCCACGAGCTTTCCGCCCTGCGAAACTCCCTGCTCGTCGTCTACTGGCTTTGCGCTGGATTCCATAACGTCACCTTTGCGGACCTGGGGCCGCTTGTCTGATGCTGTCACACGGGCCCGTGGCCATAGACCGTAACCTCTAATGATGTTGCGGGATCAATTCAGGCACAAGGAGCACTCGTGGATACCGGTCACTCACCCTACCGCTTGTGCAGAATGGCAGCAACTGCGCCGAGCAAGGTATCCAATTCGTACGGTTTCCCCACGACGGGTTGACCAGTCTGGTCCAGGAAGGCTCGCGACTCTGGGTTGGTGTAGTCACCCGTAACAAATACGAAGCGGCTTGCCAGATGCGGTAGATTCTGCTCGACCTGCTCGAACAATGTCCTTCCTCCCGCGAAAGGCAACCGCACGTCAGATATCACACAGTCCACCTCACCCCCTCGAAGCACCTCGTACGCCTCGAGACCGTTGGTGACAGCCGTTACGTCGTGTCCCAGGCGCTCGAACAACTTGATGATCACGGCCCTGTTGGAGTCATCGTCCTCTACTAGCAGGATACGGGCCGTCCCCAGCGATGAGCCGTCGTATTCGTGCACCACAGCCGGGATGGTGTCGGGGGCCTTCACCGTGACTTTCCTAAGCAACCCAGCAGTGATCTTCGCAGCCCTACCTACCTCCATCCTGATCTGCTCGAGTAGCTGCCGCTGCTCACACGTGAGATTACGCTCCTCCATGGAAGCGTGCGCCGCGATGACGTTCAGTCTGTTGTGGAGCGCGTTAACCGCCTCGGTTATGTCTCCCTTGAGGAACTGTACCCATGCCACTAGCAGTTCCCGGGGTTGCTCTTCGCGCTCCGATTTCGCCTTGCGTTCTACGGATTCTTGACGGACGACGGGCTCTTCGGTGGTGTCTTCCACACCACCTACATGGCGGGAACGCGCCAACAAGACGAGTGCCAGTGCCGCCGCGACCGCGGCCCCAGCCAAAAGAAGATCGGTTAGCTCCGTGGAAGACTCCCAGCGTCAACCCGTATAAAGGATTCGATAGATGCGCCCCGCCCTGTCATCACTGACGTACAGCGAACCGTCTGGACCTTGCGCCACCCCTACCGGACGGTGCTCCGCCTCCCTGGGACCCTTCTCAGCCCCTGCGAAGTTATCGGCGAACACGACCCAGTCGCCTGTGGGCTCCGCCCCGTCAAACGGCTGGAAGACCACATTGTAGCCGCCCTGCGGTAGTGGCGACCGGTTCCAGGACCCGTGAAAAGCGATGAACGCACCACCTCTGTAATTGGCTGGAAACTGATCCCCAGTATAGAACATCACACCGTTGGGCGCCCAGTGTGCAGGGAAAGCCACGAGCGGTTCCTTCAAATCTGCACAGCGGCCCACGCTCGAACCGTCGCCGCCATATTCGGGAGCGAGAACCTTGTGCCCCAGTTCCGGATCGTGGTAGCAATACGGCCAGCCGAAGTCGTCGCCTGACTCCACCAAGACAAACTCCTCGGACGGCTTCTCAGCACTCTGATCGTCGTTGAACAACTGGGGCCAGTTGGCCGACAGCTGGTCGCGCCCGTGCACCACACCGTACAAGGCCCCTGTCTCAGGATGCGCTGTGAGTGCGACCGTATTACGCAGCCCGGTCGCAAACCGTTCACCATCCGCTTGTGTCTGTCCCACCTGGTCCGCGTCGAATCGCCAAATGCCGGCGCGCGTCTCCAATTCGTCACACGGGTCCTTCCCCGAGCCTCCCGAACTGCGGTCCTCGATCTGACACGAATTGGACGGAGACCCGATGTTCACGTACAGAGCGCCGTCGGCGCCGAACGCGATGCTCTTGGCCTGGTGGCTCCTGGTGGCTGGCAGCCCACTCACTATCGTATCGGCTGGTCCTTCCGGTTCCATCGCACCAGGCTGCCAGCGATACCGCATCACGGCACCGTGTGTCGAGTAGTACAGGAACCCGCGCCGGAACTCCACATCGTCTCCCACACCGCCACCGAATTGACTTCGTTCGTTGGCCACGCCATCGCCGTCGGTGTCCCGCAGTAGTACCACCCCCCCTCCCCCCTCCTGCCCACGGCGCGGCCCCGTGGCTACCAGAACATCGCCGTTGGGCGCAACCACGAGGTGGCGTGCCCTGGCTACGTCATCGGCCACTACGACCGCGCAAAAACCGTCCGGCAGGGTCAGTCCACCGTTGTCCGCGGCACAAGGTACCTCCTGCTGTGCCGTTACGGACGCCACCAGGAATCCACCGGCCAACAGCACGGCCAGTGAATACGCGACTCGCTTTAGTATCATCTTACTCACCTCGCTGGTCTCCAGTACGCGGGGTCATGCGGAGTTCAACCCCCGCATCCGCTCGGGAAAGTTCGTGATGATGCCTCCTACACCTAGCGCGCGCAAGCGCTCGGCTTCGACTCGTTCATCAACCGTCCACACGTGAACCGGCTTCCCACGCAGCGCTGCGGCTCTCGCGAAAGCGCGATCCACCACTGTGATCCTACCGTGCTTCACCGGAACGGTAAACGCTCGATACGCACGGCTGCGAATCCCCAACCCCACTCGGGAGCCTAGCCAGAATGCGGCTGTCTCCCGCCGGGAGGCTGCCCTGTGGTGCTGGCATGAATCGAACGCCCGAAGTGCATCCCGCTCGAACGAGCCTACCACAACCCGCTTTGTTGCACCATGGTGTTGGATCACACTGGCCACCGGGCCGGATGCGGCGGCCTCCTTCACCTCGATGATAATCGGGGTACTCGGGAAATCTGACAGAACCCGATCCAAGGTCGGGATCCGTTGTCCGGATCCGGCGTCGAGCGCATCGAGCGCGGCGGCAGTGAAACCGGCAACCAGCCCCACACCGTCCGTAGTGCGGTCCACGTCTCGGTCGTGGATAACCACCGGAATCCCATCGGAACTCACCCTAACGTCCAGTTCGAGTGCGTCCGCTCCCTGCTCCAGACCCCGTCGAAACGAAAGTAGCGTGTTCTCAGGAAACTCACCCGAGGCACCACGATGAGCGATCAACGGACGGGCATCCGGATCGATCAGGATCATCGGCTTTGCTCCGATTCCAGGCCGCGACTACGCTGCGGGACAGAACCTCTCGAATGCTGTGCGAAGATCTGCCGAGATTTCCTCGGCAGGCCGCCCCTCTATGTCCTGGCGTTCCATCATGTAGACCAACTCGCCGTCCTTGAACAGGCCAATCTGAGGTGACGACGGCGGATAGCCAGTGAATCGACTCCGGACGGCGTCAACCGCATCCAACTCCATGCCGGCAAATACTGTGGCGAGCCGGTCGGGACGGTCGGCCCCTTCCAAGGCCAGGCGAACTCCCGGCCGGGCCGACCCGGCAGCACAACCACAAACCGAATTCACGACCACGAGCAGACTGCCAGCTCGGTCGGATAGTTCCTCGTTCGCTTCCTGCGGTGTCAACAATTCACGAAAACCGATCTGGGTGAGCTCCTCTCGCATCGGCTGCACCATTACCGGATCGTAGCGATACGTCTGCATTTCGGTGTCTCCTGTATTCTACTTTCGTCCGTGGTCCCTACCACCAGGATCCTGATGGAAGTGGGGAATGTAACCCCGTGTCCTAGGGCCATGCCGCTGCCTTTCCCGCCAGATCGTAATATCGAACCGGGGCTTGCTGATCCGTAGCTTGTGAAGAGCCTCCGGCGGATGGTCACACACATGCGAGATCGCAGCTAATTGGCCGCCCATGCCAAGGGCACACACCATCTCGGTATCACTGGCCAGCATCGAGGCAATTCGCATGACAGAAGTATGAATCCGCCCCACTGTGGCGGCAACGATCGACAACTTGACAGGAAAAGCGGTCCTGGCAACATTGCCAACTCACAACGACTCGGGCAGTTCTCGACGGAGAAGACCATGACCTATATCATAGCCGAGCCCTGCGTCGGCACCATGGATAGAGGATGTGTGGATGTGTGTCCGGTAGACTGCATCTACGAAGGTGACGAGCAACTATATATCCACCCGGAGGAGTGTATCGATTGCGGCGCGTGTGAGCCTGAGTGCCCGGTCAACGCGATCTTCCCGGAAGAAGATGTGCCGGATGAGTGGCAGGCTTTCGTGACGAAGAACTATGAGTACTTCGAGGGAGGGGCGGAGCGAGAGGTTGCCAAGGGCAGGGGCGCATAAGACCCCGAACCCGGAACGACGTTCGACGGGCCCCGGACTTGGACGGGGCCTTTTCTGTTCCGCTCCACGCTATCCTCGAGGCGGGGCCGGAGTTGTCTTCTGCTCCCGATCAGTCGCCCAGACCCAGGACATTCCACAGGCCGGCGAGATGCTCCTCCACACTGATCTTTTGGGCAGCGAGGCGCTCATCCTTCTCGGTGTCGCCCGATCGCTCTTCAGGCTTGCCGGCCGCCGCGTTCTTGAGCCGGTCCCACTCTTCGGGTGTGAGTTCCGATCGCTTCATCTGGACCATAGCGTCCTCCAGAATGCATTGCTCCATCAGAAAGCTACCTCGGACGGCGAAAGATGCCGTTAAGAATTTGTGACGGCCGCCACCAAAAGTACAGCTAACTTGTCATTTTGGCATATTTTCTTTCCATTACCTAGCCCTGTTGGACGCACAGCGGCATTGGCGAAACCCATCCGGGCGGAGTCGCGTAGGGAAAAGCAACCACCGATAACTTAGTGAACTGCGAGCCGCCAAAATGCGCAAACTTGCCATCATCCTGCCGGTAGCCATGGTAGCCGTATACGTGACCCATGAAGTAGCATCCGATAGTGGGAAAGAGGCTCGAGCGATACCGGCCCCGACGGTCACAGCCGTGGAGGTACCCGTCGCTCCAGTGCCGCCAGTGACTCCGATGGTCCATGTGGAGCCTGTCGCAGTTTCGACATCTGCGGTTGTTGTTGCCCCGGTCCTCGCTGAACAGGCTGCGCAGTTGGCTAGCGTCACGATCACGCTGCCAGAGTTATCCCAGTTCGATTCCGAGTTTTTCGACGAACTCAGGGTCAGCGCAGCGGCCAAGGCAGACCTAGCAGCGAACTTCAGCGGGTTTCTCCAGGTTCTGGAGCAATTCGACGAGGAAATGAGTCAAGAGGAAGTCATGACCATGACGGGCAGCGTTCTGGCCGAATTGGCCGCGAGCCTCGAGGGCTACGTCAAGATCGAGGCCAAGGACGGCAACGTGGTGGTGGTCGCAGACACCGGCAGGAGGAGATAGCCCGACTCTTCCGCACAAGGGCGTGCGACTACATCCTTCATCTAACGTATTGACGCCGCATGTGATACACATGGACGCCGTCCAGTCGGGGCATCGGCAGTCCTCTTCAGGGTCAGAATCCTCGCATCACAACTAAGCGCCGCAGCAAAGGTCGTTCTTGTCTCGTTGGTAAGTGGCGAACGAGAAAGGCCCCCTCCCTCCCCTCCCCCTGAACCGGGATCTCCTATATCATATGAATTGTAGAGACCACAGGATTGCCGTAGAGCCATGGGCCGTCTGGACGTAGCAGAACTCGAACCCGATAAGCTGCGCAAGTTCACCAAAGCGTTGCTCAACGACATCAGAGCACTCGAACGCATGCTATTGGACGAGTGTTTTGATTCGGGTGTCAGGCGCATTGGAGCTGAACAGGAGCTCTTCCTGGTGGACAAGGGCTGGCGCCCTGCCCCTATGGCAACCGAAATCCTGGATGGACTTACCGAGCCGGAATTCACGACGGAACTAGCCAAGTTCAACCTCGAGATAAACCTCCCGCCACTCGACTTGGAGCCGACGTGTTTCCGGACGCTAGAGGACAATCTGGAGAGGCTCGTGGGAAGAGTGCGAAGTGAGGCCTTGAAGCACAGGGCTGATGTCGTGCTCACCGGTATCCTGCCGACACTGCAGAAGTCCGATCTGGCACTGGAGAACCTGACTCCGCGACCACGCTATCAAGCCCTGAACGACGCGATGACCAAACGGGCAGCCGGATCCTACCGGCTGCACATCCAAGGGACAGACGAACTTCACGTCGAACACGACTCGATCTTGCTTGAAGGATGCAACACGAGCTTCCAGCTGCACATGCAGGTGTCACCGGCGGAGTTTCCCCGGTTCTACAATATCGCCCTTGCCATGGCAGGCCCGGTACTCGCTGCATGTGCTAACTCACCGATCCTGTTCGGCAAACGGCTGTGGGCCGAGACACGTATAGCGCTGTTCCAACAAGCGTTGGACATCCGTCGCACTACTCCACACGTGCGCGAACTCACTCCTCGGGTACGCTTCGGTGAGGCATGGGTGAGGACATCGGTGTTGGAGATCTTCCAAGAAGATGTCGCACGAGTGCCGGCTCTGTTGGGAACGGAGGTGGACACGGATCCGTTCGCGGCACTGCAGCGCGGCGATGCTCCGGAACTCCAGGCACTTCAGCTCTACAATGGCACCGTCTACCGCTGGGTGCGACCCTGCTACGGCATATTGAATCGCAAACCTCATCTCCGGATCGAGTGTCGTTTCCTGCCATCTGGACCGAGCATTCCCGACCAAGTAGCGAATGCAGCGTTGTGGATTGGAGTACTTCTCGGCGCAGCAGATGAATATGACGACATCACACGGAGGCTCGAGTTCGACGATGCACGTGCCAACTTGCTGGCTGCCGCCCGCCGAGGCCTCAACGCCGGCTTCACCTGGTTCGACAACGCATCAACGAGCGCACCGGAACTCCTACTGGACGAGTTGCTTCCGCTGGCGCGTAAAGGACTGCAGCTCGCTGAGATCGACTCGCAGGACATTGACCGCTACCTGCGCATCATCGAGAATAGGGTCAGCAGCGGCAAGACGGGTGCGCGGTGGCTTTCGAATTCGCTCACTCGGATGGGGGCACACGGTACGCGCGCGGAACGGATGGCTGCCCTGACAGCAGCTGCAGCGCATCGACAACGTAAGGGACTTCCCGTCCACGACTGGGAGCCTGCCAGGCTCGGCGAGGGCGGCGGTTGGAGATATCACTATAGACGCGTAGAGCAGTACATGACCACGGATCTCTTTACGGTCAAGGAAGACGAGATCGTGGACCTAGCTGCGCTACTCATGGATTGGAAGCGCATCAGACAGGTTCTCGTGGAGGACGACGAACGGAGGCTGGCAGGCTGGGTAACCTACGGGTCACTCTTACGACTCTACACGTCTGGCCAAGCATCAAAGAACTCGACCGCGGTATCAATCAAGGACATCATGGAACAGGCACCTGTTGCGATCGCTCCCGAGACCGAGACACTCGAGGCCATCGCTCTCATGCGCAAACACAAGGTTCGTAGCCTGCCAGTCACAAAGAACGGGAAACTGGTCGGAATAGTGAGTGTGGAAGATTTCATTCCGATAGCCGAACGTCTTCTCGAAGAGAAACTCGAGGACGAGTGACGCTCAACAACGTCAGTGCCAACCAGGCTCGATTGGTGGGACGCCTCGCGGGAGCGAAGCCCGGCCCCACTCTGGTCTGCATCGCGTCACTGCATGGCAACGAGCTGGCGGGTACCTTGGCACTACAACGCGTTTTCAACCGTCTGAGTGACGAGAGACCGTCTCTGAGCGGTGAGTTTCTTGGAATCGCAGGCAACCTGGCTGCCATGGCTTGCCGACAGCGCTACATAGATATCGATCTCAATCGGTGTTGGGCCAAGGACCGCATTTGGAAGTTGAGGAGTGAACGCTTGCCACCAGATGAGAGCGCCTCCGAAGATGCCGAGATGAACGAGATACTGGATGAAGTAGAAAGAACGATCTCGGAAGCAAGCGCCGAAGTCTACTTCCTGGACCTGCACACGACATCAGGTGACAGTCCACCATTTGGGACCATCGGAGACACTCTGAGGAACCGAGCCTTCGCCCTTCAGTTTCCGGTCCCTATCATCGTTGGTCTCGAAGAGCACCTTGACGGGACGTTTCTGGAATACGTCAACGGGCTCGGATGCGTAACCATGGGGTTCGAGGGCGGGCAGCATGATGATCCTGTTTCTGTCGACTGCGCCGAAGAGTGCATCTGGGTCGCACTGGCTGCCGCAGAGATCCTCGAGCAACCCGACAGTGTTTCCGAAGTCACACTGGCTCGCCAACACCTCTCAGCAGTAAGCACATCTTATCCTCGAGTGCTGGAGGTCCGCCACAGGCACGCGGTCGAGTCAAATGACCAATTCGTGATGGAGCACGGCTTTGCGAGTTTCCAGCCGGTCAATCGTGGCGAGCTACTGGCGCGCGACCACAGTGGCGACCTGACCGCCTTTGAAGACGGACGTGTACTCCTCCCCTTGTACCAAACGCAAGGTGAGGACGGGTATTTCCTCATGCGAGAGTTCAGTCCGTTCTGGCTCGCCGTCTCAAGATGGCTGCGACATATGGGGCTGGACGCAATTCTACACTGGCTTCCCGGAGTTAGGCGAGACTCCGAGAACCGATACACTCTGATTGTTGACCGGCGCATCGCACGTTGGTTCGCACTGCAAGTCTTTCACTTGCTGGGTTACAGGAAACGGAGATTGGATGGAGAGGTGCTGGTCGTAGGCCGGCGGCAGGAGTGATCGATACCAGACCACCTATGGATCCGCACACCAGACTAACCGAACAATGCGCGCGCGCCCGCTGATTTTGGGAATCGCAGGAGGTTCAGGCGCAGGCAAGACGACAGTGGTGAACTCGATCGTCGCCGGGTTGAATTCTACCGAAGTAGCCGTCATCCAACACGATTCATACTATCGAGATCGCGGTCACATCCCAGAAGACGAACGGTTGGGAGTGAACTTCGATCGCCCTGAGGCTCTGGAGACAGAGCTTCTCGTCAAACATCTCTCGGCCTTAATCGAAGGGAGTTCAATCGCTGTTCCCATATATGATTTTACAACACACACCCGAACGCCCGAGACCGTTCACGTCGAGCCAACACAGCTGATCATCGTAGAAGGAATCCTGATACTCGCGGACCCGGCGCTCCGTCAGTTGCTGGACATCAAGGTATTCGTCGAAGCGGATCCTGATGTGCGACTGGTTAGACGCATGGAGCGGGATATGTCAGAAAGAGGACGTTCTTTCGAGTCGGTCGTCCAACAGTATTTACATTCGGTGAGACCCATGCACATCGAGTTCGTCGAGCCGACCAAACGCTATGCCGATTTGATCATTCCGGAGGGTGGGTTCAACGAGGTTGCAGTGGGCCTGCTGACAGCAAAACTCGACTCGGTGTTATACCGGAACGCGCCAGGTCCAGACTAACCTCCTTCGGCTATCCGGATTCCGCTTCACTCTAATGGATTCCGCTCCTATCCAAAGAATCTTTCAAACAAATCGACAACTCCAAGAACGAGAATGATGACAATCGCAGAAGGGATGACGTACTTGAGCCAGGCAACCCAGAGCCACCCTACCTTGCGACCATCATTGCCCCGGTTCACTTCTTCGAGCAGCCGCCCTCTACCCACAACCCAACCGAGTGCTATCAAAGCCAGTACGCTTCCTACCGGTTGCATGATAGAGCCCCACAAGAGATCGCTGGTCAAGACGTAGTCGAGACTCGCCATTCCAACTGACCCGAGCAGTAGGGTCCCGATTCCGAAGAGAAGCACTGCCTGCGGTCTCGCCCATCCGAATTCATCTCGCACTGCCGCCACTAGCACTTCGAACGCCGCCACGTCTGACAGGAACGCCGCGAAGAATAGAAGACCAAAGAAGAGTCCGGCAAAGGCCGCCCCCGCCGGCATGTGCGCGAAAATGCCTGGTGCGGTTACAAAGGTCAGTTGAGGTCCGCTGCTCAGCTCGAGACCGAAAGCAACCGCCGCCGGCACGATCACGAATCCGGCAAGGACAGACGCGAGAGTCTCGCCGAATCCTATGGTGAGAGCAGTTCGCTTCAGATTGATCGTCGCCGGCAGATAACTGGCGTAGGTAACCACGAAAGTCCCGCCCAGACCAAGAGAGAAAAAGACCTGCCCGACAGCAGCTGCAATGACACCGGCGTTCATCTGTGAGAAATCAGGCAGGAGATAGTATCGTAACCCCTCACCTGCCCCCGGTAGTGTCACTGACCGCACTACCAGAATCAACAGCAAGACGAACAGGATGGGCATCCCTACCTTGCTTACTCGCTCCACACCACGCCTGATTCCGAGAAACAAGACAGCTGCCATGAGCACGATCACGATCACGGTCATTACAAGCTGCCCGCTGAAGCTCAGAAGCGCCCCATCAAAGAACTCCTGAGGATCGATGCCGGTAATCTCGCCAGTGACGGATATGACGAAGTACCTCAGTACCCAACTGACTACCACCGTGTAGTATGACAGCGCCATCATTACCGTCACGAACAAAAGCCATCCGATCAGCCGACCGCCGGGTATCCCAACACGGGCGAAGGCGCCCATCGGCCCTCGCTGTGTCATTCGGCCGAGAGTCAACTCGGCGAGCAATGCCGGGATTCCAAAAGCAACCAGGATGACGAGATAGACTAGGAGAAATGCGCCGCCGCCAAATGCACCCACCATGTAGGGAAAGCGCCAAACGTTTCCCAAACCGACAGCCAGACCGATGAACGACAGCACAGCACCCAACCCGGTTGCGAACCGTGGTCGCGTCACCGAATCGTCCGATAGTGACTTCTTTCCAGGACTTGTAGTGGCGGATTCCACGCGGTCAGATATACACGCGGACAGCTGTGAGCACCACCTGGGGGTTGTCTCTAGAGGCCTCCACCTTCCGCGAGCGCAGCCAATGCTCTGTTCCTCTCGTACCGTGAGGAGATCTGGTTTGCGGCATCCAGATACAGTTGACGGAGCCGTTCATTGATTCGGTAGGTTTCCGAGACGCCTACGAGCAGAGATGCCAGCTCATAGTCAGAATCGATGTCGAGGGCCGAATGCAACACTGCGGCAACAGTCTCCTCGTTGA
The DNA here is from genome assembly GCA_039588335.1 of Gemmatimonadota bacterium. Classification (GTDB taxonomy): domain Bacteria; phylum Gemmatimonadota; class Gemmatimonadetes; order Gemmatimonadales; family GWC2-71-9. The sequence goes on along the minus strand of JBDGZZ010000049.1, from coordinate 10,077 downwards.
GGTCTCCCACCTCCAGCAGTTTCCTCAACACCCGGGTTCGCTCGTAGTCGGAATCGAGTGAGCCAACCACCCTGAAGTACGCCGATCTCATCGCATCGTCCACTTCATATATGTCCGTGAGCACAATCAACAGTTCTGCAAGTTCGTGATCCGAATCCATGCTAGCGGCCACGTCCAAGACCTGATCCAATGCAGCGGGTTGCAGATCTCCGCGAGCGATCCTGACCGAAAGGACCCTATGAAGCTCATAGTCCGAGTCAAGCGATGTTGCCGCATCCAGGTATGCATCGGGAATCGTTCTGTCGGTCGGATAGAGCTGCCCAATTTCAATCAACAGTTCGGCTAGTTCGTAATCCGATTCAAAGCGCACCGCGGACTCGAGGGCCAGATCCAGCACGACTTGACTCGAAGCACCACGCTTCAAAACGACTTGTAAGACTCGCCGGTGTTCGTAGTCGGAATCCAGCGTAGCCAATGCCGCAAAAAACTCAAGGGTGAGCGTTTCGTCCAGCGGCCGGTTGTCCAACAACCCGATCAGGAGTTCGCCCAGTTCGTAATCGGAGTCGATGTCCGTAGCCAGCTCCAACATGGCCCGGTACACATCGAGACTCAGCGCATTCCTGGTCAGAATCGCGTCGAGCACCCGACGCTGCTCGTAGTCCGAATCGATACTCCCTGCCGCTTCCACGTACGCGACCATCACGGCCTCATCAACCGGATGGAGTTCCGCCACATCGATGAGCAGTTGGGCCAACTCGTAGTCGGAGTCGATTTCGGCTCCCGCCTGACGCACAATCTGCCTGATCTGAGACTCGTCGAGATCTGCCTGCGTCAGAAGGACCCTGTAGTACGTACGCGCGGTGTGATCGCTCGGAATGAGCGATATCTCCTGCAACAAGCCTTCGACTCCACTTCTAGCCAGAATTCGCTCCGCCCGTTCCTCGGCCTGAAGACCTGCGCGGCGGAACAACAGTGGGATCATGCCGGCCAGCCAATCGCTTGCCGCATCCCCGTATGGCTGCTCGTCACCGTTTACGAACCAGCGTCGTTCGAGACTCCCGTCCTCCCGAAGTTCCATCTCGATGCGCCGTCTCGCTCTGCCTTCACTCTCCTCGATCTCGAAGTATCCGCCCCGCGTAATCCCTATTACTTCTGTTTCGGCGTCATTGAACTCCAGTTCGCCAAGGATTTCTATCTCGAGCCGACAATCGCCTCGTTTGATTCGAATCTGGACGTCGTTGTCGTTCACCTGCATCGAAGTGGACGATCCACCTTCACGCGCGTACCAGTCACACCCCTGGACTGCCTCGCTCGGGATAATGCTCGCTACGATTTCACCATATGCCTCTGCGGCAGGCACGACCGCCGACACAGGCATTTTCGTAATCGTCGTAGTTCGTGAAAGTGCAGAATCGAGCCGCAGGTCCTCACCCGCACCCGGGACAGCGCCGGCAATTGGGAACACGAAACACGCCGCGCCACCCCAGGCAGCCACTGCGACCTTGCGGGAGACGCCAGTACGGCTGCGCCTAGCATCCAGCACTGCAAGGAGCCGCTCAGGCAAATGTGAGCGCCGTGCCATGGCGATGCCACTCACAGACATGAACACTCCGGTCTTCATCGAGCGCGCTATGTCCAGCAGGTGGGATGCGTAGTCCGAGGCTCTCGATCCGGTGTTCAGCACACGATCGTCGCATGCGAGTTCACGCTCGACACGCATCTTCCGGGCGGCGATCCAAACGAGCGGATTGAACCAGTAGAGAACTGTCGCAAGCCGGGCCAAGAGTTGTGTTTCGTAATCGAATCGCTTCACGTGGGCGAGTTCATGTAGCAGCACGGCCTTGAGGCGTGCGTCCGTCCACTCATCGGCGTCGCGCGGCAGAAGGATCTTCGCACGGAGCCCCCATGTCATGGGCATCACCGAACGACGGCTCTGGAGTAAAGTCACTGGCACGTTCAGGTCCAGCTCTTCCGCCAGATCGCCAACCAGATCGGCCAACGGACCCACCGTGATTACCGTTGCCGATCGCGCCAACCACTGCGCCCTGACCAGACCGGCTACTATCCAGGACAGTACAGCCACAGCTCCCACAAGCCAGCCCAAGCTTACCCAATGCCGCCAGTCTAGCGGCTCGTTGACGCCCTCGGCGCCTTCCAATCCCACAAACGGTGACCCTGCCCTTCGGTCTGCTTCCGACTGAGCCGCCGCAAGACCTCCGCTCTGACTCGGCGTGGCATTCTGTTGCTGAGGCGGGCGGGAAGCAATAGCCGAAGTCGTCGCTCGCTGCGGCCTGGCATCCACCGCCGGCCCATGGTCAACGGCGGGTTCCGTCTGCAACAACAACGACGTACCCGGGACTCGCCATTCCGGAGCGACCAGCCTTGCTGCTGGTAGTGCCAGTATACCCACTACTGCAGCACTCCAAACCAGATGCCTAGAAGCCGCTGACGCGTTTCTCAAAGCCCATGTCGAACCGTACGCCACCAGGAGAATGACCACCCCTTTGACGGCCGCGTCCAGTACTACCTCTGCGATCCCAGACATCCCGGTAACCGCGTCTAGCACCACATCGAGAACGATGGCCACGGCTATCGTCCCTCCTTCCTGGTCTGTTCGATCAGCTTTGCCAACCGGTCCAGTTCTTCGCGAGAGATCTCGGATCCCGATACGTCGAGCAGGGTTGCCACTGCTTCCTCGGCGGAGCCATCAAAGAACGTGCGTAACATCTGCCTCATCGCTGACTCGCGTGCCTTTTCGCGCGGTACGATGGGTTCGTACACGTACCGCGGACCGTCCCGGCGGTGTTGCACATGGCCCTTTTCCTCTAGCAACCGCAGCATCGCCCGAACTGCGGAATAACCAGGTGGGTCCGGTAGCTGATCCATTACGTCCTGAACGGTGCCGGACCCGCTGGCATAGATGACATCCATTATCTGCCGCTCTCGCCGACTCAGATTCGTGTGCGGCTCTCTCGCCATGGCTGCTGCTCCTTACGCCGGTTCATCACCTCAAGTTTTGATCGCCACCTCAGGTGCTAAAAATTTAGCATAATGCTAATTTTTTAGCAAGTGTTTATCTGCGCCACTCCGCAGCTCCGCCTAAGCCGTTGTGAATCAATAGTTTATCTGAGAAACAGAGACTAAGACGACTTCACCAAGGACACACCACGGGCCTGTAGATCGGCCAAAACCGACTCGAAACAACCGGCCACCCTCCCCACGTATTCCGGCGGAGAAACTCCAACCTCGCTGTACGCTCCCCTGGCAACCAGGCGAACCATCGCCGTGCAGGTGTATCCGGTCGTTCTGGCCATCGACTGGGTATCGGTACTGGAGTCGTACCTGTCCAGAAGATCGTACACATGGTGCCGGCTCTCACCGGCGGTTACCGTATCGACTTCAACACGCATCACCGTGAGATCCCCCTCTCCCGGTTTGAAGCGCCAGAAGGGGAAGAGCAGCTTTGAAACAAGCTGTATTGGGGCCACCATCACCCCATCCACGTCGATCGGCTCCTCACTGAACAAACCCAACTCGCGCAGGAACAGCATACGCTCGGCGTGACCGGGGTACCGCATGGTCTTCTCCCTCATATCGGGAACCTGCACGGTGTCCACCAGGGTTCGCAGGCCGTCGGTCAGAAACGCCTCCAATGTCCCGACTTCCGGAAACTCTAGCTGTTCGAGTTGCGCTAGAGCCGGTGCAATTCGTATCTCACCGGCCTCCACATAACGTGCAGGTCGAGTGTATTCGGCGATGATGTCGATCGGGGAAAACGGCGCCCTGTACTCGAATGGCCCACTCCGCTCCTCCGGCAATCCGCCCACGTAGCAGACGAACCGATCGACATGATCGGCAGTGGCATCGTGGTATCCGAGTATCAAGTTCGAAAGCCCCGGCGCAACGCCGCAGTCTGTCAGGGCAACGGCGCCGTTCTCCTTGGCGAACGCATCCAGCTCGAATGCATCTTCTTCGAAGAAAGAGATGTCTACGTAGTGCTTACCTGCCTCAACCACGGCTTTCATGGTTTGAAATCCCAGCGGGCCCGGCACTGCTCCGACCACGAGATCGTGGTCGGCGGCCAGCTGAGTTACCGTGGCCGGATCCGACAGGTCCGCCTGTATCCTGCTTGCCGCGCCAGCTACGGCCGGCCGCTCCAGCGCCATGGGAGAGGCATCAGCGGCTGTGACCTCGAATTCACCGTCGGCGACCAGATCCGCCACCATCGCTCCTCCAACTCTGCCAGCTCCCAGCACAACGAGTCTCACCGGTATCTCCCGAGCAAGTGTTTACCGCATCCGCCGGCGTCCCTTCCGGAACAGTGATGCGAATGAGGTGTTACTTTTTGAGAGCCGGCCTAGGCCGGCGATTGTGTTTACGAATCTAAACACCGCACAGGATACTCGGAAACACACCATGCACCGATCGCTAAATCGAATCATAAGCACCCTGTTCGCCCTGGCTCTGATTCTGCCCAGCATGTCCGACGCTCAGAGCAGCACGAGGCCAATCCCTTATCCCGTCGTTCCCATACCGGAGTTCCAGAGCGCGATCGAGACGGGAACACGCACGGCCACGGGCGACCCCGGTCCGCGATACTGGCAGCAATGGACCGACTACGACATACGAACACGAGTACTGCCGGCGGAGAAGCGGGTGGAGGGAGCTGTAACCGTCACTTATCACAATCGATCTCCCAACTCTCTCCCATTCGTCGCTCTTCACCTGCTTCAGAACCTCCACGCCGAGGGCTCCGTACGAAACCGTCGGGCGGAGGTTACGGGCGGTATTGAACTGCGGCGCGTCATGCTGCCGGGTCGCGAACTACGGCCACGGCGGACCCGGAACGAGCCGGGATACACGGTGAATGGAACGATCATGAGGATCTACCCTCCTTCTCCTATTGAGCCGGGCGGCAGGCTGGATTTCGTGATCGAGTGGTCGTTTACCGTGCCGCAGGCGGGCGGAAGCGCTCGAATGGGCTGGAGTCAGGACAACATGTTTCACATCGCCTATTGGTATCCACAAATGGCCGTCTACGATGATGTTGGGGAATGGCAAGTGGACCAGTTTCTGGGCGGGGCGGAGTTCTACAGCGGCTTTGGCAACTACGATCTGACGATCGACGCTCCGGACGGATGGGTGATAATGGGAACGGGGAGGCTCGAGAACGCCGAGGAAGTGCTGCCAGATCAGATACTACTGCGATATCAGCGCGCACATTCGAGCGACGACGTGGTACATGTACTCACTCCAGAAGATCTGGGACCGGGCCGAGCGACACGAACATCAGAGAACGGCTTTCTCACATGGCGGTTTCATGCTGACTCAGTACGTGACGTAGCCTTCAGCGCAACCAGCGAGTCCATGTGGGATGCAGCACGGACTCCCGTGGGTGACCGCGACGGCGACGGAGCCACTGACTACGCGCTCATCAACACGTTTTGGCGCGCGAGTGCTCCGCGTTGGGCCCACGATTGGCGCTATGCACAACACAGCATCGACTTCCTGTCACGGTGGACCGGCTATCCCTATCCGTGGCCGCACATGACGGCAGTAGAAGGTGGTGGAATCATCGGCGGTGGAATGGAATTCCCCATGATGACGCTGATCGGTGACTACAACAACCGCAGTGATTCGGCACTGTACTACGTCAATGCACATGAGCTAGCCCATATGTGGTTGCCGATGATTGTGAACATCGATGAGAAACGCTACGCGTGGATGGACGAGGGAACCACAACGTTCAACGAGAATCAGGCTCGCAAGGAATTCTACCCGGGGTTCAACCACGACACTCCCGATCGTGACTCTTTTCTTGATGTAGCGCGTGCCGGAGACGAGGGTGCGATGATGCGAAGGAGCGACTTCCATCATCCTGGACCGGCATATTCAACTGCTTCGTATTCAAAGCCAGCCACCGTATTGGTTGCGTTGCGTGGACTTCTTGGAGAAGAGATGTTCGTGTCCGCTTTCCGGACATACATAGAGACCTGGGCATTCAAGAATCCCAAACCATGGGACTTTTTCAACACCTTCGACCGCGTAATCGGGCAGGACCTCGAGTGGTTCTGGAGGACGTGGTATTACGAGACGTGGACCCTGGATCAAGCTATTGCGAGAGTCACACGTGGTGATGACGGCACGACCATAGAGATCGCTGACCACGGATGGGTCCCCATGCCCGCACGTGTCACAGTAACGTTTGAGAGCGGTCAGACGATCACTCAGGAGATACCGGTGGAGACATGGCTCAGTGGCGACACTACGGCGGTAATGGAGATTGCCGGCCCCGAAGTGATCAAAGTAGAGATCGACGCCGAGGGCGTCTTCCCAGATATCGACCGGAGTAACAACATCTGGGAGAAGGAACGCGGATGATCGCCGGAAGGACCGCGGATGATGGTCAAAGGGCCAGTGATGATCGGACTCTGCGCCAAACAAACCAATTCATGGAGACGCACACAGAATGAACCATTCAGCCCGCCGCACGATCTTTGGCCTGCTGGCCGCTATGGCAGGGGCGCAATCGCTCTCGGGTCAGGCGGCCTCCGAACGTCCCATACCCTATCCGGTGGTGCCGCCAGCTGATTTCCAAGCTGCCGTGGAAATCGGAACGAGGACACTCACGGGCGAGCCCGGACCCAATTACTGGCAGCAGTGGACCGACTACACACTGCACGCCAAGCTGGTACCCGATGAAAAGCGCCTAGATGGTCGGGCCCACATCGTCTATCACAATCGCTCTCCCTATCCTCTTCCGGGACTGGCCCTGCAGCTGTTCCAGAATCTCCACGCGCCAGGCGCAGTCCGAAATAGACCGGCGGAAGTCACGGGCGGTGTTCAGCTTCAACGAGTAGTGGTGACGGGAGAACAGGTGAATGAACTGACCAATCCCGATCAACAGGCGGGATACGGGGTCGATGGGACGATCCTAGCCATTAGGCTACCGCAGCCCCTTCCGCCAGGTGCATCGGTTGAAATGGAAATAGACTGGACGTTCACGATTCCGCAGGAGGGAGCAAGCGGACGAATGGGGTGGAGTCGTGACAACATGTTCCACCTCGCATACTGGTATCCGCAGATGGCAGTTCTCGACGACGTCGTCGGCTGGCAGGCAGACCAGTTTCTCGGGAACGCTGAGTTCTACATGGGTTTTGGAAGTTACGACCTTACAATCGAGGCGCCTGTCGGCTGGCTGGTCATGGCAACGGGGGAGTTCACAAACGCAGAGGAAGTGTTACCGGCACAAGTGGTAGAACGTTACCACCGTGCACACATCAGTGATGACGTCGTGAACGTGATCACGCAGGCCGAACTGCAGGCCGGCACTGCAACCAACAGCTCCGAGACAGGCTATTTGAGTTGGCGATTCCACAGCGACACCGTACGAGATGTGGCATTCAGCGTAACACAGGAGTCGTTGTGGGATGCGGCACGTACGCCTGTCGGAGACAGAAACGGAGACGGAAACGCAGACTATTCCTTGGTCAACGCCATCTATCGACAGGACGCCACCAACTGGGATAAAGCGTGGCACTTTGCACAACATAGCATCGCCTTCCTGTCGACATGGACCGGGTTCCCCTATCCATGGCCACACATGACAGCGGTCGAAGGGAACGACCTAGAGAGCGGTGGAATGGAATATCCCATGATGACCCTCATCGGCGGGTACGACCAGAGACCTGCTTCAGGGTTGTATGGTGTGACCGCACATGAGCTGGCTCACATGTGGGTGCCGATGATCGTGGGTACCGATGAGCGCCGCTATTCGTGGATGGATGAAGGGACTACTTCCTTCAACGGCGGGCATTCATCTGCCGATTTCTATCCAGGCAATGATCCGGTTGAGGGGAACCGCCAGGGATATCTGGACATGGCTCGCAGGGACCTCGAAGGCGAGATCATGCGCTTGAGCGACTACCACTACCCGGGGCCGGCGTACGGTACCGCGTCCTATTCGAAACCGGCCACCATGCTGAATACGCTTCGCGGTTTGCTAGGTGAGGAAATCTTCGACCCGGCATATCACGAGTACGTCCGCACATGGGCGTTCAAGCATCCTAAGCCGTGGGATTTCTTCAACTGGTTCAATACGGCTGCCGGAGAGCCGATCGACTGGTTCTGGCGCGCCTTTTACTATGAGACGTGGACGCTCGATCAGGCTGTTGGTGAGGTCAGGCCGGGAAGTAACGGCACGACTATCGTCATAGAAGATCACGGCTGGGCTCCGATGCCGGCGCGCGTAAGGGTTACACTGCAAGGCGGCGAGATTCTGGACTTGGAGGTCCCGGTATCCACCTGGCTGACGGGAACCGCTAGTGCTGAACTGGAAGTTCCGGCAGGATCACCGGTAGTGCGAGTGGAGATCGACGCAGATCGGGTGTTTCCGGATGTCGATCGTAGCAACAACGTGTGGGACAGAGACGTTCCGTAGGGAGGCAGTCACTCTGAGTGCATGAACGCGTGCACCTAGGTCTCTAACACCCGGAACACGTCTTCGACCGTACCTCCTTCACCGGAGCCGCAGGCCCATATTGCAGCCGCAAGGCCTATTAGATATGCAGTCTTCATCGACTCACTCCCATCACTTTCTTTAAACGCCTTGACCGCCTGATTTCATTTCGTAAAGTTGTTCGCTGCGCAACATACACAAACAAGAGGATATCGCTATGTATCTGCCGCGTTGGCTCATCAACATTTCAGTCCTCACCCTGTTTGCCGTGTCTACCGCCTCAGCACAGGCCGGGACCGACATCTACCTCGTTTCGCTGAGCCAGAAAAACGGAGAATTCAAACTTGGCAACACAAGGAACATCACCGACCGCGACGGATACGACAATCAACCCTCGTTCACGCCTGACGGCCGCAGCGTTTTGTATACCTCAAACCGCGATGGCCAGACAGAGATATTCCGGTACTACATCAGAACTGATGCGACGCGCCAGGTCACGGAGACCAACCCCGAGAGCGAATATTCTCCTGCGGTCATCCCCTCGGAGGATGCCTTCTCCGTCGTCCGCGTGGAGAGAGACTCTTCACAGAGGCTGTGGCAGTTTGGCATGGACGGCAGAGAGCCGCGCCTGGTTCTGACTGATGTCAAGCCCGTTGGGTACTACGCCTGGGGCAACGATCACACTCTTGGTCTCTTTGTTCTCCCAGACTCGTCTACACCGCTCTCGACGTTTCGGCTGGCCGACGCGCGCTCCGGCACATCCGTCATCGTCGCCTATAATATCGGTCGATCGATCCACAAAGTTCCCGACAGGGACGCGATTAGCTTCACACAGAGAGTACCGGATTTGTGGCTCAAGGAGATGGACCTCGAGACCCAATCCGTGCGCCCCTTGGTACCGCTGTTGGAAGGCAACGAGTACTACGTTTGGCTGCCTGACGGTTCGGCGCTAATGGGTCAGGGATCGAAGCTGTTCCGGTGGGATTCAGGAGAATCCAATGATTGGCAGGAAGTGGCCGACCTTTTCGACAAAGAGATCGATGGAATCAGTCGTATCGCTGTGAGCCCGGAAGGTGATTGGCTCGCGGTCGTGGCCACCAGACAGTAGTCCACAGGCGGGCGGACCGGTCTATCTGCGTTTCCTATCTTCGGTCTGCCCGCTAGCCCAACACATCCCCCAACGCCCTCAGCAGTCGCTCTATCCGCTCTGCGTCGGCGTTCGTGCCCATCAATCCCACACGCCAGGTCTTGCCCTTCAGGGGGCCAAAACCCCCCGCCATTTCTACATCTCTCTCGAGCAGGGCAGCCCTGACTCGCGCATCGTCCACCCCGTCCGGTATGTTGATCACGTTGAGCATCGGCAGGCGGTGGGACTCGGGGGTGAACAATGAGAGTCCCAGATGCTCGATGCCGGCCGCGAACGTCTCATGAGCTTCACGATGGCGTATCCAACGCTGCTCCAAACCCTCCTCCAGTGCTAAGCGGAGCGCTTCATGGAACGCGTAAATGCTCGATACCGGAGCGGTGTGGTGAAACGCACGCTGTTTCGCTCCGCCAATCTCACCCCAGTACTGGAACAGCAACCCAAGATCTAGATACCAAGTCGTGGGCTTGTGCTT
>JBDGZZ010000048.1:0-24695 GCA_039588335.1 Gemmatimonadota bacterium | reverse complement strand
AAGGGCTCTGAGAGTAGTAGCCGAGCACAATGGACCTGGTGCCAACGCGTGGTTGCGAACGGTGGCCCAGGATCGAGGGCAGCCGATGAACGTGCGCGACCGGGCGGTCCGCCTGCTTGGCGAACTGGCAGCGGGCCAGGACCTAATCGAGCTATACGAAGAGCTGGATGCCGTCCAGCTTCGAGCACGGCTCGTTCGGATGGCCGGTGAGGTGCAAACGCCGGCGACCAAGGCGTGGCTCCGCACGGTTGCGCTTGACGAGAACGAACACAGCGAGGTTCGCGACCGGGCCATCCGGGTCCTTGGCGACGGAGATCGCGCCGAGGCACGTGCCTTGTTCGACGGGCTGGGGTCGTTTCAGCTCAAGGATCGAGCGCTTCGCATGGCTGGCGAAGCCCACGACGCCGGGACCAACCAATGGCTGCGAGACATTGCGGTGGACGAAGCGCAGCACCGCGAACTTCGTGACCGTGCTCTCCGTATCCTGGCCGACCACGCGATGGCAAGCTCGGAGATCGCCGCTTTGTACGATCAACTGAACAGCAGCGAACTCCAGCGCCGGATCATCCGCATCCTGGCCGAACGCGATGACAAGCAGGGGGTCGAAAAGCTCATCGAGGTAGCCGAATCCGATCCGGATGCTAACATGCGCCGATACGCCATCCGCCGGCTCGGGGAAGCAAACCACCCGAAGGCAAAGGCGTTTATCGAGGAAATGGTGCGGAGGCCTTACTACTGATATCAACGATTCTACGCGTCCTCCACAAACAACGCCTTCACCGGTCCTGAGATCACCCGCGCCATGTGCCGGTGGCGCGGGCCCGGCAGGATCACCACTCCGTCACCTGCACCGAACTCTACTACCTGGTTGTCGAAAGTAATCTCGAGTTGCCCTTCGAGAATGCAGCCCGCGTGGCTCTTCTCACACCAGTGAGGTTCCATTTGGTCTGTGTACTCGACCAGTCGTAACTGTCTGGTGCCGAATCGGGACGACTTGGAACGAACTCCGACTTGGGGTGCTTCCCACGGCAGTGATTCGAAATCGACTCTATACGGCATCAGAACCTCGCAGGCGAAGTGGTCAAGCGCGGGGTAGCACGTAGAAAAGAACCGCGAAGTAATGAAGCACGCTACCTGCCATAACAAACAAATGCCATACGGCGTGATGGTACGGCAGACGCCGCCAGCCGTAAAAGATGACGCCAACGGTGTACGCCAGCCCGCCAAGCACGAGCAGGGCGATTCCCCCCGCTTCTACTGATGATAACAGCGGTTTCACTGCTATGGCGATGAGCCAGCCAAGACCAATGTACAGAACGACGGACAGAATCCTCATACGACGCTTCGCGACCGCCTCTAGCACGATGCCGAGCGCGGCAAGTCCCCACACCAAGCCGAACAACGTCCACCCCCATCCGCCTCTGAGGTTCACGAGCGTAAATGGGGTGTAGGTTCCGGCTATCAGTAAGTAGATCGCGGCGTGGTCCAAGGTACGAAAGACGCCCTTGGCCTTGGGCGCTGGAATCGCGTGGTAAAGCGTCGATGAGGCATAGAGCAGCACCAACGTTGCTCCGTAGACGCTCGCTGATACTACGTGCCAGGCGTTGCCGCGGACACTCGCGAGCACCACGAGAACCACCAGGCCCGCGATGCCCAACAGAAGACCGACGCCGTGGGTGATCGCGTGCGCGATTTCCTCAGCGAGGGAGTATTGATTGGCTGACCGACCGCTCATTGTCGTTCCGGACCGCGGTGTAGGGTGGTGCCCGGTTTTTTGACGAGGCCGGCCGTGTGACGTCTACGACCCACCCTCCAAGAAAGGCGCCCTCCCGTGGGAGGACGCCTCGGCCAAAGTTGGCCTTGCCTCGCTGCTTTGGCCCGCCAGAGAGGCTTGGCACGTCGGACCAGCTTCTTTTAAGGTCAGTGTTGGTGGCTCGGTCTTACCGCTGCGCTGGCGTGCCGTGGCACTCTAATTAGGACGGTTGGGGCTGGCCGACGTATTGGTCAATCTATTCCGGGTACACGGTGCTGCAAGGGAGGCACCGGGAAATTGCAAAGAGGGCCGCTGGCGGCGGCCCTCTCAGATCCGAATCCAGTTGATTGACCTACCGCTCCGGTCTCGCCCGGTACTTTTCGTACAGTGATTTGTGTTTGTTGTCAGCGCTCGCGACCATGCCGTTGATGATCAAGTGTTCGATCTGCGTTTGTATCTCCAGCGGGTCACCATTGGTCACTATGATGTTCGCGATCTTGCCCGCTTCAATCGTGCCGAGCTGATCGCCGACGCCGAGTATCTCGGCCGAGTTGATCGTAATCGCCTTGAGAGCCTCATCGTGGGGTAGTCCGTACCCAACTGCGTTAGCTGCCTCGTAGGGCAGGGTGCGCGAGGATGAGGCGTTGAAAGTGGCGAATCCAAACTTGACGCCTGCAGCATAGAGCTGCCCCGGTGCTGCGTACATCTGGTCGTAGCCGTGATCCTCGTCCCTTGGCAGGGTTTGGGTCGGGCCGATGATGAGGGGTACGTCTGCGGCGGCTATTTCGTCGGCCACCATCCAGGCATCTCTAACTCCCATGATCACGATGCGCACGTTGGGCTCGAGCGACAGACCTCACGTGGCTTGACGATCCGAAGTATACGTTGTATACTAGCGAGGTATACATTAGCGACTCCGGTGAATCATGACTATCTCGTACATCGGCGAATTCGAACAGATGGTGCTCCTTGCGGTGCTGCAGCAGGGTGAAGAAGCCTACGCCATCGACGTTCGCAAGGAACTGGATCGATCGGCTGGCCGATCGGTTTCTCGCGGGGCTCTTTACCGCACATTCGACCGTCTCGAGGCGAAGGGCTACGTCGAGTGGGAACTGGAAGACGGAAACCGGATTCCGGAGCGCGGCGGACATCCGATGCGCAAGTTCCGGGTGACCGAGGCGGGGGTCGAAGCCCTGAGGATCTCACGGACGGCATTGGTCAAGTTGTGGCGCGGCCTCGATGCCGTGTTGGACGAATCGTGAATACCAGCACCAATAGAAACGGCACGCCTCCGCCGGTCGCGGAGTTGCTACTCCGCCTCTGCCTGCCGAGGGGGCCGTTGGGCAGATCGATTTTAGGAGATCTGCGGCAGGATTTTGCCGAGCTTTGCATGCAGCATTCCGTCCCACGCGCTCGCCGGTGGTATTGGGGGCAGGTCCTCGCGGTCGGTGGGAGATACCTGCTCGCCTTCCGCTGGCTGGATACGCACACCGGAACACGCTATCAAATCTCACGCAACAAAAGGAGCGGTCTAATGGGATCGCTGATACAGGACATACGGTACGCGTTTCGCTCCAATGTCAAACGCCCTGCTTTTTCGCTATTGGTGATCGGGCTTCTCGGGGTCGGGATTGGTGCTACCACAACGATCTTCAGCATCGTAGACGGGAGTTGATGTTCTTCGACAACCCGGCCCACTCGGTGCCGTTGATGCGGGATTGGCAAAACCGCACCAACTCCTATTCCATGATGGCCGGTGCCTGGGACCGTACGGTCGACCTCACTAATGATGGGACGCCGGTAAACGTCCAGGCCGCACTAGTGACGGAAGACTTCTTTCGCATACTGGGTGCGACACAACACCGCGGCCGTTTGCTGGCAGGTGAGGATTTCGAAGGGCCGGCCCGGGTTGCAGTGGTCAGTCATCGTATCTGGCAAACACGCTGGGGCAGTGACGCAGAGACGATTGGCAGAACCATCACTGTGGGTGGGCAGTCTCTAACCGTTGTGGGCATTCTGCCGCACGGCTTCAAGAGCCCGGTCGCGGATTTAGGCGATGAAGTTGACATCTTCGTGCCGTATGACCGCTACGACGACACCGCGACAAGTCGCAACTGGTACATAATGTCCGTCGTTGCGCGTCTCAAGCGGGGTGTCACCCAAGAGGCCGCCCAAACTGAGCTGGACGCCCTCTCGCTGCGGTTGGCGGAAGAACACCCGGATCATTACACACGCCGTGACGGCTCGCCCAGGATGTACTCGATCATATCGTTGCACGATGCGATCGTGGGTGATGTCAAGACGACGCTCTACACGTTGCTCGGTGCGGTGGGCCTGATGCTGCTCATTGCCTGCGCCAATGTAGCCAATCTCGTGTTGGCGCGCGGCACCGATCGTGAACGTGAGATGGCACTTCGTTCTGCACTAGGCGCCGGTAGGTCCCGTGTCATGGCCCAACTGTTTACCGAGAGCGTTTCACTCTCGGTGTTGGGTGGAGCGTTTGGTGTCATGCTTGCCTACATCGGTGTCAACGCATTTGAGGCGTTGAACCCCGGCGGCATACCACGAGTTGATGATATCGCGGTCAATTGGCATGTGATGGGGTTCGCGTTACTTGTGTCGATAGTGACCGGCGTGTTGTTCGGAGTTGTCCCCGCAATCAAAGCCGCGCGAGTCGACGTGAGCGACGCACTCAAGGATGCCACGGGGACGGCAACGGCTGGCCGCGGTAGGCTGAGATTGCGCGCAGGGCTGGTGGTTTTGGAGATAGCGCTGGCTCTGGTGCTACTGGTAGGTGCCGGACTGCTGTTCAACAGCTTCGTACGGCTCATGAACGTCGACCCAGGTTTCAGCACGGACGACATAACAGCCGTGATTCTTCGGCCCGGTCCGGCCTACTCAGAAGAGCAACGGCGCGAGTTCACCCGTCAATATCTCGAACGAGTCGGCACGCTGCCGGGTGTCGAGCTAGTGGCAGCGGGCGTCACGCTACCGCTCGGGACTCCCGGGGGCAGCATGTGCTGTACGATGCAAGTGATTCGACCACCGACCGAGACAGGAGACGAGTCACCGGAGGGATCGCCGGTTGGCAATCCCCAGAGCGCAATAATAACTCCGGTCACTCCCGGTTACTTCGAAGTGCTCGGATCGCGCATGGTGCAGGGCAGGGGATTCGTCGATGCAGACGAGTTCGAGGCCGAAGCACCTGCAGTAATGAACGTGTCGCTGGCTCGGCGCGTTTTTGGTGACGAGCGTGCGGTGGGGAAGTCGTTCTATTTCGGTGATACACGTGCCGTGGTTGTTGGAGTAATCGATGACATGCGTCATTGGGGGCTCGAGCGTGAAAACGACGAACACCTGTACATCCCATTCTTTCCTTATGCCTCGGCGCATCGCCTCCAATTTGCGGTGAAATCGGGCGTGGTGTTCGGTCCGCTGGCCGAGAGATTACGTGAAACCGTGTGGGCGGTCGAACCGGACCTTCCCATCGTTGACATCATTCCATACGAGCGACAGGTTGCCAACTCCATTGCCGAGCCTCGTTTCTATTCGGCACTGCTGATCTCGTTTGCCGCGCTTGCGATGATCCTCGCCGCAGGCGGCATATACGGATCAATGCTTTACGCCGTAGGACAAAGGCACCGTGAGATGGGGATCAGACTGGCACTCGGTGCCCGCGGCATCAACGTCGTGGGAATGATCGTGCGAAGTGGCTTGGTGCTGACGGTGCTCGGTTTGGGGTTGGGTATTGCCGGTGCCTACGGCGTGACGCGCACACTCGAGAGTTTCTTGTTCGGAATCACGCCGACCGACATATCCACGTTCGCTGCGGTGTCACTGTTGTTGGCCGCAGTTGCACTGGCTGCGTGTTATTTCCCCGCGCGGAAGGCTGCGGGGACTGATCCGATGGAGACGCTGAGGACAGAGTAGGGCCGCTGATGTTGGCCGCCGATTGATGCGGAAGTGGGCGGATGAACGCGGATGGTGGGGTAGCTGGGAGCACCAGCTACGGTGTGTATTCCTAGCTTGAAAGCTGGGCTCGGCCGGCGCTGCGCGCCGACGTGTCCTGAAGGACGGTACAATTGGGAATGTCGAACAAGGAATGATGAAGTCCTTTGGCGACGGCGGTCCTGCAGAGCAACTCTCTACTTCCGTCCCACCCGCTCGAGTTCCTTGTCGATCATCTCCGCGAGCATCTCGAAAGGCACCGCGCCGCCCTGAACCGGAATCCCGTTGACGAAGCTGCCCGGCGTGCCCTCCACTCCGAAACTCTGCCCTTCCATCATGTCCTCTATGACCTGCGCGGCGTGACGCCCGGAGTCCAGGCAAGTGTCGAATGTGGTCTGATCGAGTTCTAGACGCTGCGCCTTTTCCTTGAGGTCGTCCACGCCCAATCGTCGCTGCTCGGTGAACAGGAGATCGTGCATTTCCCAGAACTTGTCCTGTTCCTGGGCGCACAGAGAAGCCTCAGCCGCTTTGGGCGCGTTGGGGTGGATGGAGAGTGGGAAATGACGGTACTCGATTCTAACCTTGTCGCCGTACTTGTCTCGGATCTCGTAGAGTGTCTCCATGAACACGCGACAGTAGGGGCACTCAAAATCTGAGAACTCGACGAGTGTGATTGGCGCATTCTCGGGTCCAAGGCTCGCAGCATTCTCGCTGTTGAGGGTCGCACGAGGAGCTTCCAGCAACCTCACTACGTCCCGCTTCTTCTCGAGCTCGCCCACGTAATCCGCGACGATTCTGTTCCGCTCCGTGTCGATCAAGAACTGTTGTATGTCGGATGACAGTGCTTCGAGGCTCTGACCGCCAAGACGGCTTCGATTACTCCGATACCAGGTTGCAACGTCTTCTTGGGTGACCTCGACCTTGCCCTCAGTCTTGGCGCCAATCAGTTCCGCTGCCGTGACTCCCCGGGCGTCCGCCTCTTCTCCCAACAATCGGTCACTGAGAGCAGCTTGCACCGCCGACTCGAGCACCTGGTGTCTCCGGCTGAGGTATTGGAACTCCAGTGCTCTGAGCTGCGCCTGAGCGTCGCCGGGAAGGTCGGTGACGGTTATCGGCTCGCCCCTGATCGTGGCCAGAATCGCGGAGGTATCGGAACGCGTCGTGGTCGTGGACTGGGTCTCGGACTGGGCTGGGGAACACGCTGTGGCCAGCCAGGGGAGGAAGAGCATCGTCGCGGCTGTCGTAGCCAGCGACCTAAGCGGATATCGGGCCGGTTTGATGAGAATCTGCATCGTTAAATGTACTGCAAACGGGGTAGAGATGCCCCTCCGCCGCCTGTTGTTGGGGCGACGCAATGCGTCGCCCCTTCGCCTGTCCCTCTGCCCCTAAATCTCGTATACTGTGCTCACGCGGAGGTTTACAGGTGGGCGACGCTGTAGCGATGTATGTAGACGAGGGCGGCCAGAAATGGCACGTATGTGCCTTCTGGAAGCCGAGCGTACTCTCGCGGCGGGCCGAAGTGCCAGGGTCAGAGGCGGAGTTGGCGACCGTGGTGTTCGAGAGACCGGGTGAGGAGCGCGTTGCCCTGACCACCTCGGTTCACGATTGGGATACCAGCGACAATCTGCGGAAACTGTTCCTCTGTGCCGCAGAGCGGCGTGAGGGGCGAGAGCGTAGGTCGGGCAGGGACCGGCGGTTGGAGCACGTTGGAGTGGCGACCGACCATCGCAGTGGTGGAGAGCGGCGCTCGGGAGAGCCGAGGCGGAGCAGGGATCAGGCCCTGGCGTATGTGTTCGCCGACGAGAATGTGACATCGCGGAACACTCCGGCGGCGTTTTCGAGGGAGGAGGCGGCGGAGATCCGGGCCGTGGCCATGTTGGGGAGCCACCCCGTCTGCCCGAGATGCCAGGACGACCTCCTCGTTGGTCCTTCAGTGATGCGCGGCGAGGGCACGATCCGGCAACTGAGCTGTCCCACCTGCGCACGGACCGTTATGGTCCGCGGGATGATGTGAAACTACCGGCTGCTGCTAAAGTCATCTACAAGCTGGCCCCGATTCTACGCGGGAGCCGACAAGGGCTCGATCCTCCCCCTATGGCGTGGGTATTTCTACGGCAATCCCCTCCATGTTCTCGAACCGCGCCGTCACACCCCACCCCCCAAACGCCTCCGACACGGCGAATACCAACTCGTTCTCGCCTTGCTGTAGATGAAGGAGTATTGCGTCGTTGTCGATGGTCATGACACCCAGGTACCGCATGGACCGCGAACGGTACGTGTTGTCTTCCGACAATAGCAGTTGACCGTTCAGGAAGATGCTGGCTTTGTCGCTGAACCCGAAGTTGAGCTGCTTCACTTGATCCAGCTCAGATCGTACTACCACGCGTGCCAGCACGGTTCCACCGCCAGGGGGAAGTGCCCGGTACTTGGCCAAGTTTACTCGGCCGTGCGAGTCGCTCGCGGCGATTTTCCACTCGGCTGCCGAGAGCGTAGCCGTGGGTAGCTCGAGCAGGTCTCCAGGGCGGGCAGGGAAGGCGGGCGAGATTGCCCACTGCGTGATGAATCCGGACCCGGCCGGCGGCGGGATGTTCTCGTCGTAAGAAACCGGAGCATCGTTCACTTCCACGACGACGTTCGCAAAAGCTGTTGGATATAGATCGGCTGGTTGTCCTTCTGCCGGGAAGTTGGACTTGAGTGCTACGAAACCGCTGGCCTGAGGACCGGCGAAAAGGTCCACGAGTAGGTTCGGTGCCGAAGCGTTGTCAAAGAAGGCCGTCATGCGCGACCCGGAAATCACCAGCTTAACGTGAACCCACTGGTCGCGAGGAATGTCGAGTGTGGCGTTGTATTCAGGATAGAGTTGCCACGCAGCAACACCGCCGTAGACCGGGGTGTACTGGATCGCGTCGAACCGGCCGGTCTGGTGTGGCCGGATGTAGAAGTCCTCGTATGAGTTGGCCATGTCCGCACGAAACGCGACTCCCACGAAAGAGCGAAGGCCACTTACAGCCACGTCGTATTCAATCGTACCGTTCTCAAAATCCGAATCCTTGAGAATGGCCGCGGCCGATCTCATTAGCAGGGCCTCCTGCCCCATGTACGTCTCAACCTTCGCGTCACCCTGTATGACCCAGGTGTGTCCTGAGAATTCGAGTTCCTGCTGCGCAGACAGCAGTGCGGGAGAGAGCAGTAACACTAGGCACGACAACGGGTTACGCATCAGACGATCCTCCATCGTGGCTCGGGTGACCATTGACTGTTGTTAGATACGTGTCCGCCGCCGGGGAAGTTCTGAGGGAGCAGGTCGGGCAGGCCGCTTGCTGTCGCAGTTCGGGTATATTATCATGGTAATATGCGGTTTTCCCGGTAGGCACGGCGTCCCGTAGGTCGTAAATGGCGATCCGCCGGGAACGTCCGGACCACGTGCCTGCCGGGTTTATCCCTCCGGGTTCCAACCACACTTCTGCGTGTTCTCGGCAGTTCTCCGGGTCTTCGGCAGTATCACCTTGATCAGCCTTGCAACGAGTCACTGGGTGTTGTGAGGCTGCTGTTCTGGAATGACAAACCTATCGAGATCCATTGCCATCTGCCGTGCCGGCGTCATTATCTCGATCTCGGTGTAGAACTCGCTTCGGTCAACTAATTCACCCAACAAAACGCTTGCGAGTGTGAAAGCGTACATCTGACTAAGGTCCATCACACCGAGCACGAGTGGCAATCCAAAACCAAGGCCGATCCGGGCCGCAGTTGCGAAGGGCCGAACCGATGCGCCTGTCATGGCCAGCGTTGTCTTGCGCCAGAGGTAGAGCGCCAACTTCAAACTCCCGATTGCACCTGCCAGCACCGGGTTCAGCGTGACGACTCCGACCAGGAACAGTCCGGTCAACAGTACGCCAGCGCTGTGAATGGTGGGCCTCGGCTTGATGGCGAACTTGTACACCATGTCCATCGAGAAGGTCGCCGCTGCGCCAAGTGCCACGACGACCCATCCGAGCCAGCCGATCTCGCGGCTCGATATCAGATAGAGTAGTGCCGCCGGTACGAACAGTGTAAAGAGAATGATCTCTCGGGTGAGCCACGAGTTGGCCACATTCAGCATCGCGCGCCACGCGCGCTCCTTGCGACCCAGGTGTAGTGTCGCGAGTCCCATGCCGGCTGCCGATGTCAGCGCGAATAGCACCGGGCTCAGTCGCATTCCCGTGGTGACGGCGGCCGTGGCCAGTGCAAACAGGATTGCACCCAGTAGCGTGAACAGCGTCAGCGACCACTCGGAGCGAAGCGTGATCCGGGACGGGAGCGAGTCGACGGCGCCGAGGTGGGGTATCGCCGTGACTGGAGCGGTGATTTCCGGTACGGTTCGGTCCGCACGCAGGGGAATGATCTTGATCGACGGTCCCATGTCCGTCGCGGTGAAGCCGGCCGAACTGTTCACGATCTCTTCATCCGGCAACCGATCGAAAGTCAGTGCTCCCGTGGGACACAACTCGACACACGCCGGTTGCGATCCACGTCTGATGCGATCGTTACAGAACGTGCACTTGCTGATTACGCCTTGGGCACGATCGAACTTGGGTGCGTCGTAGGGACAGGCCCAAGTACAATATCTGCAGCCTATGCACTTGTCCTGATCGACGAGCACGGCTCCGGTCTCGCTGTCCTTCGAGTATGCCAGGGCAGGACACGCACTCATGCATGCGGGGTCGGCGCAGTGATTGCACGCCAGCGAGATGTGGAACAGCGGTGCGCCGGGGTAGTGTCGTTCGTTGAACGTGTTGATCTGACGCCAACTGGCGTCGGGCTCCAGTTCGTTCTCGATCACGCACGCAAGCTGGCAGGCCTGGCAGCCTGTGCATTTGTTCTGATCGAAGACGAAGGTGAGGGGCATGGGTGGGGTTCAGTGTCTGAGGCAGCCGATTTCGTGCACAGCCTAAGGTACTACGCCGGCCGATGAAAGACGATGCGGGGCGATGCACGCGTGTTTGTGATCCTACCCGCGAGAGTCCGGTTGTCTATTCTCCTCTTACAAGTGCTACAGTCTAGCCCAGGCTCGAGAAGGAGGCTATCGAGAACGGTTGGGTAGGATACGGTGAAGCGGTGGTCTTGGCGCTGCTCGAGAGTCTCGACAGAGACCGAAGTCGGGCCGACACGCCGGCACTTGATACGCTCGAGGCACGCTTGCGTAGGGACCCCGGCGGGGAGTGGCCTGGCGACCTCGGGATGCTCATTGTAGCACGACTGAGTCGCCAACGGGGGGATTATGAACGCGCCCTGGCGGCGGCGCGAAGCATTACCGGGATGAACTTCGTCAACCTATTCGTTTACCGAGTGGCCTACCTCAAAGAAGAAGGCGACCTCGCGGCTATTGTAGGTGACACCGTAGGAGCGATCAAGGCGTACCGGCACTATCTGACTCTTAGGACCGATCCAGATTCGGGAGCGGTGGCGGAGGAGGTGGCGGAAGTGAGGACGGCCTTGGCGCGCTTGGTTGGAGGGGGAGGGTGAGCCCGAACACTCGGAGCACTCCCCTGGCTTCACTGAAGGCTGACTACCAGAATCTCACTGCGAATACCTGAGAGCCCATCCGTAACAGCGCCTTAACGAGTTTCCCCCATGCGCAAATCCACCCCCACCAAGGACGAACGGCCTAAGTGGGGGTCTCGACGACTACAACATGAGGATGTTCAGACCGCCCGCTTCTCAGCACCTCCTGTTGTATGCAGGTCTCGAACATGTTGGGAGATGTTGTGGGACTGCGCCACCCAATAGGTACCAAGAGGGGTGCTCAGATCCCCGTACTGCCTAGTAAATCCCTGTGGATGCGCCTATCTCCAGTGTTGATCGAAGACGAAGCTAGGGCGCATGCGTAATCGTTCCATCACTTCGCAGTGAACCGCACATCCGGTAGGCCTTTGAAGTCGGAGTCCTGCGTCCATACCTGTGCCCCATGATGTCGTGCTGTCGCAAGGACCACGCTGTCAGCTAACGGAAGTCGGTATTCGATCCCAAACTTGGCGGCACTCAGTGCGATGCTTGAATCGAGATCGACGACGCGGCCCTGCTCCATCAAGGCAACCGCCTGGAGCGCGGGGCCTTCACCCCGCTGTTGGTGGACTCGCTTGAACACTTCGAGGAGGCAGATTGATGGGACGAGCAGGCTTCGGGTGCGCTGTATCACGGGGGCAAAGAAGTCTGCGTTTGGCCCATCAGCCAGGTACTCGAGCCAGCCCGAAGAGTCCACGACGTTCATACCCGATCCCCATCCCGCGGCACGGATGTATCGATCCCTTTGAGAAAGCCCCGCATCGCCTTGGCAGGCTTGACGGGAATGAACTCGATGCGGTCCATGTACTGGAGGGCCTGCACTCTCTGGCCCGGTTCGATTCCCAGGGACTCCCGGATCTTCTGAGGGATGACCACCTGGTACTTGGGTGAGACTTTCACAACAGTCATAGTATCCTGCCGTTTAACGATGTTGCAATCTATCATGATTGCGTTAAACGGCACAGGTCGAGTGTGTCTCATAGGTGCTGTGTCGGTCCCGCGCTAACGAGCGCGGGTTCATTAGCTCGGGATGCTCATGACTGTAACGCCTATCAGAATGGGAGCGGCAACCGAATTGTTGCCGGTGGAGTTGGAAAAACGCGCGACTGTCTTGGCCATCTCCACCGTCTTGATCTAATCCCAAGAAACCGATCTCCTTCGCATGTCGTAGTGCCAAATAACCCCTCCAACCCCGGAGGCACCACGAGGGAGTTTATGCCGTACTCGTTGCCACCGACCCATCCCTTTGGGATAGGGTGGCTTCGTGCCGTCCTTCCTGCCGTCGCCGCCAGCTTTCTGGCGATTCCGAGCAGCGCAATCCAGGTGCAACAAGCCACAGTCTCTGTCGTGCCTGAAGGTAGCGCGACAGACCCCACAGCCATGCGAACAGCCGTGGCCGTGCAGGCTCGGGAAGCGCCTCGCGTGGATGGACAACTCGACGAAGCAATCTGGACGGTCGCTCCGGTGTCCGGCGGGTTCTGGCAAGTCGACCCGGACGAGGGTGAGCCGGGAACGCAGGATACTGAGTTCCGCGTCGTGTATACCGATGACGCGTTATTCATTGGGGTCCGCGCCTGGGACAGCGAGGCAAACGAGATTGTCACTCGACTCGCGCGCCGCGACGAGGACGTCCCGTCCGATTGGATCATAGTCGCAATTGACTCGTATTACGACCGCCGTACCGGTTTCGCGTTCTTCGTGAACCCTGCGGGGGTGAAGCGGGACGTGTACCTCTTCGATGACGGCAACGATGACGAGTCGTGGGATGCCGTGTGGAAGGTGGGGACGTCGATCGATTCAGCGGGGTGGACGGCAGAGTTCCGCATTCCGTTCAGCCAGCTGCGCTTCAGCGGAGCGGAGCGCCAGGTGTTCGGGTTTCAGGTCGTGCGCGTCATCAACCGGCGCAATGAGGAACAGCATTGGCGCCTCATGGCGAAAGGGGAGGCCGGTCTGGTGTCCCGCTTCGGAGAGCTCACCGGAATAGAGGGGATCGATCCGCCGCGGCGCGTCGAGCTACTACCGTACGTGGCCGCCACGGGTGACCGATACCCGTCAGAAGGGGGTAACCCATTCGCGACCGGAGCGGACCGCACGGCCCGCGTTGGCGGAGACCTCTACATGGGCGTGACGTCGAACCTGACCCTGTCCGCCACGTTCAACCCGGATTTCGGACAAGTCGAAGCGGATCCCGCCGTGGTGAACCTTTCGGCGTTCGAGACGTTCTACCCCGAGAGGCGACCGTTCTTCCAGGAAGGCTTGGACGTCTTCCGTTTCCCGATTCTCCTGGGTGATGGCGACGGGGCCAACGAACAACTCTTCTACACTCGTCGTGTCGGGCGCCGGCCACAGGGGTGGGCCGACCCGAGGGGCGGGCACGCCGAAGCCCTCGATTGGACCACGATCATTGGGGCAGGGAAGCTCTCGGGGAAAACCTCGAGCGGTTGGACTATGGGTTTACTGGGTGCCCTCACCGCGGAAGAAAGCGCACGCGTCGTAGACGGTGACGGCAATTCGCATTCGGACGTTGTTGAGCCGCGCACTGGCTTTTGGGTGGGGAGCCTGGCAAAGGATTTCCGAGGAGGGCTCACTCAGGTGGGAATCTTCGGCACCGCCGTTGGGAGGTCGATACCCAGAGACAGTGAACTCCACTGGCTGCGCAGCTCGGCGTACTCGATGGCGACCAAATTCGGCCATCGCTTCGCGAACGACCGGTGGCACGTAGACGGTTGGCTCTCGGGAAGTCACGTGCGTGGCTCACCTACTGCAATCGACCTCACGCAACGTTCGTCGGCCAGGTACTACCAACGTCCCGACAATGAATACGTGACCTACGATCCCACGCGGACGTCGTTGAGCGGGTTTGCCGGTCAATTCATCTTCGGCAAGCACGCGGGCGACAAGTTCGTCTGGTCAACGGGAGTCGATACGCGCTCACCGGGATACGAGGTGAACGACGCCGGCTTCCAGCGTGAGGCCGACCGCACGATCCAGTTCCTGTGGTTCCAGCTCCGCTGGCTGCAGCCGGGCAAGGTGTTCCGGCGGGCTCAGGTCAACTTCAACCAACACACCGTGTGGACCTGGGGCTGGGAGAACGTGGCTGTCGGTGGCAACGTGAATGGCTGGGGGCAGTTCCGCAACTACTGGAGCGTCAATGCCGGGATCAGCCAGAACTTCGAGGCTCTGTCAACGGGGGCGCTACGAGGCGGACCGGCTTTCCTCGAGCCGTACTCGTGGAACGGGTGGGTGGGGTTCAACACCGATGGTCGCAAGAATCTTAGCGCCGGGCTGAACGGCTCCGGTTACAGAGAACCCGAGAGTGAGAGCTGGGTATTTAGTCTCAGCCCACGGGTCTCGTGGCGCGCAGCATCGTACATGGACTTCCGCGCCGGCTTCCGGATAAGCCAGGGCTACAACTCTTGGCAGTACATGGTGCAGCAGGAAGCTGTCGGTGAGCTTCGTTACGTCTTTGGCAAGCTGGATCAGACGACCGCGGCCATGACGTTCCGCGGCAACATCATCTTCACGCCCGCCATGACGCTTCAATTGTACGCCGAGCCGTTCGTTTCGACCGTGAAATATCTGGGCTACCGGGAGGTCAACGACCCGAAAGGCGAGACGTTTGCCGATCGCTTCACCGATTACACCGACGAGCAGATCATGGTGGACGCCAACGGCGACGTAAGCATCGACATCGACGAGAGTGGCACCGCGGACATCGAACTCGGCAATCCCAATTTCACCGTTCTCTCGTTTCGGTCGAACGTCGTGTTTCGCTGGGAATACATGTTGGGCTCGACGCTGTTCCTCGTTTGGCAGCACGGCCGGTCCGACGTGACCGACCAGCAGGAATTCGAGTTCGGGAAGGGTATCAACGAGATGTTCCGCCTGCCGAGTTACAACACGTTCGTGGTCAAGGTGAATTATTGGTTGAGTCTGTAGCCCGGTAGCCCAGCCACCGCGCCCACCATCTGTGTAGGTCCTTGCCTAACCCCGCTGGTAGCTGCTATTCTGGGAGTAAGCGTTACCTCGCGAAGGTAGCATGCTGATCCGATTGCCGTCATTAGCTACACACGCCTGCAGTTTTACGATTCTGTCGCTTTTCCTTTCCGTTGTGGCCGTGCCAGCCTTGGCGCAGGCAGATTCCGGTCGTGTCTACTCGAGCAGAGAAGTCGATCGAGTTCCCAAGAGACTGTCCTGTCCGGGGGCGAGGTTCCCGCGTAGCCTCACCGAGGCGTACGACGAGACAGAGGTCACGGTGAGCCTGATCGTGGGTGTCGATGGTCGGGCAGAGGCGGGTTCGGTTGTGGCGTTCTCGCCCACAGACCATGGCTTCGAAGAAGCAACCAGTGCGATGATCTATGAGTGCGCGTTCGAGCCCGGTGTCCGGGATGGAAAGCTCGTTCGCGTTAAGCTGGTCCTGCCGCTGCGGTGGTCCTTCGTGGACAAGAAGGTGCCGACGGTGGATCTCGATTCAATCGACATAGCTAGAACGTTCACACTGGCAGACACGGTTGACGGCCGCCGCATCGTGACAACACGGCCCAAGCTCATCAACTGTCCGCGCTACGATCCGCGGGAACGAGCCAACCGTGCCAGAATCAACGATCGCTATGAGCGGGAACAGCAATTCGAACGGGCTCCACTGAACATTCAAGCGCTACTCGAGATCGTCATTGGAACCGACGGGAAGGTGCGGGCCAAGGAGATCCGGGTTTTGCGGACCAACGATAGTCGGGCAGACAAGCAGATCGTGCAGTGGGTCCAGTCGTGCGTTTTCGAGCCTGGCAAGGTTGGCGACAGAGCCGTGACAGTCAGAATAGAGTTTCCGGTGAAGTATGAGTTTGTCAGGGGAGAGTAGACCGCCATTGAGGGCCAGTAGCTCCATCACTCGCCAATGATCTCCTGTAGACCCCCCCAATACCTGATTCAACTGATCGGGCGAGACCCGACCCAGGCGCGCATTCCATGGTGAAGTCCGACTCTGAACCCTGCTGCCACGAGACTGCGTAGAGCCTACGCAAAGACATGATCACTTAGCCAACAAAGACACATTGACGGGGAAACTCATGCACAAACCCGGTTTGATGATCGGCGCGTTGATGGTTTGTTTCGGAGCTGTGGGGACCTACCATCTCGAGCAAAACACTGTCGAGGCTCCACCTTTCATTCGCTTCCCCAATGCCAATTCGCGCCTGACCTACTTCACAATTCACAACATTTGGGATGCCTGGGAGATCTCAAAAGGGAAAGGCGTGAGGGTCGGCATTCTGGATCATTCATTTGGATTCGATGTCCACGAAGGACTCTATGCCGGGGGTGCGACCTTCCAGACCGATGACTGGAGGGAATCGTTCGGTGAAGAGAGCCACCATGGGTTCTGGATGGCCTCCACTCTGCGTGAGGTCGCACCCGAGGTGGAGATCTACGCTTTGGGCACGTACTCCAACGACGAGACCGCGAAGGTGGATGCCATGATCCGCGCCATCGACTGGGCGATCGACCACGACCTGGATGTCCTGACCTATTCGGCTGCGCGGTTTTCGGATGAGAACCGAACGCGATTGGACGAAGCTGTAGACCGCGCGCTGGCTAACGGTATCGTAACAACCTTCATTCACTATCCGCACCCGGGGAATCTGTTGCCAACCTGGCTGGGACCACGTTCGGGCGATGACGACCGCGATCCGGACGTGAACATCCTGCACTACGATTACCAGTTGGTCTTCACCGAGCGGTACTTGGATTGGCTAACACGCGGGAGCGAGAGCGGTTATCGGCCTTACCTCTCGATCTCGTCGACATCACCTGTCACCGCCGGTTTCGTTGCGATGCTCAAGAGCGTGAATGCCGACCTCCAGCCGGCAGACTACAAGCGAATCCTCATGGAGACGAGCCGAGAGATGACGTTCGAAGGGAATGTGGTACCGCGGGCAGTGGACATTGCTGCGGCGTTGAGGAGCCTGCGTTAGGGTACGCTACCCAACTCGTTTACCGTTGCCGCAAATACTCGTAGTACGCCTGGAGAGCTTCTTCCTGCTCGGCCGTCTCGATTGACCCGGGCCTCAATTCCCGGATCTTCGCAATGGCCTCCTGTGCGGTGCTGCCCTGATACACGAGGTAGCTGGCCAGCATGGTACCGGTACGTCCCATGCCGGCGGTGCAGTGGACGCCGACCCGCTCTCCGTTGGCCAGCTTGTTAGAGGCGTTTTCCACGAACTCCACGATCTGTTTCATGGTGGGTGCCTGAAAATCATGCACTGGAATGTGGAGTGACTCGATACCGTGTTCCGCAAGTAGCGACGGACTCAAAGTGTCGCTGGTGAGCGATACCAGAAGACCAATGTTCTGCCGCTGCAAGAATGCGATGTCATCTTCCAGAACGGCAGAGGTTCCCGGACGCGGCATCCCCGCAAGTTGGTTCTCAATGACCCACGAGAATTCGTGTTGCATGACCGTGCTCTCGTCCTGCCCCACCGTACGCACATCGCCGCTCCTGTACGCGGGGCCTTCAGCCCCCGATCAATACGAGCAGACGCTCGTTGTGTTCGTGCGGCAGGAAGGTATCGAACTCCAAGTAGTAACCCTCGACATCGTATCCCACGAACGCGTGGAACCGGTCGTTGCGTCCGACCGAATCCGACCTCATTTCGAACCCGTTCGCACCGCTCGCGTGGACGAACCAACTGTCGATGTCGTCCGTCCAAAACGACAATGTCACGCCCTTCTGTTCGGTCGCACGGTGCATCCCGCGTTCCTGGTCGACCAGGCCCAGAAATCCCGTCGTTGACGTCTGGTAGATCTTGGTCCAGCCCTGATCGACGATCATGTCAAGCCCGAACTTGTCTTCGTAGAACGCCATTGCGCCGTCGAGGTCGTTGTAATAGGTCCAAACCACCGTGGCCTTGAAGCCGAGTCCCTCTGGAACGGAGCCCGTCGCGAACTTCGTCTCAGCCCGTTGGAGTACTGGAATGAACTTCTCGTTCTCTTCGTGCGGATTGAAGCGTTCGAATTCGAGCAGGTAACCCTCGGGGTCGATTGCGACGAAGCCGTCGTGCGGTCGGTCTTCACGGTAGTTGAACTCGAATCGCATCTCCGTGTCGGTGGCGGACAAGTAGTCCCACCACGCTTCGAGCTGGTCGGTGACAAGCGCGAGCGCCACAGTCTTGGGTTCGTCGGCCGAATGCATGCCACTATCGGCGTCGACCAGTGTCAGGAACGATGTGCCAGCGACGTGCAGGATCTTGGCGAAGCCGTAGTCGGCGGCGATTTCGATGCCGAGGGTTTGTGTATAGAACTCGGTCGCGGCCTTGAGGTCGGCGTAGTAGAAAAAGGCGTTGTTGGCGGTGATGCCGAAGTCGCTGTAGGGGTTCATCTGAGCCGAGTCGGACCCGGCGCACGCTGCGAGCACCACTCCCGACAAGGTGATGCCAAGGCCTCGCCTGAACGTTGTTCTGACGCTGAAGCGGCGAACTGCGGCTTCAGCCGGGGAATACGAGAAGGAGTTGATCATGGCCTGCAAAGATGCTCGCGAAGCCCGCGGAGCGCGAGTCGCTGCGGGCTGCCGTCTTCAAGCCATGGAGCCTCCTCCACTCGGGCCACAGACCCTGGAGGCTTTAGGTCCCGACCCTGGGGTGCAGCACCGGATTGGTAGGAGCATATTTATCCCAGGCCAGATTGTGACTCCAAGGGGAACTGTTGAAGACTTATGGAAAAGAGAGCTGAACTCCAGATAGGCCTATGTCACGAGGCTCTTCGATCGACATTTGCAGGGCGTGCACCAACAAGGATGCCGATACGTGCGGTCGGTTGCAGTTCTCTCATCCTGCTTGCCGCCGGGTGTGGGGGTGAGCCGGAGACCGCCATGTCTCACACGGTTCGTGACAGCGCCGGTATCCGCATAGTGGAGAGCACGAGTGCGAGTTGGGGTCCAGATGACCAATGGACTATTGCAGCAAGCCCATCGCTCGATTTGGGAGTCGTAGAAGGGGCGGTCGAATACGAATTCCAATACGTTGCCGGTGCGACGCGCATCGTGGATGGTAACATTGTCGTTGCCAATTCTGGGTCGGGTGAGCTGCGTTGTTTCGACTCCGACGGCAACCACCTATGGACCACGGGCCGAAGGGGCGAAGGGCCGGGAGAATTCCGAAACCTGGGATGGGTCCAGATGCTTGGCTCGGACTCCATTGTGGCGTACGATCGTTCTCTCCGCCGGATCTCCGTGTTCGATCTCAATGGCGCGCTCGGCCGCACGACCAACATCGAGGCGCCTGGTGGCTTGTCGCGGCCCACGGCACTTGGGGTGCTGGACGATGGAACCATCCTCGTGCAAGCCAACGCGTACGTTACACCCAACACGGTGTCGGAAGGTCTGAACCCCGTCGATGGTTGGCTGCTGAGCTACACAAGGCAGGGTGAAAGAGGTGATACGATTGCTTCAGCACCGCCCATCTCGTGGTTCGCATACTCGAGTGGTCCCAGGCGGGTAATTGCGCCACAACCGTTCAGTCATGAGTCCGTCGCGGCAATCGGGCGCAGCCGAATCCATTTGGGCCACACCAGCGCGTTTGAGATCGGATCCTACCATGCAACCGGTGGTCTGGAACGGTTGGTTCGTGTACTGCAGCCCAATCGGCCGGTGACCTCTGATGATATCCAGACGTACGAGCGGCTCCGCCTCGAACAGGAGGCCGACGCCGGCGAGCGTAGTGCCCTACGAGATCAAGTGGAGGTTGCACCTTTTCCCGAAACGTTCCCGGCTTTTGCGTCATTGATGGTAGATGACGCAGGTCGCCTGTGGGTGGAGAACTACCGGTTGCCGGGCGAAAGTGATGTGGTGTATTCGGTGTTTGGTGATGAAGGAGAACTGCTTGGAGCCGTGAGAGTCCCCCTGGGCCTGCGCATATATGAAATCGGTAACGACTACGTGCTAGGACGTTGGCGGGATGAGCTCGATGTGGAGCACATCAGGCTGCATGAACTGGTGAAGCCCTGAACCCACTTGTCCTTACTCGAGTCGCAAGGCCGCCAGTGGATCGAGCTTGCTGGCGGCAAAGCGCATCACAACAAACGCAACGAGCAGACCACAAACGAGGCCGATTCCGGCCATACGAGTCACCTGTGTTACGACCAGACTCGCTATCAGTGTCCGCTGCGCGCCCAGTGCGATCCGGATTCCGAACTCCCGGGTGCGCTGTGCCGCGCGCTTCCCGGGCCGCAGGCTTCATCGCTGGAGAACCAGGCCCCCGCATCACTCACACCGCAGCGCCTGCACCGGCTCGATGCTGGTGGCACGGCGTGCAGGCAAGTAGCTGGCCAACAGAACCACCCCGCCGAGTAGCACCACCAGTCCTGCAATCGTGGAGAAGACCGGGATCCGCAGCATCACCAACTGCGAACGTGCAATCAGCCCACCAATGGCGGAGATGACCAACCCAATGACGAGTCCCATTCCAGCGAGAGTGACGAACGAACGCATGACGATCCAGCGGATGGCACTTACATCAGCGCCCAGAACCATCCGCACTCCCAGCTCGAAGGTCCGCTGCGCCACAGAGTAGGCCACCATGCCGTAGAGACCCAAGATGGCCATTCCCAATGCAAGCAATCCCAACACGCCCAGTGTTGCCGCCACAGTCCGGCTTTCCTGCAGCCAGTCGTCTACCAATCTCTCGCCGGAACGAATCTGGGAAAGTGGGACACCGGCATCGACGCGAGTGACTGCAGTACGCAGTGCCGGAGCCAAGCTCAAGGGGTCAGCTGCGGTGCGGGCTACCAGGCTCATGCCAAACGGCGGCTGTTGTAGATGAGACAAGTACACTGTCGGGTTGGGTGGATCGCCATAGAAGGTGGCCCCAAAATCCTCCACGACACCCACGATGGTGACGTGGTCGGGCGTTTCGTCTGCGGGCCAATACCCTTCGATCGTGTCTGGTGCGAGACGCCGGCCCACCGGATCTTGTTCCGGCCAATATCGTCTTGCCATCGCCTCGTTTACGACCGCCACGGTCGCGTCACCCGGTCCGTCTGCCGCGGTGAACATACGGCCAAGTCGGAGCGACACACCGATGGTATTGAAGAACTCGGGTGTCACAACTTGAAAGCCGCGTGGTCCCCGTTCACTTCTTTCTTCGGCTTCACGACCTTCGATGAGCAGTGGGCGGTACATGCTGCCGAAGGAGCCGACCCCGATAGGCACGTTCATGCCGGCGCCGGCGTCAGTTACACCTGGTATGTTTTGCAGCTCCGCCACCGCTGCGTCGTAGAACTCACTACGGTCGACCGCATGCTCGAAGCGATAATCGGGTAGGTCCACCTGTGCTACCAGCAACCCTTCTGTCGCGAATCCGAAATCCAGGCTGCCCAACGTCTGGACCTGGCGGTAGCCCACGATGCAAGAGAGCACCAGTGGAACGGTGAGCGCGAGCTGTGCGACCAATATGCCATTGCGGAATCGTTTACGGCCGCGGCTGGCCGACTTGCCAGCGCCGCCTTCCTTGATGCTCTCGCTCAACGATACGCGCGATGCCAGCAAGGCCGGTGTCAGTCCAAAGGCCAAGGCGGCACCCACCGAGATCAAGAAGGTGTACGACAGCAACACCGGGTCCAGCCCAACCTCTTGTGGCAGGAATGGTGTGCTAGGGAACGAGGACAGCAACAGCTTCAGCCCCCAGATTCCCAACACGATTCCAAACGCACCGCCCGTGAGAGACAACAGCAGGCTCTCGGTGAGGAGCTGCCGCACCACCCGCCCACGGCTTGCGCCCACCGCTAGTCTTATCGCCACCTCTGCCTGTCGCGCTGTCCCCTTGGCCAGAAGGAGGTTCGCCAGGTTTACACAGGCGATGAGTAGCACTGCGAACACGGCGAACAGCAGGGCGACCATGGCCATGCGGTCTTCGGCTGAATAGAAGAACTCCGTGAACGGCTCAACCCGCGCGCCCACCTCGGCGTTTGTTTCGGGTTGTGCGTCTGCTAGTCGTGCGGCGATGGCCGTCAGCTGAGTCTGCGCCTGTTCGGCAGACGAGCCTTCAGCCAGGCGGGCGATGACTCGATAGTAGCGATCCTCCCAGTTGAGCGCGGCCGGATCGAGGACCAGCGGTGTGAACACGTGCGTATCATGCCACAGGATCTCGAATTGGGCCTTGGCAGGCAGCACGCCGATCACGGTGAAGGGATCTTCGTTCAGCAGGATTGTCTGGCCGAGTACATCGGAGTCACCGCCGTACCGTTCCTGCCAATAGCGATAGGTGAGAACGGCAACGGCCGGTGCAGCCGCGGTCTGGTCCGCTATGCCGTGAAGCCGGCCTGCTTCGGCGTCCAGGCCGAGCATCGGTAGCAAGTTGGCCGACGTGTGAACCACGCGGACTCGCTGAGGTTCGCGGTCGCCGGTCACGTACCGCGTGACCGTGCGGTACAGCCCCATTTCTTGGAAGGCGCCGGATTGCTCGCGCCACTGCAGGTACTCTTGGGTCGAGACCGATGCCCTATCCCAACGGTCTTGGACGCCCCAGAGGAATACTAGTTCGTCGGGTTGGTGGAACCGTTGCACCACGCCCAGCATTCGCGTGTTCATGCTGAAGATGGCGGTGTTCACTCCAATGCCAAGCGCCAGCATCACGACGGCACCGATGGCGAACGCCGGGTTTTTCAATAAGCCGCGCAGGGCGAAGCGCAAGTCGTACCCGAACCCCGTGAACGGGTTGCGACTGCGGTTGGTGTCCGGAGCTTTCTGCCCGCCACCTGTACCCGGATTTCCTCTCAAGCGGTAGCGCAACCGCGTGATCATATTGGCGAAGATGCTCGACGCCAGCTCCTTCCAGAACCACAGGGTTGCCAATTGAGGTGCCTGACCGCGCGACGTTTGTGAGCTGAATTCCTCCGAGAGATCACCCACGATGTGGCTCCGGTGGGACTGGGGCAGGGTGCAAAGTAGAAACGCCGGGACCCGTGGCGGTGTCAGTGACCGCTGGTTCTTGCCGCCACTCATGATGCGACCTCTTGCTCGAACCCATCCCACAACGCAGCGAGCATCTCATGTGAGCGATTGAGAGCCCTCCGACCTGCAGTGCTGATCTTGAAGTGCCGCTTGGCCCGGCCACCACGCTCTCCGGTGGGTTGGCCCACCCGCGACGTGACCAATCCTTTGGCTTCCAGCCGGTCCATGGTCGGGTAGATAGCGCCGAGCGAGACCTTGCGATGGGTCCTCTGCTCGATCTCGTGCTTGATGCTGACTCCGTACGCGTCGGGCCCCAGCCTCATCACTGCCAGCAGCACCACCTGCTCGAAGTCACCCAGATAGTCGCGTTTGCCCACGATCACCTCGTCTTTGGTGATTTGTCATATTTTCTATAATAAATAGAACGGAGTCTGTTGCTGGAAGTTTCAGGAGCAGGGAGCGGGGAGCAGGGAGCAGGGAGCGGAACCCAACGGTGCAAGTTCAAACCCGCATAGTTGTTCAACTGTTTCCGGCACTTGAATTGTAGATCTCCGCTCCCCGCTCCCCGCTCCCACCCGCTACTCACATCTGAGCGCCCCAGTTTCAGCGACTACAGTATCGCCGATACAATGTTGCTGGGTTCGCCCTTTCCTGTTCGGTTCACGGCGACCACCTGGAAATCGAGGTCCACACCGCGCTCCTGATCGGCGAGCACCACTTGAGAGTCGATCGTCATGGAGATGAGCTCCCATTCTTCGCCCATCTTTGTGCGCGACTCGACACGGTATGCCGCTACGGCACCGCCGTCTGACGGTTCCTTCCAGTCCAGGTAAACCCAGCCAGGTCCCTGGCGCTTGGCCTCGAGCGAACGCGCTTGGCCCGGCGGTTCGAGGGACGTGGGCGCTCTGCGACCGCCCCAGCCCAGCTTTCTCAGTTTCTCGCCGTCGTGCTTCACGGCCTCTTCGGCGTACCGCAGGTCGGCCCGCAGGCTGTCGACGAGCGCTTCCAGGGCCTCGTCCTTCTCGCCATGAGCTTCCGCCGCAGTTCCATCGGCAACCGACGCTTTGTCGCGGGTCGCGAGGTAACCGTCGAGCGCTGTCTTGAGGTCCGCCGCTGGCACCGGTGGCGCCGGGAAATCGTCGGCGGACTCGGTGAGGCCAACGATCACGTTGCCTGCCAGTGCGGCGACGTCGGCCTCTCGGCTAGGGAATCTAGCCATAGTGCTACCCTCCTTTTCGGGTTTGTGGTGTGTTGGGGACTAGTCCGCTCGGCCGTTGCGGACGCTTGGTGGCGGCCGTTTTCCGCCATTTTGGCACGATTTTGAAGCTTCAAATCGAGTGTTTGGAGCTTCGAATCGATGTATTGAAGCTTCGAATCCACGTTTTGAAGCTTCAAATCGACGTTTTGAAACTCCGAATCCACGTTTTGAAGCTTCGAATCGACGTTTTGAAGCTCCGAATCGACGTTTTGAAGCTCCGAATCCATGTTTTGAAGCTCCGAATCGACGATTTGAAG
>JBDGZZ010000047.1:0-25846 GCA_039588335.1 Gemmatimonadota bacterium | reverse complement strand
AGGTTCATCGCACCGAGCTGTCCAGGGGCTTATTGGAAAGCTGTACGAGCGGTTCGCAGCAGTCTGTGGCGGATGGGGCAGCTGCTGATTTGAGCAGGGATATCAGGCCTTCGAGCTCCTCCAGGCCGCTCCAGTCTATCGAATAGTGAATCCAACGTCCGTCCCTCCGATCCTTTACCAAGCCGGTGTTCTTCAAGGTCTTGAGGTGGAAGGAGAGTAACGATTGGCGGATGTTCAGGCCGGCCATCAACTCACAGACACACCGCTCGCCGCCGCGAAGCAGCTCCAGAATCCGCACCCGGGTCGGGTCGGAAAGCGCCTGGAACCGCGGACAACACTGGTCAATCGGCGAACCTGGATCAGAGGCCATGTGCAAAACATATCAATAATCATTGATATGTCAATTGGGTATCCGGTGGGACAATCCGGGTTCGGTGTAGCGGCACCACTTCTGCATTTGGAGTACGGCGGGGTACGTTGTAGACGCGCCCGGACCCGGACCCGATCTGGATAGACCGGGTAACAGGGGGGCGTAGGTGAGGGTTTCCGTAGTCATTCACTTTGAGCAACGCGGTCAGGAACGGCTTGGGTATTCTATGATTCGTCTCAGATGGCCAGCTGCAATCCTCTGCTTGACCCTGGTCACTGCCATCGGGTGTGAGGATGGTCCGGACCTATCCTCTGGGGTGGAGGACGTGGTCGACCTGAGTGGAGTCTGGGACATTACCGGCGTGCTCATCATCTCGAGGCGGGTTACCGTCTGCAGCGATACCGGTTCCGTCCGGTTCGAGCAGGACGGCCAAGCGATTACGGCCAGCGGATCCGGGGTAAGTTCATGCCACGGACTCTTGGGTGATTTTGAACTGTTGAGGCCGCTAACCCTAACTGACGGGGAGGTGGTAGACAGCTTCATCAGCTTCACACTCGTCGGCGTGTGCGGCTGCGACCAAACTGGGTGTCGGGACGCTCGCTACATAGGAACGATCCACTCGGATCCGCCGCGAATGGTCGGCTCGAGTGCCTGCTCCGTGAACTTCGATGGCGATTGGGAGGCAACCCCGGCGGCACCCATCGCGACCCTGGATCTGGAGCCTGACTCGGTGGACATGGTGGTTGGTGAGAAGGTCTTTCTCGAGCCGGTTTTGCGAGCTGCGTCAGGAGCCAGGGTCTTCGAGCGCTCGGTCGTCTGGTCCGTTACCGAGCCAGCTGTCGTATCAGTCGATAACAGTGGTGTGGTCGAGGCGCTGGATATTGGCCCTGCAACCGTTACTGCAAGGGTCGCCGAGGGCGTGAGTGATGAGGTGGCGCTCAGCTCCAAATGGCTCAACTTCGCGTCCGCAGAAGTCGGGCTATTCCATACGTGCGGCCTGGGAACGGACGGGGCTACGTACTGCTGGGGCGCGAACGATGTGGGGCAGTCAGGTCCTGCCCCAAGCCTGGCTCCATGCGGCGGCGTTACCTGCCGGAAGGCTCCAGGTGCTGTCCCCTCGCAGGCGTTGCTCACGGAGTTGAGTACGGGCTTTCAGAACACGTGTGGCCTAGCGGATGACGGTTTGGCCTACTGCTGGGGGGGTAACAGCGCAGGCCAATTGGGGAGGGATTCGTCGGTGGCAAGCACCGCGGTACCCTTGGCGGTATCAGGCGGGCGTATTTTCGAGTCACTGAGCGTGGGCACGAACCACACTTGTGGTGTCACGAGCGGAGGTGAGGCCTATTGCTGGGGGGCCAATAATCGGGGCCAGCTTGGCAGTCCTAAGGAGGAACTTTCATACAGCGTCACCCCCGTTGCAGTGTCGGGAGGCATGCAGTTTTCATCCGTCAGCAGCGGAGAAGTACATACATGCGGACTGCATCTTGATGGTGCGGCCTACTGTTGGGGATGGAATTGGTGGGGCCAACTTGGTAACGACTCGATTCCGGACAGCGCAGTACCGGTTCTGATACCAGGAGGTGTGGTCTTCGAATCCCTGACGTCTGGTGCGCACCATATCTGTGGACTGACTCAGGAAGGGAAGGCCTATTGCTGGGGCAGAGGGACGCAGGGGCAGCTAGGGGTCGAGCCCGGAGAGTTCGGGTTCAACGTGGTGCCTGTGGCCATCGATGGTGATCTGACTTTCCAATCACTGAGTGCTGGCGAATTCCACACCTGCGGAGTTGGCGTCGATGGAGCCGCCTACTGCTGGGGAGATGGGCGCAACGGCAGGCTTGGTGATGGCAATGAAACAGAGAGCCTCCAACCAGTTGCGGTCGCGGGCGGCTTGACGTTCAGTTCCGTCAGCGCTGGACGAGAGCATACGTGCGGCCAGACGACGGGAGGCCTAGTCTACTGTTGGGGCTCCAACTTCAATGGGCAATTGGGCATCCTCGAATTGTCAGATTTCCCCACGCCCCAGCTTGTGATTGGTCAACCAAGGTAAGGCGATAGGGGCGCCCTACTGGGCTGCCCCAGAATTACCGCCTCGTCAGCTTGCGCCTATTGCCCTTCAAGGTCGGTGAGCCTTCTTCGAGCTGCCCGGTTCCGCGGGGCTAGCTCGAGCGATTTCTTGTAACTGCTTATCGCGGCGCTGGTGTCGGCCATGGCTAGTTGTGCCTCGCCGATGGCGAAGTGAGTACTAGCTGACTTGGGGAAGTACTCGAGATTGACTGTCAGCAACTGGATGGCATCGGTGTGGTGACCTGCAGTTCCCAACTGCTGACCCACCTCCACCAACTGTACCTCGCCGAAATCGAAGGTCCAAGACCCAAAGTACTCTTCTCTCAGTTCGACGTACTTCTGGGTGGTTCCTTCCACTCCTCCTTCCAAGTGAGCCTCTAGGAGTACCTGAACCAGTGTTCTGGGGCGTGACTGACCGTGATGGCAGGTTGCGCACCTCACCTCTATGGGAGGATCGGACCTGTCGTCGAGCTGGGCAAGGTGATTCGAATTGACCGCTTCTACCATACGAAGCATCTCACGTGCCTTGACCTTTGTCTGCTTATCGTCTGAGGCGAAATCGAACGTGGACAAAGGCTGTCCCGGTTCGCCCACATGACAGTATTCGCACCGCACGCCGAGTCCTCGTGAGAAACCGCGCATGGCATTGACGAGGACTTGCTGCTCAACGTCCTCGGGGAAGACCTTGAGGTTGGTGAACTCGTCGGGGATTCCCTGAGCTGTCACGTTCGACGTCTCCAAGGTCAGGAACAATGCGATTGCGGCTGTGGCTGTCATGCTCAAACGGCCCAAAGAGGGATTCGGCACCATGAGGACTAGCTCCTTTCTACTCGCTCGCCGGATCAGACCGGAAAGTCGGCGCTCCATGTTGTTGGGGATCTCAAACGGTAACCCCGGTGATGGGTCGTATGTTCCGTTCCGGCCAGGGCTATGCGTTGATCACCTTCTTCTACGCTGATGAACAAGCACTTTTGGTGGGTGTTCGCGCACCGGCGAACCTAACGGCGGACTACATGTTATCGACAACAATGAAGAAGGAGAACTGAAGCTACCGCGTCGCTCAGCCTTTGTGCCTGAACGTGATGCGACCGCGGCTCAAATCGTAAGGCGACAACTCGACTGTGACACGATCTCCAGCTAGAACGCGGATGCGAAATCGGCGCATCTTTCCAGCTATCGTGCACAGTACAGTGTGCTCGTTCTCCAGGAGGACTCTGAAAGTGGCGTTTGGAAGTACTTCCGTCACCTTCCCCTGTAGTTCTATTGCCTCGTGCTTAGCCATCTGTTCCGTCTGTCTTGCACGTTATGGTTGCCCAGCCTTGTCCAGTTTGCGGTGCCCAATAAAAAAAGGACCTGTGCGTCAACCAGGTCCCAAGATAAGCCACCTGTCGCAGCCCCAAGATACCCGCATCCACACCCCCTGTCAAAAGCTCAAGACTCCCGTTCTAAAGGCCATCATCGAGCGCTGAACCGCTCCAAAAACTCCCGCTCGTCTGCCGTTAGGCTCCCTATGCCAGAGACGTTGATCTTGTCTAGTATTCGGTCTAGTTCCTCCTGATTGACGGGGTGCATTTCTTCCCGTTGGATGCCCGACCACCGTTTCAGATCTGCGCTGTCACCTCCAGGGCTTCGCTTCACAGTTCTTTGGGCCTTAGCCTTGAATCGAGCGGCCGGTGAGCGACGGTCCCACCATTTCAGGTACAGGAAGCCACCAAGGAATCCGCCCAAGTGAGCGAAGTGTGCAATGTTGCCTCCGCTTCCGGTAAAGCCAAAGAAGAGTGACGCTATTGTGACGACGATGACGAGAAGGCGCACTTCGACCGGCACCAATCCCATGATGTAGAGCCGTTCCCGGGGCCAATATCTCGCGTACCCAAGCAGCACGCCGAACACCGCACCTGACGCTCCGATGATCGGTGCCGCGGTGAACATGACCGAGACGACGGCCGCCATGATGCCAGCCACGAAATAGAGCCACAGAAACTGGCGTCCTCCCAGTCGATCTTCCAGCCGCGGTCCGAGGAAATACAGCCCGAGCATGTTGAACAAGAAGTGCATCGGCCCGCCGTGCAGGAACATGTAAGTGACTAGCGACCACGGTTGCCGAGGAAACCACAGTGGGACGAAGGCAAATGGTTCCATCGGGACGATGCGTAGCACCCAAGTCAACACGAAGGCAACTGTGTTCGCGATGATGAGGCGTTTGACCCACGGTGTCATGGCACGAAGGCTAGAGCCCTACGCTGGTTGACGCCAGTGTTGGCGTTCAGACTGCGATCCCTCAACGCTATAACTCTCGATTCATCTGCCTAGCCAGATACGCGTCAGGATCAGGCCCCTTCGGATTCGCGAGTACGGTGTCCACCCAAGCCTCTCGTTCGTGTGCCAAGACCCCGAGGTCCCACACGCAAGCGGTGGGATCGTCTCGAGTCTTCTCTTTCAGTGACAGAAGATCGTCGCTCGACGATATAAAGACGTGGTGGTGTAGTTCGTTCTCGTCTGCCCACCAATCGACGAACACGAAGTTGGCACCGCGGCCCTCGTGGATTCCGACAAAACCGACTCCGTAATGACTGTGCTGAGTGGTCCGATTCTCGAGCAAGTCGAGTGCAATCTCTTTAGCTGCCAGCACGAGATCTGGTCTTGGGCATGCTTCACTGCGCACTATGCCGTAAACCTTCATCCGCCATCCCAGTGGGCTCCATAACTCCAGGAAACGGATGGTGCGAGGCTCGTAGGGTTCACTGAGGGAAATCATGAGGCGAGTCTCTCCTGCCAACTCAGTGCGTTACGTCGTGCCTGGTGGCTTCGGAGGTGGCCGCAACCGGTTGCGCAAAATGATGCGCGCACAAGTGTTCCAGCGCAGGAGGGCGTCGTCATCGCCCGGTGGACTAGCTGCTTCAGCCTTTTCGTAGCAGTCCATGGCCTCACGTAGCAGCTCGAATACCACGGGACCGGTGCCCAGGGTACCGTGCGCCAGCAGTTCCTTGGCTCGGCGCTCCGAGATCATTCCGGCATAGTACGCCTTCAGGTGTTCATCGTTCAGCTGAGCCAGCAATGCCCTTGGTTCGTCCTCTTCTACGCCGCCCTCGTTGCCAAACTGCTCCGTGAGAGCCTGTACGAGGATCACCAGAGCTGTCTGGTTCTCCGGGTCAATTGCAAGGACGTCACGGCAGATGCTCTCCGCTTCCCATGGCTGGTTGAGCAGTCGGTAGTGCTCGGCCTTTTCTAAGGCGGGCTCTATTCCCTCTCGGGACAGCGGCTTGAACTCAAACATGCGCACCTCCTCCCGGGTTACCGTCCACAGTTGATCTCAAACGAGCAGAGCACAACGTTCCGTCTCGTACCAAGCAACTTAGTTCTTGGCTAAGGAGTCATGGACCGCTCACCCGGTATGGCCGGGTGCATCGTCAACGAGGTGTGCGGTGCAATCGTGATGTGCAACAACAGCTGTCGCTCTGTAATCGATTGGAGCAACGCGATCCAGCATCTTCTCCGGTTGTCTCGCACGGCAAACAGCTACCGCCGACGGTATCCGGGACCGTCGGCGGCACTCGCGCCTAACCGTCGGCGGCACTCGCGCCTAACGAGACTCTACCCTATTGCCTAACGTAGCAGCGCTCGATGACGGGAAGAGGTTCTTCCGGAACGTACTCTCTGGTGCCCCGAGTTCGGGTTGGCAAATCGGCAATGGCCTCAACGACCTCCATACCCTCAATGACCTTGCCGAACACTGCCCAGCCCCATTTCTCCTCGCTCGTGTCGAGCTGCGCGTTGTCACCCACATTAATGAAGAACTCGGATTTGGCGCTGTGTGGGTCACTACCTCGCGCCATGGCGACGCTCCCCCTCACGTTGAGCAGTCCGTTGCCCCCTTCGTTCTCAAGGAACGTGGCGGAACTCCTGCGCGGCGCGTACTCAGGCGTCAACAGGCCGGCTTGAATTACCTTGGGACTGCCCAATATTCGGTGGAAAATCAGACCATTATAGAATCCCGCACCGACGTGCACAAGAAAATTCGCGACACTCTTCGGTGCCAACTCGCGATCCAACTCCAAGGCAATGGTTCCCATACTGGTCTCGAGCACCACCACCGGATGCAAGTCGGGTTCGCTAGGGGCCTCTGGGGCCGCCTCTTGTTCCGTTTCTGCCGCCCCACCCTCGCCTGAATCGGCAGCGCATCCAGCCATGATCAGGGCAAGAGCGATCGGCAGGGCTACTGTCTTACGAGGAATCACCAACCTCTCCTTTCTTTTCAACGTGCATCATCATCTCCGTGACGCGTCGACTCAATCCCGCTTTTGGCGCTGCCGGAGTATCACCCTATTCAATCCAACAGGCCGGGCCGTGTCTAGGGAGCCCGAATTCAATTATATCACTGAGCCCGGCGCTCGCCAGGCATTGACGCTTTCCTGCGCGAGTACTTGTCCAAAGGGGGTGAGGCCCAGCCATTGACCGGTCCCACTGCTTGTGCTCCTCGGCCATGCCACCGCCGAGACTGCGACCCGCTGCGACGGTCAGCGGCTCACGACCGACTTCGGTAGGCCGGCGCTGAGGTGCATCAGAATGTCGTAGACCGAGACGCCCGCCTGTCCAGCCACTGTGTTGGGGTGGATTTCCGGTCGGTCCGGACCCACGAGGGTTGCCTCATCACCTACGTTAACCGTCTGCTCCGCGCCCAGCTCGACTATGGTGTGGCTTGCACTAACGGCTCCGATTACCGGGTAAGCTGCACCGTTGATTACGATCCGGCACCCGTTCACGGCACTGCGGGGATAGCCATCGGCATGGCCGACGGGCAGCGTGGCGATCCAGGTCGGGCGTTCAGCAACGTAGTTCCGGCCGTAGCTAACACTGTCTCCGGGTCTCAGTTGTTCGACGCGCACGACACGAGCCCGCAGTCGGAACGCGGGACGCAGGTTCAACAGGTCTGTTTCCTTAGCTCCGGCCGGATAGGCACCGTATATGGCCAGGCCCGGGCGCACCACATCCAGGTGAGCGTCCTTGCGGAAGAACAGGCCGTGCGAAGACGCCAGATGACGCGGCCCCAAGTCCTGTCCGAGTTCCTCTGCCGCACCGACCACGCTCATGAATCGCCTCAGCTGCTCCGGGTCGTACTCATCTTCTTCAGTGAGAGCCGAAAAAACACCTGCCACTCGTATCCCGTCTTGTCCGACAATTCTCTGAATCCACGGTAGTGCACGGCGGTGCGACATGCCCAGACGTTG
The DNA here is from genome assembly GCA_039588335.1 of Gemmatimonadota bacterium. GTDB lineage: Bacteria > Gemmatimonadota > Gemmatimonadetes > Gemmatimonadales > GWC2-71-9. Next base: position 18,184 of record JBDGZZ010000047.1, on the reverse strand, counting down.
CATACCCGTGTCGATGTATAGATGGACCGTTACTGAACGGCCCGTACGTTGCGCTATTGTGGACAAGATATCAGGGGAATCCTCTGAAAACGGCGCCAGGTCGACTCTCGCCCGGACGAGCGCACTCCCGGATTCTTCGTTGAACATGCCCATCAGGAGAATCGGCTTCTTGATTCCGAATGAGCGAAGGGCCAAGGCCTGATCCGGCTTGACTACTGCAAGTCCAATGACCTCAGGGACCTCGTCCAGGATTGCACCAACTGTCTCTAGTCCCAGACCGTACGCGTTGTTCTTCACAACGGCCAACACAGGCCGATTGCTGGCGTGTGCAATCTCGAAGGCATTGTGACGGATTGCGGCAGCGTCAACCTCAAGCCAAGGATCAAAGCTGCCACCTTGAGTCCTGGATTTCACTCTCTCCGGCTGATCTTGCTGGGGTCGTGCTCTCACAGCGTGGTCAGGGTGGGAGGGTGTTATCGCCGGAGCACCTAGCGCGGCAGCCGAGAGGGTGAGAAACTTGCGTCGGGAGATAGCCATTTTCGACCTCGCCGCATGTAGGCGGTATGTGGTGTAGAGGGCGTTGCAATCGCCCAATTGTGGCCTAAACGGAGTAAATCTAAGTGATTTAGTTCCAGTGTGTTACGCCCTACATCTCTGTTTTTCACTTCCCTCACCGTGTCACAGCACAGTAACTTTATACGCAGCCTTCTAGTGGCACACAACGCTGCGCGTGTATAAAGGTGACGGTTTCAGGCGTAGCATCCAACGGATCTCGCCGCAGTAACCACCGAATTTCTGGGTCCGTATTTGACCTTGCGGGACCCTCGACCATAAAGCACGTTCACACTGCTTGAGAGAAGCAGGGAAGCGTATCGTATAGAGTTGACTGAAACTCACTAGACAACCTTAGTCGGAGAAGGAGGTGCCCTATCGCGCAGATTGACGCACGAAAGTATCGGGTCTATACGCGGAAGGACATTGATACGATCCCCCAACTCCGGCAGTTGACACCGGGGGAGAGGACGGCAATGAAGGCCGTCGCGGCCGTTCTTCCGTTCCGGGTCAACAACCACGTCGTTGAAGAGCTCATCGATTGGTCAAACATCCCGGACGATCCCATATACCAACTCACGTTCCCACAGCCAGAGATGCTGAGGTTGCCGGACTACGCTCGTATGTTGGGCCTAGTGCGGCGTGGGGCTTCCAATGACGAGATAAAAGCAGCGGCGCGGCGCATCCAATTCACGCTCAATCCTCACCCGGCCGGCCAGCTCGACCTCAATGTGCCTCGAGTGTCCAGCCAACCGGTGCCCGGTGTGCAACACAAGTACCGTGAAACGGTTCTGTTTTTCCCAGCCTCGGGCCAGACGTGTCATGCATATTGCACATATTGCTTCCGTTGGGCTCAGTTTGTCGGAATCGACGAACTCAAGTTTGCGAGCCGGGAAGCGGAAGTCTTGGCCGATTACCTGCGCGAACATCCTGAGGTCACCAGCGTCTTGATTACCGGAGGTGATCCGATGGTAATGAAGACATCGGTGTTACGCCGGTACCTCGAGCCACTACTGGATCCATCACTCGAGCACGTGGCGAGCATTCGCATCGGTACGAAAGCCCCTGCCTATTGGCCCTACAGATTCGTAACGGATTCCGATGCCGACGATTTGCTTCGGCTGTTCGAGGAAGTGCGCGAATCGGGACGCCACCTGGCTCTCATGGCTCACTACAGCCATCCGCGGGAGTTGGCACCCGACGTTGCCCAGGAAGCCGTACGCCGCATCCAGAACGCTGGTGCAACTGTGCGGTGCCAGGCCCCGTTGATACGAAGGGTCAATGACTCTCCCGACATTTGGGCCGAGATGTGGCGCAAGCAGGTGAGGCTCGGAGCTGTACCATACTACATGTTTGTCGAGCGAGACACAGGGCCCAAGAACTACTTCGAAGTTCCGCTGATCAGAGCCTGGGAGATCTTTGTTGATGCCTACAAGCGTGTATCAGGTTTGGGACGTACTGTCCGCGGCCCGTCCATGTCGGCGACTCCAGGCAAAGTACTCGTGTCTGGGGTGGCGACAGTCCGAGGCGAGGATGTCATCGTACTGAGATTTCTGCAGGCGCGGAATCCCGATTGGGTGGGACGTCCATTCTTCGCGAAGTACGATCCGCAAGCCACTTGGTTGGACGAGCTGCAACCTGCGTTCGACGAGGAGCAGTTCTTCTTCGAAGAGGAGTCGTTCGAGTTGGACGAAATGCGTCGCCGCGTCAATCTGGAGGAGATCGATACAGCAGCGCTAGCATAGCTTGGCAGGACATCCAAATTCAGCTTTGGCCCGGCGGCAATGCCGGGCTTTTCTTGTGTAGGCAAGGCTCTGACGGCCCGAAGGAAAGCTCATTTGTTGAGAAGAGAAACGTAGGCTTTCCAGGGTCCGACGGCTGAATCGTACTGCTTCGCCATGACGCGAACGATTTGGCTGACGTGCGCGAGGTCGTGTACGGCCCAAGTCGCGAGAAGCTGTCCCAGAGTCACCTTGCCCAGTTCAGGATGCGTTCCACGAAGCAAGAGTTGCTCGTCGGCGAGTCCCAATTCGGCCAGGGATGCGAGGTTCTTTCTGCGCATACTCTCGAACATGTCGAGCAGCTTACTCACACTCTGACCACGGTATTTGTCAGCGAATGCAAATCGATCGAAAGGTTCGAACGCTATGGACTCGCCGTGTTCCAGAATGACATGTGCACGTGGAATCCAGTCGGCTTCTTCTCCGTGGATGAGGTGACCGAGCACATCGTAGGGACTGAAAGTGTCCGGTCCCTCGTCACTCGTCAGCCAACATTCGGGCAGACCGGATAAGAGGGCACGCAAGGTTGCAGGAGTACGCTGTAATACACCCACGGCCTCGTCGAGGCGAAAGTCCATATGTCAGCTCCTGGTCCGCCGCTCGACGAAGTGCCGCACACGTTGTCGCGAACCCCGTCGCAGAGAATCGTCATGTGTTAAACACGATGATCACTACCTTGCTTCACAAACCGGTACGACTGCTACCGATATGTGGGGCGTAGATCATTCGTGACCTCCACCACCAGCTGTTCTACCAGGTGGCCGTACGCCTCACTCGGATCCTGAGCCGAGAAGACGACTTGGTCACCCGCCAGACCTAGTTCACCCACGCCTTCCGTGGCCCGAACCGATTTACTCCATAAGGTTGCCCCAGACTCGGTCGACAACATGCGTACGCTAAGCTGCACACTCACAGTCGCTCCGACACTGGGGAAGCCGTTCAACGAAGCGCGGGGAGTCACGTTGGAGACCTTCATGTGACCCACGAAGACTACTGGCACGTCGTAGTCTCCGCCGACTGTGTTCAATGCCTCGCGGTCCAGCCTCTCTCTACCTGCCTCGTCGATTAGGCGGTCGACTTCGCCGAGTTCGATCACGCCAATGTCCGGTTGGGCATGGAGCATCTCGGTGAGGAAGTATTCTGTAGCCAACTCGTTGAGGTCGCCTTTGGCGTTTTCGATGGTGAAGGTTGCCAGGCCCACCTGGTGAAATGGCACCAGATCCAATCTCGGTGGCACGACCACCTTCGGCCCGCACGCCGTAGACACTGTGACAGCGGCTAGTAATGCATGAATTGAGATGCTTTTCGTCATCTGGACCTCCCGACTGGGGGCGGGGCGACGCCGCTACGGGTCCGGGACCCTTCTCGAGACCCTGATGTCAACCACAAGCGAGATCTGTGCCGCATAGTTGTATTGCGTTAATCTGTTGTCACACAAGGATATAGACTGTGTGCCACGTCACTGGCTTGTCTCCGCCTGAGGACACCTCGCCAACTGCTCCGGCCATCTCCGGTCGTCCGTCTGGGCGGGGATTAGAGTACCAGGGCCGCCACCCCGCGTATCCTTCCTTCCCTCAGATCTTGCAGTGCCTCATTTGCTCTCTCGAGCGGATAGGTCACCACGTGGGACCTGACGGGAACCAGTGGAGCGAGAGCCATGAAGTCTTCGCCGTCTTTTCGCGTGAGGTTAGCCACAGAGCAGACGGTCCGTTCTTTCCACAGCATGTCGTATGGGAAAGAGGGGATGTCGCTCATGTGAATTCCCGCGCAAACGACCGTTCCCCCGGGAGCTATCGCCCGAAGAGCCACAGGCACGAGGTGTCCGACCGGGGCGAATATAATGGCGGCGTCCAATTCCTCGGGTGGCGCTTCGCTTGAGGAACCAGACCATTCGGCTCCTAGATCCCGGGCGAAACTCTGTGCTTCAATGTCTCCCTCACGGGTGAATGCGAACAGGCGTCGTCCTTGAAAGAGGGCGACCTGCGCGATGATGTGGGCTGCCGCGCCGAACCCGTATAGACCTAGTCGCTCAGCTTCTCCCGCAGCAATGAGGGATCGATAACCGATCAAACCCGCACAAAGCAGTGGTGCCGCTTGAAGATCGGGGTATTCGCTGGGGATCGTGAAAGCGAATCGCTGATCGGCTGCTGCGTACTGCGCGTAGCCCCCGTCGATGTGGTAGCCGGTAAAACGGGCACGCTCGCACAGGTTCTCGCGTCCACGCTTGCAGTGACGGCATCCTCCGCATGTCCAGCCAAGCCACGGTACCCCGACTCGGTCACCTGACGCGAAGCGGTCAACTCCGTCTCCTGTTTGGACTACCTCGCCCACGATCTCGTGTCCCAAAACCAGAGGCAGCTTTGGCTCCGGGAGGTCTCCATCGAGCACGTGCAGGTCTGTCCGGCAGACCGCACAGGCGGTGGTTCTGATGAGTACCTGACCCGGGGCGGGACGTGGTTCATCAATCTCGGCCAGCTCGAGCGGCGAGCCCTGACGGCGAAGCAGCATGGCTTTCACGGTTCAAACCACCGGCAGATTTAGCTGAAGGTTGTCAGTCATCGATCACGTTTCAATCGATCTATATCACGGCGTTCCTTCTTCGTCGGACGTCCTTTGCCACGGAACGTGGCGTCCGGGACAGCCTTCAATTGAGCGGCGAGCGTTTCTCGGCGCTGTTGCGAGATGGGGGTTTCCTCGTACATGGTCTGTGCCTCGCTGGCTGGCCCCCGGCGTTCCGCTAGGCTCTGGACGACGACCAATTGTTCGTAGGGTCCTTTGCGGATTCTGATTTCATCCCCAACATGCACGAGTTTGGCCCGCTTGACTCGGTGGCCGTTCACTTGGACCCTACCGCCGCCGATCGCTTCCGTGGCAAGTGACCGCGTCTTGAAGAACCTCGCTGCCCAGAGCCAACGATCGAGGCGCACCCCGTCCGTTGCGAGTCGATCACTGGTCGGCACTCTCGCGTCACCTCCAAGGATTAGGCCAATCCGGCAGAACCGTGATCGGTGAAAAGGCCAGTCAAGCCTATTACTTGTAATCTCCGAAGCCAACATTGTGGAAGGACCGTTCTTCAGGCAATAAGGCCATGTCAAATGGTGCAGTGGGGGTTGTGAAACTCGTGATGTGGCGCGGTCGTTCTGCTGAGTATGACGGTTGGGTGTCCTCGCCGGAACTGCATATTCATGGTCCGTGGGTAATCTCTAGCTAACTGAGGCGATTGAGATGCATGTCATCAATTGGAGGATGTTGAGCGCGACCATCGGGTTTGCCGCCTGCGCTTGTGCCGGGGGAGCGAATTCGGTCGACAACCAAGAACAGATCATGGAGGCAGATCTCGCGTTCGGGCGGGCAACAGCTGAGATGGGAGTTGATGGATGGGTGTCCTACTTTGCGGATAACGGCATCCAGTTCCAGGGTGGCGGCATCGTTTCCGGCCATGCCAGCATCCGCGCAATGATGGAGCCGGCGTTTGCTGATTCTACCTACACGCTTACCTGGGAGCCGGTGCTGGCCGAGGTTTCAGAATCAGGTGATCTCGGCTACACTGTCGGGCGGTTCGAGTCACGTCGGGTCGGTGCGGATGGGGAACCCGTCGTCGGCGCGGGCAGCTACGTAACCATCTGGCGCAGGGATACCGATGGCACCTGGAAGGTCGCCTTGGCCGTTGCGAATCCGGACGAGAATTAGGCCTTGTCAGGTCATCCTGAACACCTGATCGTGTTCTCGGGTGCGGTCGACCACCTGAATTGCGATCTCATCCCCGGCCTTGGCGGTTTCGACCTTCTCGTGCTCCACTTCCATTGACTTCACTGTTTCGGTGAAGTCGGTCGTGTGCCCAACAAAGTGGAGTTCATCGCCGACCGCGATTTCGCCTTCGGTCAGCTTAACGACAGCGACACCAGGACCTTTGAAGAAATGAGTCACCGTTCCAACTAGTTGCTCAGCCATAGTTGCCTCCGGTTCCGCAATTTGCCGCTAGACGATCTGCTGCCACCGTTGCCGTCCTTCTGCGACAGGTGCACGTACTACTCCCTAGTCAAAGACTTGTGCTCTGCAGCCTGTACCCTCTATCTAACCCTACCCCCCAGGGTATCGTTATGTCTCTGTATTAGCGTTCGCAAGTAGGTGCCAATCCGATCGGCCGCTTCGAATCCGGCTGCGAGCGCTGCTTCCTGTTCGCGCTCTTCGGGAATGTCGGCGCTTTCAGCGTAGTGCTTGAGATTGCGGTAGACGCCGAGTGTAAATGAGTCCCATGCGGCACCGCTTGCCCGTGTAAAGATGAGGTTCTGAGGGCGGTCGAGGTGGGCAAGATACACGTTCTCCATCTCCCGTTGCTTGAACAGTTCAGCTCGCTTTCCAGGGAGCGCCACGAACATCTCTACGTGATAGTAGCTGCCCCCTTCGAATGTGGCGGTGGTCTCCTCGAGAGCCGGTCCCCATACGAACAGCTCCTCTCGCCACGATACGTGTTGTCCCAGGTGCTTCTGGAACTCCGCCTCGCTCATTCCGGACCGTGCGGCTGCTCGTTCGCGCCGCGATACCTGGTCGGGACTGTAGTAGTCAGAAAAGCTTCTCATTGGAACAATTAGCAGTAGATCCCAATGGTCTCCCTGGCTATGACGCATCATGAACGGTGTTCCCGCGCCTCCGGCTTCGTACACGTCCATGCGCTGTTTGTACATGTCGATGACTTCCAATAGGCTCCCAGGCGCAGCCCTCACGAGCAGCGTCCGGTAGAGATAGCTGGTGTCGGTCTGGACGGCAGGCACCATCAGTGTGGTGGCTAGGAGCAAAGCGTTCATTGTGATCTCCAGCGAGAAACGGGTTACGGTCGTCATTACTCGTGAAACTCGCGCTCAGCACCGTCCACCGCAAATGTCGTCGCTGTGACCCATGGCGCTCTGCCGTTCTGCCGCCCTGCGCGTATCTTCTCCGGATCATGTCACTCTCCGCTTGGCAACCGCATGTGAACGCCATGCTCGCTTACCACAACGGCGATCATGATGCCAAGATCGTGGTGTACGACGATTTCGGGGACAGGGATGAACATCCGGTTTCGTACTTCTTTCGCACGCCGGTAGACTTTCCGGAGCTGGAGCTTCGTGCCATCGATTTGTGTCGTGGGCGGGTACTGGATGCGGGCGCCGGATCGGGGTGTCACGCTCTGGCACTGCAGGAGCGCGGCCTCGCGGTGGTAGCCCTCGAACTCGCACCGGAGCTGTGTCGAATCATGCGAGAACGGGGAGTCCAAAACGCCATATGTGGAAACATTCACGAGGTTGAGTCCGACCCGTTCGACACGGTTCTCATGATGATGAATGGGTTGGAGCTGAGCGGCACTCTGGCTGGGCTCCAGCGGCTACTCGGAAAACTGCACGCATTGGTTTGTCCGGACGGACAGGTGCTGGCGGATTCTACCGACCTCCGCGAAAGCCACGGTAGTGGGCTGGACAGGGCGCGGCGGAAGGACGGCCGCTATGTTGGCGAAATCACGTCGCAGCTCGAGTTTGCCGGAGAGAAAGGTGTGCCGTTTCCACATCTCTACGTGGATCCAGACACGCTCCGCTACTACGCCTCACAAACCGGCTGGAATTTAACGGTACCCGTTGAGGGCCAATACGGACAGTACCTAGCTCAACTGACGCACTGACTCCGGCAATTTCTTCGTCCTTGCCCCCCACAACCATCGCTAGGTATCATCCATTGCCTTAAAAGGCTCTCGCCATTGGAGAGACGATGCGTCGGGTCTTAAATCTCTATCGCTCGTCGGTCGGCAAGAAGATTCTCATGGCCGTGACGGGCGTCGTTTTTGTTCTATTTGTAGTCGGGCACATGTATGGCAATCTCAAAGCCTTTTATGGGCCCGAGTCATTCAATCATTACGCCGAGTTCTTGAGGGAGATGGGTGCGCCCTTACTCATGCATGGGCAACTCCTTTGGATCATTCGGATCGCTCTGTTTGTGGCAGTGCTCCTCCACGTCGTGCCCGCGGTACAGTTGTGGCTGACCGGAAACAAGGCGCGACCCGTGGGATACGCTCATGGCCTCGAGCTGGAGGAGACCACTGTGGGAGCCCGCACGATGCGCTGGGGTGGGGTGCTTCTGTTCGTCTTTGTGGTCTTCCACCTGCTCCATCTAACGGTTGGATCGCTTCATCCGAATTTCATTCCGGGGGACGCCTATAACAATCTGGTTGTGGGTTTCCAGACGTGGCCCGTAGGAGTCGGATACATTGTGGTCATGGGGGCCCTGAGCCTTCATCTCTACCATGGTGTGTGGAGCAGTCTTCAGACACTCGGCATCAACCATCCACGATACAACCGCTATCGTAGGCCGCTCGCAGTGATTGTGGCCGTAGTTGTGTTCGTCGGTTTCGTCTCAGTCCCGGCGGCTGTTATGGCCGGGATGCTGACACTCAACTAGGTGGCGGGAGGCATTGGCAATGCAACTGGATTCCAAGGTTCCCTCCGGTCCGGTACAGGATAAATGGGACAAGCACCGCTTCGATCTGAAGCTGGTAAACGCCGCTAACAAGCGGAAATACGATATCATAGTTGTTGGGTCCGGCCTTGCTGGGGCTTCGGCTGCAGCATCACTTGCTGAGCTGGGCTACAATGTCAAGTGCTTCTGCTTTCAGGATAGTTCGCGACGCGCCCACAGCATTGCGGCACAAGGTGGGATCAACGCGGCAAAGAACTATCCCAACGACGGCGATAGCGTTTGGCGGTTGTTCTACGATACGGTCAAAGGCGGCGACTACCGGGCGCGAGAGGCAAGTGTCTATCGTCTGGCTCAAGTTAGCGGCAACATCATCGACCAATGTGTTGCCCAGGGGGTACCGTTCGCGCGCGAATATGGCGGCCTGCTAGATAACCGTTCGTTTGGCGGTGCTCAGGTGTCGCGCACCTTTTACGCGCGTGGTCAGACCGGCCAGCAGTTGCTCATAGGGGCGTATCACGCGCTGGCTCGGCAGGTCGGACTCGGCCAGGTGAAGATGTATCCGCGAACTGAAATGCTGGATCTGGTTGTCGAGGAGGGGCGGGCTCGTGGCATCGTGGTGAGAGACTTGGTGAGTGGCAAGATCGAGTCTCACGCAGCGCACGCCGTCGTACTGGGAACGGGCGGATACAGCAACGCCTTCTTCCTGTCCACCAATGCCATGGGTTGCAACGTGACGGCGGTGTGGCGGGCGCACAAGCGCGGCGCTGCGTTTGCAAACCCATGCTTCACGCAGATTCACCCGACGTGCATTCCAGCGAGCGGAGACTACCAGTCCAAGCTCACGCTGATGAGCGAGTCGCTACGAAATGACGGTAGGATCTGGGTGCCAAAGAAAGAGAACGACACGCGACTAGCAAACCAGATTCCGGAGCATGAACGCGACTATTACCTGGAGCGGCAATATCCGAGCTTCGGCAACCTAACGCCACGCGATATCGCGTCGCGCCGGGCCAAAGAGGCGGTCGATGCGGGACATGGGGTTGGGGCATTGCGAAACGGGGTCTATCTCGACTTCAGAGAGTCCATAAAGAGACTCGGCAAGCATGTGATCGAAGAACGGTACGGCAACCTGTTTGAGATGTACGAACGCATTACCGGCGATGATCCTTACGAAGTGCCAATGCGCATCTATCCGGCGCCGCACTACACGATGGGCGGACTCTGGGTCGACTACAACCTCGAAAGTACGATACCAGGTCTGTTTGTGATCGGTGAGGCGAACTTCTCCGATCATGGAGCCAACCGGTTGGGCGCAAGCGCACTGATGCAGGGCCTCGCGGATGGATACTTCATCTTGCCCTATACCATAGGTGATTACCTGGCTCGACTTGGACCGGTAAAGATCGTCTCCGATTCGGTGGCGTTCGGCGAAGTCGAGCGGGAGGTCAGTGAGAAGACGAAGCAATTGTTGGAGATCGGGGGCAGCCGGACGGTCGATTCGTTCCACAGGGAACTTGGCAGGCTCCTCTGGGAGGACTGTGGCATGGCGCGTAGCCAACGGGGGCTGGAAGAGGCGTTGGAGAAGATCCCAGACTTGCGCGACCAGTTCTGGAATGATGTCCGAATCCTCGGCAGTGAGACAGACCTGAACCAGTCGTTGGAGAAGGCGGGGCGTGTCGCTGACTTCATGGAGTTCGGGGAGTTGATGTGCTACGACGCCCTCCATCGTGAGGAGTCTTGCGGCGGACACTTCCGGGAGGAATACCAAACGGAGGAGGGTGAAGCGAAGAGAAATGACGACGATTTTGCTTACGTCGCGGCTTGGGAGTTCACCGGAGTCGGCTCTAGCCCGACGCTTCACAAGGAGCCGCTGACATTTGAAAACGTTCCCTTGTCGCAGCGGAGTTACAAGTAATGGATATTACCCTGCATGTTTGGCGCCAGAAGAACGCCACCGACAAGGGCGGGTTCGTGCGGTACGAAGCGAGGGTTAGCCCGCACATGTCCTTCCTCGAGATGCTGGATACCGTCAACGAAGGCCTGATGGAGAAGGGCGAAGAGCCGATAGCGTTTGAAAGTGATTGTCGTGAAGGCATCTGTGGTGCGTGCGGCCTCGTGGTGAATGGCTACCCTCACGGTCCTCAACGTGGAGCTGCCACTTGCCAGCTGCACATGCGGACTTTCACTGATCGTGACGAGGTCTGGATCGAGCCGCTGCGAGCCAAAGCCTTCCCGATCATCAAGGACTTGGTGGTCGACCGTGGTGCACTGGACCGCATAGTCGAGGCAGGCGGGTTCGTGGCGGTCAGGACGGGTGGCGTTCCCGATGCCAACTCGATTCCGATCAAGAAGGAAGCCGTCGACCTGGCTATGGACGCCGCTGCCTGTATAGGGTGCGGAGCCTGCGTAGCCGCTTGCCCCAATGCCTCGGCGATGCTCTTCACGTCGGCAAAGGTCTCCCACCTCGGGTTACTGCCTCAGGGCCAGCCAGAGCGCATCGATCGCGTGCTGTCGATGGTGGCCGCAATGGATGACCAGGGTTTTGGTGGCTGCACCAATCACCAAGAGTGCGAGGCGATGTGCCCCAAAGAGATCAGTATCGACTTCATAGCGCGATTGAGTCGGGACCTCATGAAGGCAACAGTGGTAGCGCGGTAGAGTAGAAGGTACTGGGAGCTCTGAGCGGGGAGCTGGGAGCGGGTGGGGCAAGTTGGGTTCGGTACCGGAGATTCCTGCGCCGATACCGTCCGCTGGCTATTCCGCTCCCCGCTCCCCGCTCCCCGCTCCTATCTTTCCCCTTCAGCGTTCGACCAATTCCCCGTATCTAACTCTGTGCCAAGGGATCCGAGGCGCGGGACGGAGTGAAAAGCCTGACTAACAAGCCGGAAATGACCGCGGCTGAGGCCGACGCGATCGATGTCGAATTCGCCGTGAGTGGCGACACCCAGGCATTCGAGCGGCTCTACAGGCGCCATGCACCTCGGGTGAATAGCCTGGCCAGATGGCTGCTGAGCCGAGACGACGTGGATGACGTCATGCAGGACGTTTTTGTTCGAGTCTGGGAGAAGCTAGACACCTTTCGCGGCAAATCGGCGTTCAGTACCTGGCTCCACCGGCTGGCCACCAACGTGATCCTGCGGCGTCGAGAGAAGTACCGGTCTGATGAAAAGAGGGGTTCGGGGTCGACACTCGATTCGGTCGACATGCCTTCAGCTCCGATCACTCCCGGCCTCAAGGTGGACATCGAGACCGCGGTGGACCGGCTTCCGGAGAGGGCACGGCAGGTATTCGTGCTGCACGATATGGAGGGATACAAGCACGACGAGATAGCTCAGCAGTTGAGCATTTCAGTGGGTACCTCGCGATCTCAGCTGCACCACGCCCGAATGGCCCTGCGTTCCTTCTTCGCGGCGTAAGGAGACGGATGATGAGTGACAAATGGACCGAGAAGCTGTCGGATTACCTAGACGGTGAACTGACCGAAGCGGATCGAGCTGAGCTCGGGCGGCATCTGGAAACTTGTGCCGATTGCCGTGCTGCGTTGGAGCAGTTGAGAGATATTGTCGGGTGGGCCGATGACTATCCAGGTAGACAGCCCGAGCGGGATGTGTGGCCTGGGATATCGGCGGCGATAAGCGATATGCCGCGTGGGGCAGTCAATCTCGACGCACGGCGCCGGGAACGCCGTCAGGTGATGCTTTCGATCCCTCAAGCATTGGCTGCAGGAATTGCCTTGGCGGTGGTCGGAGCCGGCAGCTGGTGGCTGGCCAGGGAGACTGCGCCCCAAACCCAGATGGCGGCAGTGATCGACATCTCGGCTCGGGAAGCGGGGTCCACGGTGGCGGCGACCATTTTCACAGCCCAGAAATACGGACCGGCCATAGCAGACCTGGAGGGGGTGCTTTTGGGGGAAGAAGGAGTGTTGGACAGTGTCACGGTCAGAGTTCTGCGGGAGAAGTTGGCAATCATCGACCGGGCCCTGGCGGAAGCTCAAGACGCCCTGGCCAGAGATCCGGCCAGTGACTTCCTTGCCGATCACTACACCGGAATGATGAAGAAGAAGCTTCGGGTGCTGCGAGGAGCGGCGCGCCAGGTGGAGGTGAGCAGCTAGTACCGCTGATTGACGTGGGGTCAGGAGCGGATGCAAGCGGATGTAATTGTAGCGCATTGCGGGAGGATTAGATCATGTTGCTGAGCATCATTACGGGCGCGCTGATGGTAAGTACGCTGCCTCAGAGTACCGATACAACATTTGCCGTCGATCCCAGCTTACGGCTCGAGCTGCAGAACAGTAGCGGCTACATCGTCGTGCGGACCTGGGAACGCAACGAAGTCAGGGTTAGAGCCGATGATATTTTCAGGGGTGGTTTCGTGATAGAGCGAACTTCCTCGGCGTTGCGTATTGGTGCCCGTCGCTGGGATGACGACGATGATGACGTGGACTACTTGCTCACGGTGCCGGCGGCGATGAACCTCGACTTGAGGACTTCGGACGGTGATATAACGGTGGATGGCACCATGGGTGAGGTGACCGTGAGAGCGAGCGATGGTGATGTAATCATACGAGGAGGGTCAGGTAGGGTATCGGCTCGCACCAGTGACGGCAGTATCACTGCGGAAGGTGTGGATGGAAGGATCCACCTGGAGTCATCGGACGGTGATATCAGAGTGGAGGGCGCCGCGGGTGACATCGAGATCGAGGCTACAGACGGTACCGTAGAGCTATGGGAAGTCGAGGCGTCATCTGTTCAGGTCAACAATGTCGATGGGGATATCATGTTTGACGGTGTGCTCGCTCCTCGTGGCAGCTACTACCTGTCCACGCATGACGGCGACATATCGATTCACATCCCGGAGGCGTCCGATGCCCGAGTGAAGTTCGGGATATACGACGGCGATTTCACTTCGAATTTCTCGATCACGTTTCCTCAGTGGCCTTCAGTGGCCTCGCGGCAGACGCGTAGAGTTCACACTTGGCGGCGGTGGCGCTGAGCTTCAGGCAGAGACCTTCGATGGGGATATATCGTTGATGCGGAGGAGGTAGAGTAATCTCCCGCAGGCTTGACTTCGGAGCCTGAGGGGGCGCGGGGAACAGGAAACTTTCATAGTGATTGGGGTCAAGTGAGACCGAACCCCGCGTTACATTAGGTGACGCGGGGTCTTTCTCATACCACTCCTTTGCCTTCTGCCACAACCGTGTGAAGCCATGTCTGATACCAGCCTTGCCAGCGACTCACTAGGAGACATCCCATCGGCGGATTTCCGCAAGTATGGCCATCAAGTGGTGGATTGGATCGCAGATTTCTTCGATAGGATAGAGGACATTCCCGTTACGACCGGAATGGCGCCCGGCGACCTTCGTGCGAAACTACCCGCTGAAGCTCCTGTTGTGGGTGAGAATACGGAAGCAATCCTGGCTGACGTGGATCGGCTGATCATGCCGGCCATGACTCACTGGAACCACCCGTCGAATTTCGCTTACTTCAACTCGAGCGGTTCCGCGCCGGGAATCTTCGGTGAGATGCTGAGTGCGGCGTTCAACGTGAACTGCATGACTTGGCAGTCGTGCCCCGCAGGCACCGAGTTGGAACAGGTGACGTTGGGTTGGTTGCGTAATGCGCTCGGTCTGCCCGTTGATTTCTGGGGCATAGTCTACGACACGGCCTCCGCCGCCAGTATGCATGGTATCGCCGCGGCGCGAGAACAGATCTCGGATCTCAATGTCCGGGAAGAGGGGTTGGCGGGGCGTGCGGACGTGCCGCGGCTTCGGCTCTATGCTTCCGAGCAGGCCCACATGTCCATCGACAAGGCGGCGCTCACGGTGGGCATCGGAATGAAGGGAATCCGCAAGATCCCGTTGGATGACTCCTACCGCATGCGGCCGGATCTGCTGCAACGAGCGATTGCAGAGGACCGCAAGTCCGGCTGGCTGCCATTCTGTGTAGTAGCCACTGTGGGGACCACGTCGACGACCGCGATCGACCCGGTTCAGGAGATCGCCGGGATTTGCCAGAGCGAAGGTATCTGGCTGCACGTAGATGCGGCACACGGCGGGATTGCGGCGCTCGATCCCAAGATGCGGCACGTGTTGGACGGATGTGAACTCGCCGACTCGATTGTCGTGAATCCGCACAAGTGGATGTTTGTGCCGATCGATTTGAGTGCCTTCTATACCAGAAAGCCGGACGTCCTTAAGCGCGCGTTCAGTTTGGTGCCGGAGTACCTACGGTCCGCGCACGACGACGCTGTCGAGAACTACATGGAATATGGCGTGGCGTTGGGCCGCAGGTTTCGAGCCCTGAAGCTCTGGTTTGTAATGCGCTCGTTCGGGTTGGAGGGGCTGGCGCAGCGAATAAGAGACCACCTCCGGCTGGCCAACATGTTTGCGGCTTGGGTCGATGAACACCGCGACTTCGAGCGTTTGGCTCCGGTGCCACTGACCACGGTCTGCTTCCGGGCGCACCCGACGGGTATAGATGACGATGAATTGCTAGACATCCTGAACGAACGCCTCTTGAGAGCTGTAAACGCATCCGGCCGCATGTTCATCACCCACACCAAACTGGCCGACCGTATCGTCCTCCGGTTCGTAGTATCTCATCTGAGAACTGCTGAGGAGCACGTCAGTCGTGCGTGGAAGCTGCTGCAGGAGAAACTTGAAGAAGTGATGAGTAGGACGGATGAGGGGTGAAGCTCGCAGTGGGGTCACCGCCAAATAAAGCTCAGTTCCGGCCGGCTCGGTACGTAAACACGGCAGAAGTCGGATGAGGGGATGTAACTCCTCGGGAGCGGGAAATCGATGGGCGGTCCAGTTTCGTCGGTTCCCATTGCGGGGGCCGCCCATGTGTCGTGACCGGAACTCGAACTTGAGCTTGAACAGGCCACCGCCAGTGCGGCAGCCGTGGCGACAATGGCCAGAAAGGCTGCTGAACGGTTCCTGCGCATTTGTGCCTCCTGAACTTGTGACTTGAGTTCTTCCCAGTGCCACGAACGCGCTGCTGCAATCTGTCCGATATCAATTTCATTGGAGAGGGCCGGTCCCCCCCCGCCCAACCCGTATGAAAATTCCTCCTGCACCGTCGGTAACGGCTCGCTCGAGACGTTTCCTCAGCATCCGCTTCACTACTCCTCGGAACCCGGGGACCAGGCAGAGGAAGCCGAACACGTCGGTCAACAGGCCTGGTGTCACCAGCAGCGCTGCGGCCATCAGTATGATCACGCCATCGACCAGGGACCCGGCCGGCAATCGGCCGGCTGCCACGTCGAGTTGGATCTGACGCAGCACACTCAACCCCTGCCAACGTGCCAGGGATGCGCCGAGCGCACCAGTGATTACTATGATTCCGATGGTCGCCAATGTCCCGATAAGGCCTCCCAGCTGGATCAACACAATCAGCTCGACAATCGGGACGACTATGAAGAGAAGTAGTAACTTGCCCATATCGATAATAATAGTGGAAGTAGCCCTTCGGGGTTACACGAGTCGTCTCGAGTCTCCACATTTCTTCTCGTCGTACGCCTTTCAGTGTGCGGTCACGCCCTGACACGTAGACCCTTGGACATGACAATGCAGCACGGCCTAGGGAACACATTTGCCGTGCTCTCTATGTCTTGGGAGAAGCGACGAGAGAATTGCGCGACTGTGGAGGTGAAGAGAGCGTGATATGACACAAGGCCCTAATTGCCCGCGGACTCCCTTCTGGACGAGTTTTGGCCCTGGTCTGCTCTGGGCCGCCGCAGCCATAGGGGTCTCTCATCTCGTGCAGTCAACCAGAGCGGGTGCGGTTGCCGGCTTTGGATTGATTGGCGTCATACTGCTGGCGCTCATCATCAAGTACCCATTCTTCGAATACGGACCGCGCTATGCGGCCGCTACCGGTTCGAGTCTGGTAGAGGGTTACCTCAGGATCGGCAAGTGGGCACTTTGGGTATACCTCGGCATCACGCTAGTCATGTCTGTGATCATTCAGTCAGCGGTGGTACTGTTTACGGCGTTCCTGGTGCGATTCGTTTTCGGCCTCGACTGGTCACTGCCGTTTACGGCCGGTGTGTTGATTGCGCTCTGCGCACTGCTGCTATGGCTGGGACGTTACCGGGCTCTCGATTTCACCGTAAAGATCATCCTGGTTGCTCTGGCGATCTCGACGTTGATCGCCGCCGTGGTCACACTGCCGCGGGCGGATCTGGGCACGTTTGCACTGTGGCCTCGCGGCGCCGGTGCGATGGTCCCATTCGCGTTCATTCTGGCGCTGATGGGGTGGATGCCGTCGGCCTTCGATATATCAGTCTGGAATTCGCTCTGGACACTTGCCAAAGATGAATCGACCGGTGTGCGGTCGTCTGTGCGTCACGCCCGGCTCGATTTCTTCATAGGATATGTCGGTACCGCTGTGCTCGCCTTTGCCTTCGTCACACTGGGGGCGGGAGTCATGTTCGCGTCTGGCGAGGCGTTCAGTTCGCAAGGCACGGTCTTCTCGACGCAACTGGTCGACCTCTATAGCAGAACCCTGGGCGGGTGGACTAGACCGATCGTGTCAGCAGCTGTGGTCACTACGATGGTGTCAACGACGCTGACGGTGGTGGACGGCTTTCCCCGTGCGATCGAGCGATCCTTGTTGCGATTGAAGGGACAGGTGAGTGTGGAGTCTAGCGTCCGCAGTCTCGGACCTCTCTATTGGATCAGCCTGGCAGTCCTGGCCACGCTAACCGTGCTGGTCCTGGCAATGTTCATTGGCAACCTGACTACAATGGTCGACTTCGCCACGATCGTATCGTTCCTTACGGCGCCGGTTCTCGGGTACCTGAATCTGAGGGCCGTAACGTCCGCCGAGGTTCCGTCGGAGCACAGGCCAAACCGGCCAATGCTTTTGTTGTCATGGGCTGGGTTGGCGCTCCTGGTGGGTTTTGGTGGGGTGTACGTCATGTCGCTGTTCTGACGACATGCACAGGTGCAAGTTGCAAGGTTCAAAGTGCAAGGTGCCTTCGCTCTCTGTCTTCGGGGACCGCATCCTGCGTTTCAGCACGATGCACGTGAATAACTCACTCTGTGTCTTGCACGAGCCTCGTCTACTTTCGACAGATACGTAATCTGAAGGATTTCTAGCAATGACCGTTAGAGCTGCCGTCATGACGGCGCCGGGAAAGCCTATTGAGCTGTGGGAGTTTGAGCAGCCGAATCTCGAGTCCGGCGCCATTCTGTTAGAGACCGTTGCCAGTGAAGTGTGTGGCACCGACGTGCATTTGCACCACGGGCGGTTGTCGGGTGTTCCGTATCCGATCATTCCGGGCCACGTGAGTGTGGGTCGTGTTCTGGAGATACGGGATGTTGAGTCGGATGCGCTGGGTGTACCGCTTGCCGCTGGCGATCTAGTCACTTTCTACGATGTGCATGAGGTATGTAACGCTTG
>JBDGZZ010000046.1:0-21598 GCA_039588335.1 Gemmatimonadota bacterium | reverse complement strand
CCGACAGCGGTACTGGTTTCGTCGTCGGAACGTCGCGGGCCGTCACCTCAACACCGCTTTCCGCTAACGATCTCAGCTGCGCCGCCTCTTCGTCGTTGAGGAACACGTACGGCAAACGCTTCGTGCGACCGGTCCGCTCATGAATGCCTCCGATGTTGACCCTCCGTACTAGTTCACTGGCAACGCATGCCGACTGAAGCGTGCCGACGTCGCCCACCAAGACGATTGTTCGCTGGTTGGAGGTCGCACAGCGCTCGAGGGCGCTGCCGGCATCCTCTACCGTGGAAAACTCGACATCCATGTCGGGTGGCACCCCCATGGCATAGAGTTCCCGTTCCCAGTCGTTGGCTGCAACATCATCATCGATGAGCAGAATGTGGTCGGCGGCAAGCGCATTACCCCATCCCACCACCACCTGCCCGTGAATCAGGCGATCATCCAGACGAACGAGCTTGAGACTCATGAAGCGAAGGTCTTGATCGATTTGTCGGCTGCCAACTTCGCTCGGTCCGCAGCTTCCCTGGGGGTGAGATCACGATGGTATACGAAGTCCACGAGCATCGGGAGGTTGACACCGGTAACTACGGCAACGTCATCACGATCGCGGAACTGACTCAGCACTGCCTGGAAACAACTACCGCCCGCCATATCGGTGAACACAATCGCCGGCGCATCGCCTACGGCGACGCCCACACCGCTGCAGAGGTCCTCGCGGCACAGCCCCTCGTTCGAGACAGCTATCAGCGCGTCTTCCTCGCCGGTAATGTCGCGGACTGCTCCAACCAACGCAGCTGAGAGTTGTGCGTGGGAGACTACGACGCCGAGAAGATGCTCACTCATAGTCTTCGGACAGGTACTCTCTCAGCTCCCGCTGTTCGGCCATCTTGCCTATGAGGCGCTGATTGAAAGCGATAGCTGGATCGACACCACTGTAGTGGAGCAGATGATTCATGGCAACGACCTCGGAGACAACCGTGATGTTCTTGCCCGGATTCAACGGGATCACGACGAGCGGCACCTCCACCCCGAGAATGCTAATAGTCTTCCCATCGAGCCCAGTGCGATCGGCATCCTTTGCACTCTCCCATTCCTTGAGCTCCACTACCACCTCGATACGCTTCTGGTGTCTCACAGCTCGGATTCCGAAGAGTGCCGATGCGTCCACCAGACCCACGCCACGGATCTCCATGTAACGGTGCGACAACTCGGTAGCCTGCCCGATCAACACATCGGTGGCGCGGCGGCTGATGTGCACGACATCGTCTGCCACCAGCCGGTGTCCCCGTTCCACCAGGTCCAGTACACACTCACTCTTGCCAATTCCCGACTGCCCTGTGAACAGCAGGCCCACCCCATACACGTCGGCCAATGACGCGTGCAGCGTAGTGCTGGGGGCAAACACCTCCGCCAAGTACGGCGTGATCCTGCGAAAGAACTCCGAGGTCCGCAACTTGGACCGGAACACGGCAACGCCATGTTCTCTTGCGAGCTTGATCAGGTCGCGCGGCACCGACTGTCCCTTGGTGACGAAGACACACGGGAGATCGTATCCCATGAAGTTGGCCAGGGATTGATGCCGTGCTTCGGTGTCGAGCGATCTGAGATATGCGATCTCCGTCTCGCCCAAGACGTGGATCCGATCGCTCACGAACCGTGCGGTGAAGCCCGCCAACACGAGGCCGGGACTCGACACCTCCGGTCGCGTGATGGGATGGTCGAGACCCACGTCTCCCGTGAGCGGTTCAAGCTCCAGCGACTGCTGCTTGCGCTCTAAGAGTTCCCGAACTGTCAGTGCCATCTATTGGACCGCGTGTGACCTACCGGCCGGTTTGCGCGCCTCCTTGTCGAGCTGGTTGCGGATCTTGTCAGCTGCACGATCCAGAGCTGTGGTGAAATCCTCGGCTTCTGCCGTTGCTACCTTGGTCTGACCGCGTGGCATACCCAATATCAACTCAACTACCTTGTTACCGTGATCGGCGTCGAAGATCACCTCGGCCCTCTGCGGCCTGGTTGCGAGCCTCGCTACTTTCTCCACTACGCTCTCGGCCCTCGTTCGCAGTTCTTCAGAGATCTCGCAGTGTCGTGCCGTCACAATAGTCTGCATAGTAGCATCACTCCTTCTGCCCAATTGGGGCACCGTTGATAGTCTCCAGTAAGTGTGCTTCTGTCTGTTCGGCCGCACTGTCCCAGGACAGGCTCTCCGCAAAGCGCCGTCCGTTGCGGCCCAAAGTCGCTACAGTTTCGGGCTCCGCACTCACCCGCCTCATCGCATCGGCCAGTGCCCGACGGTCTCCATGTGCAACCAGCATGCCCGTCTCACCATCCACCACCGACTCCCGCAGGCCTGGACTGTTCGAGGCAATGGCCGGCGTGCCGCACGCAGAAGCCTCGACATTGGCAATGCCCCACCCTTCCTTGACCGACGGGAACACGAGCGCCCATGCGCGGCGCAGAAGAACCCGCTTGTCCTCCTCGGACACGAAACCCAGGAACTTGACCGAATCGCCCAAGTCGAGGTCTCGTGCGATTCTCTCCAGCCGCCCCAGATCGTCTCCCTTGCCCACAATCTCCAACCTCAAGTCATGCCCTTCGGCTCGCAGCAGCGCGAGAGCTTCGAGCACCGTGTCGATCCCTTTATAACGCTTGAGCCTCCCAAGGTACAGAAACGTGGGAACCTCGTAGCGTCGCACGGCCGCATCCGGAGTGAACCAGTCTGCGTCCACCCCCGGGAAGATCACCCGTATGCTCGCTGCTGGCACTCCGCGCTGGATCAGATCGTCCCGCGTGCTGTCGCTGATGGCGTGAAACGCAGCGCGCCGGTAGACCCGCGGCACCGGGCGCTCGGCCAGCCATACTACGGTGGCTACCGGCAGCGCAGCCTCCCTAAATGCGGTCGTGCCAAAGAGATGGGGCACGATCACATAGAACGGTAGGCGAGTCAGCGTGGGGAGATACAGCGGTAGCTTGTTTACGTCCTCCACGACCACGTCGTAGCTGTCCTCCGCCAACGCCCGTCGCACTGCTCCCCGCCCGTGCAAGGCGAACGTGTGCCGCCCACCATATCTCCGAACCTCGATCCCGTCGACGGTTGTGCGTGGCTCGGCGCCTTTCCACCCTGAGGCAATAAGCGTCACATCATGCCCCCGCCGCGCCAGGCGCCCGAAGATCTCAAAGAAGTGGATCTCGGCCCCTCCAGCCTGAGGATTCTCCAGGTCGAGCCAATTGACCGCTAGGATCTTCACAGCCTACCCAGACGGCGGGCCAGCGTATCCAGCACTCCATTTACGAACGCCGGAGCTTTCGAACCGGCAAACCAGTGGGCCAGTCGGACCGCCTCGTTGATACATACCGGGGCCGGTACCTCCGCCGCGATAAGCTCATGCAAGCCGATCCTCAGGATGTTTCTTTCAATCGCTCCGATGCGCTCCAACCTCCAGTTGTCTGCTGTCTCGCCAATCTCACGGTCCAGCTCCTCCACAACCGACACAACCTGCATCGCCAGTTCTTCGGCCGCCTCCAGCACTTGGATCCGCCGTGGGTCTCCACCCATGACGCCACTCGCAACACCACTCAGCGATTCGCCACCCTGCATCTCCCAGGCGTAGAGCAATTGCAGTGCCCGGGCGCGTGTCTTTGTCTCAGCCCGGAGCACCGTCTCGGAAACGCTGCAGCGTTTGCGCCGTCTCCAACGCTGCCTGCGCCGCTTCCTCTCCCTTGTTGCCGGCATCACCACCAGCCCGCGCCAACGCTTGTGCCATCGTGTCACAGGTGAGCACCCCGAACCCGACTGGTGTCGAGTAGCGAGTCGCAGCCTCGCCCAGTCCACGCGCCGTCTCCGCCGCTATGTACTCGAAATGTGGCGTCTCACCGCGAATGACAGCTCCCAAGGCCACAGCTAGAGCGTATCGTCCTGTTGCGAGACCGCAGTGCACCGTGACTGGTAGCTCGAAGGCTCCTGGCACCCACACCACGTCGATGAAGTCGTCTTGGAAGCCCCCGTTTTGGAGCGTACTCCGGGCCCCTTCGAGCAATCGGAGCGTCACTCCTTCGTTGAAGCGGCTGGCGACAACCAAGGCGCGCCCCTCCAACGGGCGCCCCCCTGCGAGCGGATCATGCATGTCAGTGCGAGAAGAGATGGCCGAGCTTGTCCCGCTTCACAGCCAGGTAGTTACGGTTCTCGGTGGTAGCGTTGGCCACGATCGGGACCCGCTCCACGATCTTCAGCCCATACCCTTCCAAGCCAACAAGTTTGTGCGGGTTGTTCGTGAGGACCCGAATTGAACTCAATCCCAGGTCCACGAGAATCTGGGCTCCGATACCGTAGTTGCGCAGATCCGGGGCGAAGCCGAGTTGCCGGTTGGCCTCCACGGTGTCATGCCCCGCGTCCTGAAGTTCGTATGCCTTGAGCTTGTTGAGCAGTCCTATCCCGCGACCCTCCTGATCGAGATACACAACGACCCCGGCACCCGCCTCGGCCACGGCTTGCAGAGCTGCGTGGAGTTGCCAGCCGCAGTCACAGCGGGCGGAGCCGAAGACGTCACCCGTCAGACACTTCGAGTGCATTCGTACCAGGACCTCTTCCCGACCCTCCACATCACCGTAGATGAGAGCGATGTGTTCAGCGGCGTCCACATCGTTTTCATATCCTATGATCTTAAACTCGCCGTAGGGGGTTGGAAGCCGTGCATCGGCGATGCGATGCACCAGCCTTTCGTTCTGCAGCCGGTACGCGACGAGCTGCGCCACGGTGACGAAAGTGAGGCCATGTTCTTTCGCAAACGCTTCGAGTCCGGCCTTGCGCATCATCGTACCGTCATCAGCGATGATCTCGCAGATCACGCCGGCGGGATAGAGCCCACCGAGGCGCGCGAGATCGATGCTCGCCTCGGTGTGACCGACCCGCTGCAGCACACCTCCAGGCCTTGCCCGCAAGGGAAATACGTGGCCTGGCCGGCAGAGATCGGCTGGCGCGGTCGCTGGATCGATTGCGACTTGTATCGTCTTGGCGCGGTCAGCCGCCGAGATGCCGGTTGTGATTCCAAAACGTTTCGCCGCGTCGACACTCACGGTGAAGGCCGTCTCCGACGATTCGTTGTTCTCGTCGGTCATCTGGGGCAGCCCCAGAGCGCTGCAGCGCTCCGGCAACAGCGTGAGGCAAATCAGACCGCGGCCAAGCTTGGCCATGAAATTGACCATTTCCGGGGTCACGCGCTCCGCCGCCCCGATCAGATCTCCTTCACTCTCCCGGTTCTCGTCATCAGCAACGATTACCAGGCGCCCCGCCTCTATGTCTGCAATCGCCTGTTCAACCGTTCCAAACGGCATATTCAGTTTCCTCCGGTCGCTCCGCCACTCCGATCGCGCATCAGCTGGCGAACGAACTTCCCTATGATGTCACCCTCAATGTGCACTGGATCGCCAGTCTTCAGACTGCCTAGCGTAGTGTGCTGCAGGGTGTAGGGAATGAGCGCTACTTGTACAACGTTGGGTTCCGGCGCGGCGTTCACCGTGAGGCTCACGCCGTCAAACGAGATCGATCCGTGCGGCACCGTCAGCTCGGCGATCTCGTCGGGCACCTCGATGTCGATCAAGACCGCATCCTCACTGCTCGCAACCTGCCTGACCGTGCCAACCGCGTCGACGTGCCCCTGAACGAAGTGTCCGCCCAGCCGGTCGCCGATCCTCAAGGCCCGCTCGAGGTTCACCTCGTCGCCCACCTGAAGACCTCCGAACCACGTACGACCTCGGGTCGTCACGATGGCCTCGACCTTGAACCAACCGTCACCCCGGTCGACAATGGTGAGACATGCACCACCTACGGCGACGCTCTCACCAACATCCAAGTCGGCGTAGGATGTCTGTATGGTAAAAGCCAGCCGGTCGGCCTCTCGCTCGACCGCCGACACCTTACCTACGTCCGTTACGATGCCGGTAAACATAGCTCCCGATCCACCACTAATAAGTTACAGTCACCGAGTGCCTTCCGCTCGGTCGGGACCCACCGGTGGGCCTGAGCCAGCTCGGTTGCAGTGCCCTCCGGAAAAGCCGGTAGTCCCTGACCGAGTAGCATTGGTGCCTGGTACCAATAGATCCGGTCCACCAGGCCTACCTCCAGGAACTCGGCCGCCAACCCGGATCCACCCTCCAGGAGGAGGGATCTGATCCCCATTTCTCGCAGGCCCTGGAGGCCGGCGGCGAGGCCTTGGGCCTCCAGGATCCTCGCCTCAGACCCGGCGAGGCTGGCCTCAGCCGTCTTCCTGGAGCTGGGTGCGGTCAGCAACACCGTGGGCACGGTGCCAGCGCCCAGCACCAATTGGATATCGGAACGCAAGACGCCAGCGCGGCTGAAGACTACTCGGGTGGGGGGTACTCTCGGAGAGATTCGTCCACGCACGGTTAGGCTTGGGTCGTCCTGGTCAGCCGTCCGGCGCCCAACTCCGATAGCGTCAAATCCGGCTCTGACCCATTGAACGTGCTCCCGGGCCTCCTCGCCGGTTATCCACTGGGATTTCCCCCACTTGTCCGCGATGAACCCATCGAGAGATGTTGCCAACTTCAGGGCCACAAACGGGCGTTCGGGCCTGGCGTGTCCCCAAAGGAACGGCGCATTGACCGCGGCCGCTTCCTCACGGCCGAGCCCCACTTCCACCTCGACACCGTGGGACCGCAGGTACTCCGCTCCGCCACGGGCCTTGGTATCGGGATCCTGTACGGCAAACACGACCCGCGCAACACCGCTCATCAACAGGGCGTCGGCACAGGGTGGTGTTTGCCCGCGATGGGAGCAGGGCTCGAGATTCACGACGCAGGTTGTGCCGTGGGGATCGTCACAGGACGACAGTGCTTCCACTTCGGCATGAGGGGCTCCGTATTCGCGGTGGTAACCTTGCCCCACTACCGCTCCATCCTTGAGAAGCACGGCGCCCACCAGAGGATTGGGAGAAACCCGGCCCCAGCCCTCGAACGCTAGTTTTAGCGCCCGCTTCATGGCCTGGAGTTCGGTCATTCGTGAGTCAATCACACCAGCTCTACACCGTCCCCGTTCACCACCTCACCGATCACCCAGGTCTCGACCCCAGCGGCCTCAGCATGGCTACGCACATCATCGGTGTGAATCTGCGGCACCACAGCAATCATGCCGATTCCCATGTTGAACACCCGAAACATCTCTTCGGTGCCCACGTTGCCCGCTTCTTGAAGTGCCCGGAACAAGGGAGGCACAATCCAGGCTGAGGTTTCTATCCTAGCTGCGCAGCCAGACGGAAGGGGTCGGCTCAGGTTGCCCGGGATACCCCCACCCGTGATGTGGGCCAGGCCGCTGACTAGATCCAGTGAGGATCGGAGAGCATTCCAGTAGCTCCGATGCACGGCGAGCAATGCCTCGGCTACCGTCGAACCGGTTTCGGGAAACCCGCCGTTGATCCCCAGCCCCATATCCTCGAATACGATCTGCCTGGCCAGCGTGTATCCGTTGGTGTGGAGACCATTCGAGGCGTAGCCCACTATCGCGTCGCCGGATTTGATACGGTTTCCATGGATGGCGGAAGACTCGGACACGCAGCCCACGATGGTTCCGGCCAGGTCGTAGTGACCGTCAACGTAGACGTCGGGCATCTGCGCAGTCTCACCGCCGACCAGAGCCATGTCGTGTGCACGACACCCACGGGCCACTCCATCGACCAGCGCCGCGATGGTGTCGATCGCCAAACCCGACCCAGCGATGTAATCGAGAAACGCTACCGGCGACGCTCCATGAACCAGAATGTCGTTCACCGAATGGTTCACCAGGTCCTCGCCCACCGTATCGTGCACGTCCGCCCGGATTGCGACCAAGACCTTGGTGCCTACGCCGTCCGTACTCATTACGAGTGCCGGTCGCTCGACGCCCTCCGGTACTCGCACCATCCCCCCGAAGGACCCGAAGGAACTGAGAGTGAGCGGCGTCTGCGTCGACGCTACAGCCGCGCTGATCCGCTGTTTCGCCTCGTCAGCAGCGTCCAGGTCGACTCCTGCTGACTTGTATTTGTCGGTAGTCATCCTAGTCCGCCGTTTCCATCTCCGGCTCTATCTCGAATCTGACCAACTCCGCAAACTGGTGCACTCTCTCCGTCACCTCAGCCGCTCCAATCTCATCGAACCGCTGCGTCGAGAAACGCTCCACCGCGAACGACCCCATCGCGGAGCCATAAACCATGGCACGGCGGAGGTTGGCAGCAGAATCGTCGCCGGTACGTGCCAGGTGAGCCATGAACCCGCCCGCAAAAGAGTCACCGGCCCCCGTCGGGTCGAACACCTCCTCCAACGGGAACGCGGGTACGTAGAAGATCTTGTTCTCTTCCACCAGAACCGCACCGTATACGCCCTGCTTGATCACGGCAACCCGTGGTCCTCTTTCCAGTATCCACCGCGCCGCCCTATACACGTTCCAGTCACCCGACAGCTCACGCGCCTCACTGTCGTTCACCATGATGACGTCTATCCGACGCAGCAACTCCAACAGAACGTCGCGCTTGCTCTGGATCCAGTAGTTCATGGTGTCGCATGCCACGAGTTTGGGCTTCTCGATCTGATCCAGCACGCTCAACTGCAGCTCCGGATCGATGTTGCCCAGGAACACGTACTCCGAGCTGCGGAACTGCTCCGGAATCCTCGGATTGAAGTCGGCAAACACTCCGAGTCTCGTTTCCAGAGTGTCTCTATTCTGGAGATCGTATGAGTACTTCCCCTTCCAACGAAAGCTCTCTCCGTCCTTCCGTTCCACTCCACTCAGGTCCACACCACGGCTCCTGAGTCGCTCTATTGAGTCGAAGGGAAAATCACTGCCCACGACACCCACCACCTGCACTGGATGCAACAGGCACGCTGCGCAACTGAAGAACGTAGCCGATCCACCCAGAGCGTCTGTATTGGATCCGAAGGGGGTTTCTACTGAGTCGAGTGCAATGCTGCCTACCGCTAGTAGTGACACATCTACATCCGTTCCGGGGCTGTTACACCCAATAAGTTCAATCCGTTTGCCAGCACGATCTGGATAGCGCGTACCAGTACTAGACGTGCTGGCTCCAACTCTTCACCCGAACCGACTACCCGGTGCCGGTGATACCAACCGTTCGCCAGCCGTGCCAACTCCTCCAGGTAAACCGCAATGCGGTGTGGCTCCAAGGCCTCGGCGGCACGATCCACGGTTTTCGGGAATTCCGCAAGGTGTTTCACTATCGCTTGTTCGTCAGTCTCAGAGAGCAGAGACAGATTCACACCGTCTGAGGCTACCGTCTCCGGTTCCAACTGCGCGGTACGTAGTATGCCGGCCATGCGCGTGTGCGCATATTGTACGTAGTACACGGGATTCTCGTCCGACTGCCGAGTTGCGAGATCGATATCGAACACGAATTGCGAATCACCTCTCCGCATGAGGAAGAAGTAGCGCGCAGCATCGACTCCGGTCTCTTCGAACAGATCCCGCAGCGCTACGAAAGTGCCGGACCTCTTGGAGAAACGCACTTCCTCACCGTGCCGCGTAACACGCACGAGTTGGACCAACACGGCTCTGAAGAAATCGTCAGGTAATCCCAACCCCTTGAGGCCGGCAGTCATGCGATCCACGTATCCGTGATGATCGGCACCCCACACGTCGATCGCGAGATCGAATCCGCGGGTCGCCTTGTCACGATGGTAGGCCATGTCAGGCAAGAAATAGGTGTAGGAGCCGTCCCGTTTCCTGAGCACCCTGTCCTTCTCGTCACCGTAGGCGGCAGTGCCGAGCCACAGCGCCCCGTCCTTCTCGTAAGTGAGTCCGCGATTGGCCAGTTCGTTCAGAGTATCGTCCACCAGCTTGTTGGTGTAGAGTTCCGTCTCGCTGTAAACAACGTCGAACTCGACTCCGAACTCCTGAAGCGTGCGGTCTTGCTCTTCACGTTGGTGTTCGATCGCAGTCGAACGACAGCGGGCGAGAGCGTCGGCTTCCGCAGCGTCTGCGAATTCTCTCCCCTCGTCCTGCAGGATTCGCTGTGCCAGCTCCTCGAGGTAGGCTCCGTGGTAGCCGCCCTCGGGAACCTCTGCATCACGTCCTACAGCTTGTTGCACTCTGGCCCAGACTGATTCTGCCAGGCGGTCGATCTGCACTCCGGCGTCGTTCACATAGAACTCTCTAGAAACTTCATAACCCGCCGCCGTCAGGAGTGACGCGATGGCATCACCCAGTGCTGCGCCACGTCCGTGGCCCACATGCAGTGGTCCAGTAGGATTGGCGGAGACGAACTCGACGTTGACACGCTGACTCTTGCCGCGTTCGGAGCGACCGAACCGTGCGCCGGCGCCGAGCACCTGTCGCACTACGTCTGAGAGAGCTGCCTCACCTAGCCAGAAGTTGATGAACCCGGGTCCCGCCACCTCAGCACGTGAAACCGCGGACGTGGCAATATCGAGGCGAGAGACCACGTCGTCTGCAAGCTCGCGTGGCTTACGGTTGAGTTGTTTCGCGAGCTGCAGTGCCAGATTGGTGGCCAGATCGCCGTGGGAAGGATCGCGCGGTCGTTCCAGGGTGATCTCGGTATCGGGAACGCCGAGTGACGCAACGATACGTTGCAGTTCTTCACGGAGCCGGTCGGCCCCGGTGGTCAGGAGTCCGCTCCGGGCTTTGGCTTGTCCTTCTTCTTGGAGGACTTCCCCTGTGCCCCTTCAGTCTTGTCCGATTCGGCTGCTTTCTTCTTCTCGCCTGACCGCTTGTAGTCAGTGATGTAGAATCCAGAGCCCTTGAAGACGAGGCCTGCGCCGCCCGATATCTGACGCTCCCCGGGCATATGGCACTCCGGACATTCTGCCGGAGTGCCATCGCTGATCTTCTGCATCTTGTCGTAGCTATGTCCGCAGTTGGGACAAATGTAGTGGTACGTTGGCATCCGCTCAGGCCCTGGGTGACAATCGAGTAGCGAACCTAGTTGGCCCTGATAGAGGGGTCAACCCGGCCTCTTGAATGTACCCCAGGCGCTACGAAGTACGTCACTGATCTCACCCACGGTGGCACGGGCTCGCACCGCATGGATGATGCACGGCATCAACCGATCGGTCGTCCGGGCAGCCTGCGACAGAGTTTCCATTGCCTTCCTGAACGGTCCATCGCCGCGGTTTGCCCGAGCCTCACGCACCCGGCTCACCTGGCGAGAAGCGAGGCTGGAGTAGTCTGGCGCGGGCACGACCGTGGGCTCCTCCTCCTCAGCGAACCGATTCACGCCGACCACGATCCGGTCCCCCGACTCCACTGCGCGCTGGTGCAGGTAAGCTGAGTGCGCGATGGCTTCCTGGAAGAAGCCCCTCTCTATGGCGCGTGCTGCGCCACCGCGTTTTGCTACCTCATCCAGGAGCTTCCGCACTTCAGCTTCGATCGTTTCCGTGAGCGACTCGACATAGAAGGAGCCCCCCAACGGGTCTACAGTCTGAGCAGTTCCCGATTCGTGCGCCAGAATCTGTTGTGTGCGCAGAGCAAGCCGCGCCGCCTCGGCCGAGGGAAGTGCCAGAGCCTCATCAAAGCTGTTGGTGTGTAACGATTGAGTGCCTCCCAACACCGCAGCCAACGCCTGAACCGCCACGCGGACAACGTTGTTGAGGGGCTGCTGGGCCGTCAGCGTAGAACCTCCCGTCTGCGTGTGGAACCGCAAGCGACAGCTCTTGTCATTGGCCCCATAGCGTTCCCGGGCTATCGTGGCCCACAGTCTGCGTGCGGCCCGGAACTTCGCAACTTCCTCGAACAGATCGTTGTGCGCGGCAAAGAAGAACGACACGCCTGGAGCAAACTCATCCACGTCGACGCCCGCGGCCGTGACACGATCTACGTACTCGATCGCATTGGCTAGAGTAAAGGCCACCTCCTGAACGGCAGTAGCCCCCGCCTCACGCATGTGGTACCCGCTGATCGAGATCGGATTGAAGTTCATCTCCTCATGGGACACGAACTCGATGATGTCGGTGATGAGTCGCAACGACGGTTCGATCGGATAGATGTAAGTGCCGCGCGCTATGTACTCCTTGAGCACGTCGTTTTGAATCGTGCCCCGCAGCACACCTCTCTCCACTCCCTGCTCTTCTGCCACCACTATGTACATCGCAAGGAGTATCCCAGCGGTGGCGTTGATGGTCATTGAGGTCGACACTTTGTCCAGCGGGATTGCATCGAACAGTCGCGCGAGATCATCCACCGTATCGATGGCCACGCCAGCGCGTCCCACTTCGCCCTCTGCAACCGGGGCATCCGAGTCGCACCCCATCTGTGTCGGAAGATCGAATGCGACCGACAGGCCCGTCTGGCCGGCAGCAAGTAGTTGACGGAACCGGTCGTTGGTTTCCTCTGCCGTTCCGAACCCGGCATACTGACGCATCGTCCAGAGGCGACCGCGATACATGGTGGGGTGGATACCCCGAGTGAAGGGATACTCGCCGGGGTCCTCATTCGCCGTTGACTGCCCACTAGGCCGGTACACGGCCTCGATCCGGACGTCCGACGGCGAGGACCGGTCCGTCGTCACGCCCCGTTCACCTCTGCAATCATCTTCTCCACGAATGCGACGTCGTCCTTGCTGCCAATGAGTAGTGGAGTACGCTGGTGCAGCTCAGAAGGCACGATGTCGAGAATCGGCTGTTTGCCGTTCGTGGCGGCACCTCCCGCTTGTTCCGCAATCATCGCCAAGGGCGCGGCCTCGTAGAGAAGACGGAGTTTGCCCTGAGGTGTCTTGTCATCTTCCGGATACATAAACACGCCGCCCGACAGCAAGTTGCGGTGGAAATCGGCTACCAAGGATCCAATGTAACGGGCGTTCTTTCGATGGTCAGGGCCATCGCTGCCCTTGAAGGCGCTCACGACGCGGCGGTATCCGTTGGTCCAGCGATGGTAGTAGCTTTCGTTGATGCTGTAGTACTTGCCCACCGGCGGCGTCTTGATGTCGTGGTTGATCATTCGGAACTCGCCAATGGTGGGATCCAGCGTGAACACGTGCACCCCGTGTCCTGTGGTGTAGACTAGCACAGTACTGGACCCGTGTATGACATATCCCGCAGCCACTTGCTTGCGTCCGATTTGTAGGCAGTCCTCTATGGTGCCGGGGCCCGAAGCAGTGATCCTGCGGTGGATCGAAAATATCGTCCCGATGGACACGTTTACGTCGATATTGGAGGAGCCGTCGAGAGGGTCATGTAGCAATACGTACTTCCCCGGACTGTATTTCTCGGGAATCGCGAACGGCTCTTCATCTTCCTCTGACGCCATAACGCAAACTCGACCGGTCCAGGCAATCATCTGCCTCATGGTGTCATTTGCAATGACGTCGAGCTTCTGCTGATTTTCGCCGTGCACATTCGTGGCGCCGGCAGCACCGAGAATATCTACCAATCCAGCTCTCCGGACGTAGCCGGAGATCATCTTTGCAACAAGAGCGATGTCGTAGAGCAACTGGGTAAGCTCACCGCTGGCTTGCGGGTGCAGGCGCTCCTGCTCCAGGAAGAATCGTTCAATCGTAATAACGGTTGAATCAGGCACCTTAGAGCCTCCGTAAGCCCCTTGGGTTCATGTTGAACAATCTGAAAATAGCGTCCATCAGTGCGCACGGTCACTGCTCCGCCCAGATCCGTGCGATAGGTCCGAATCTGACGCGATTCGAGCCGGTCCAATACCGCCGGCGCTGGATGTCCATAGGTGTTGTTGCCAACACTGATCACGGCCACCCGGGGACTCACAGCTCCCAGCCACTCACTCGTCGTGCTCCCGGCTGAACCGTGATGTCCTACCTTGAGCACGTCCGCCTGGCCCACCTGGTCCAGTATCGCCGATTCGGCCGGTTGCCCGACATCGCCCGTCAGTAGGGCTGAAAAACAGCCATAGCTCACTCTGAGCACGAGCGAGTTCTCATTCGGCGATAACTGGCCTTCGACCCACTGACTCGATGGATGAATGACCTCGAAGGTCACCGAGTCCACCGTCACAACGTCACCAGTCCGGGCGGCGCGCCAATCGGATCCGATCCCGTCCAAGGCCTCGAGGTATTCAAGGTACAAGCCGGTTCCCAGCGGTTGGCCCGGATCCAACACCAGCCCCGGCGCCAGCGCCTCGACTACAGCCGGAACTCCACCAAGGTGATCCGCGTCTCCGTGCGACACGAACACCACCTCGAGCCCGGTCACTCCCTGCCGCCGGAAAAACGGCAGTACGACACTGCGCCCGGCGTCTCCACCCTGCCACCTGGGCCCTCCGTCGATCAGGACCCACGACCCTCGAGGCGTCCTAATCGCTATCGCATCTCCCTGCCCCACCGAAAGGAAGTGCAGCACCAGATCGGGCGATCGTTCACGCACCGAGCCGATCGAGAGAACTGCAAGCCCCCAGGAGACAGCGGCGGCCGCAGACAACATCCTGATCCTGATCACCGCAACCGACGGTCGTCTGTGCCGCATCCAAATCGCAGCGACCAGGACCACGATCCACGGCAGTGCAAATGTCGGACCGGGGACCCCGGATAAGTACCCCCCTGGAACTGCAGAACCGATATATGCGATCCACTCGATGGCCGCCAATACGAGACCGGTGCCCGCTGCAACAAAGTCGCCCACTATTAGGCTCAGGAAGATCCCCGGCACGGCGACTCCGGCGAGTGGCACGGCCGCGAGATTGGCGATCACTCCAATTGGTGCAACGGCTCCGAAGACCCACGCCGTGATGGGAGCCGTTGCAAGTGTCGCCCCAACCGAGGCCCCCAACAATCTGAAACGCGGCAGCGATTCCGTCCCGGCGCGTGTGCCCCAAACGGCTGCGGCGGAAAGCCACGCTCCAACAGACGTGGCCGCCGACGGATCGACCGCCAGCACCAAGACCAAAGCGACCGCCAGAACGGCTCCTGGCGGCGGATGCCTTTGGCGCACCTTGGCGAGCCCCAGAATGGAGACGAATGCTGCAGCTCGTGTCGCCGGAGCGGGGAAACCCAGCATCGCCACATAGCACCACACCGCAATGGCACTCCACCACCAGGCGTTTCGCTTGCCCCCCAGATGACGCGCGAGCAGGAAGAACCAGCCGGCCAGAACACCCACGTGGAGGCCTGAGATGGCCAGGATGTGGGCTAGTCCTGAATTCACAAAGTTCGCCTTCAGGCCGGGGTCGATGCTGCCTCGCCGGCCGAGTACTACGGCCTCCACCAACGGCGAGCGCGCACCGTAGAGGCGCTGGACCCTACTGCCCACGGCATCTCGCAAGGCAAAGCGCCACGAACGGCCGCCCGACAAGACCCGCACATATGTCGCCCGGAACACACCGTTTCCGCGATGCCTGCCGATCACCAGCACACGGGAGCCACCGGCTACGGAATCTGTCTCCAACCTGAGCCTAAGTGACCCACCGCAGCGTTCCTTCGAGTGCAGCACGGTGGCAGTAGTGGTTATCCGGGGGCTACCACTATCATGGATTCGCAACAGCACCGTATGCGAGCCACGATCCCAGAGCCGACCGCAGCTGCGCGAGTTCCCGGCATCGACCACACTGCCAGTGGCCAGCCCCAGAAGGGCCGATCCGAACAATGCGCTGCGCCATCCCCCGCGCAGAGCCAGTGCGGCACTCGTCGGCATCAGGATCCAAAAAGCCGCAGTAGGTACCAAAAAAACGAGGCCGGCCCAAAGGCCGGCCCCGTAGGAGACCGCCAGCTGAACGACTGGTGGACCCATCAGTATCTCACATCACTCCAACAGTAACGCGTCGGGTTCATCCGTGCCCTTCCCGCGGGTCGGAAACAACTCGATGGAAAGCCTCGAGTAAGACGACTGAAATGTCGGCTTTGGGTTGATCCGATCCCATCGTCACGCTGGTGAGCACCTCGCCAGTTGGCTGTGACACGTATCGCGGGGGAAGGCGATTGAGTGCATACACGAGCACGTCGTCCCTGCACATTTCGCATCCGCAAAACCCCGAGATCTCGGACTGCAGCTTCTCGTACTCCCGGGCGACTGCCTCTTCGAGAACGTTCTTCACCCCAAGATTGCCATCCCCCTTCCGGTTGTGGCGGACACGCCTGTAAAAGTCGCACCCGTAGTCCCAGTCAAGCGTACGTGCCGGTAGCTACCGATCCACTCCTTCGGCCCGCCGACCAGTACGACCCTATTGCCCCGAGTGCGACATTGCAACAGTTCTCCCCTTCGCGCAATGCCTTCGACCAAGACCTCCTCAGTCACCCCCACCAAGGCTACGTTCTTCCTACACGCGACCTCCCTCACCGTTGCGATGAGATGCTGCAGCCGTCTTCCTTTCACAACCTCCGGCACCTGATCCTGCAGTTTCAGCGCACCAGTTCCATCACGCGGCGAGTACTTGAACGTAAAAGCATCATCGAACCCGACCTCGCGAACGAGGCTCTCGGTTTCAAGGAAATCCTCGTCGTTCTCACCCGGGAATCCAACAATGATATCTGTCGTGACAGCCAGATCAGGGATCGCGCTGCGAAGCTTCTCGACACATTCCAGATACCTCTGCCGGTCGTAACGCCGCCCCATCAGCTTGAGCACTCGAGAAGAGCCGCTCTGGACTGGTAGGTGCACGTGCTCACAGATGCTCGGCACTTCCGCCATCACATCAATCACAGCATCACTGAAGTCGTTCGGATGAGGGCTGGTGAACCGCACCCGCCGTATGCCAGGGACAACTCCGACTGACCGCAACAGATGGGCAAAGTCGTGCGTCCCGTCGTAATAGCTGTTCACCGTTTGTCCCAACAGAGTCACTTCACTCACACCCTGATGCACAATCCTGGTCACTTCGGAAATCACATCTTCCAGTCTACGGCTTCGCTCACGTCCACGTGTCATCGGAACTATGCAGAACGTGCACCGATAATCGCAGCCACGCTGAACCGTGACGAACGCCTTGGCTCCGTCGGAGCGTTGCGCTGGCACGTCTTCGTAGTGCTCCCAGGACTTGAACTCTGTTTCGGTGGCCCTTCCCCCTTGCAGCGCGCCTTCGATCAGTTCCGGAAGCGCCCGGTAACCGTCGGGCCCGATGACGAGGTCCACGTGCGGCGCCTCATTTAGTAGCTGCTGTCCCAACCGCTGCGCCATACAGCCTACTGCGCCGAGCACGACACCCGGCCGTTTGTAACGCCTGAGTTCGCCCATCCGGCCGATCACGCGCTGCTCGGCATTGTCGCGCACCGCGCACGTATTCACCAGCATGACGTCGGCCCGCGACGGATCTTGCGTTGGTGCGTACCCCACCCTACCGAGCACTCCGAGCATGAGTTCGGTATCCGCCACATTCATCTGGCAGCCGTACGTCTCTATGTAAACGCGCTTCATCTCAGTCGAACTGAGGAACAGCAAACAGAGTCTCTTCCCGAAGGTGGAGCTCCGCATTGAGACGGACCGGCAGTGACGTGTCGGTCGCAAGATAGGCTGGGAGGTAGTCGCCGGTCAGTCCCTCGTATTGCCCCTCCGCGCGGCGCAGTATCACCACATCGGCTACCTCCCCACTACGCTGGGCTCGATAGGACCGCGCCTTGTCGGCCGCAAGCTCGCGAAGCTCGGTCGAGCGACTTCGGCTCACGACTGGCGAAACGACGGGACCCAGGTTGACCGCTGCTACACCCGGTCGTTCCGAATACGGAAAGACATGCAGGTATGTAATCGGAAGATCGTGCAGTAATTCGAGGGTAGCCGCAAAGTCTGCATCCGATTCGCCGGGGAATCCCACCATCACGTCCGCACCGAGACCGAATTGTGGTAGTCGCGACGCCAGCGACTCCAGCCTGATTCGGTATGTACGGGCCGAATACCAGTGGCGACCCATGCGCTTGAGCACGCCGTCGCTACCGGACTGGAGTGGTGCGTGTATGTGTGGAGCCAGGCGATCTGGGCTGCCGATCATGAGGTCGGCAAGACGATCGTCGATCTCTGTTGCCTCGATAGAGGAAAGCCGGAATCGCACGTGGGGAACTTCGTTCACGAGCCGCTCAGCCAGCGAGGAGAGCGAGACTCCATCGTCAAGGTCGGCACCGTATGTACCGATGTGAACTCCAGTGAGAACGATCTCCTCGTGCACAAGGGCAAGGGCTGTCGCCTCGAGCACGATATCCTCTGGAGGCCTCGATCTGTTTTCACCCCGCGCGAGCGTGGTTGCGCAGAAAGTGCAGTGTTCACCGCAACCGTCCTGGATCTTGAGCCAGGCCCGCGCACCACGTTCGAAGCTTCTGAGCAATGGGTCGACCCGATCATTTGCCAGGCCGAGCGCATCCAAAACCCGGCGAGGATCGGCCCCACCTACCACGTGAGAGACACCGGGCAAGGAAGCGATCGTGCCATTGTCGAGTTCGGCCGCACAACCGGTGACGACAGTACGGGCAACGCCATTCTCACGCCGGATGCGCCGTACAAGACCACGCATCTTTGACTCACTCACATGCGTCACCGTGCACGAATTCACGACTGCCAGGTCGGCTTGAGACGGGTCATCGACAGCGATCGCTCCAGCGGTCTCGAGCGCCTGGCGTATCACCTCGGTGTCGTATTGATTGGCTTTGCAGCCGAACGTATGGAGGTAAACCCGGGTCACGGACGGGCCGTCAAGGCAAAGGTGAAATGCCAGGCTTTTTCTTCCGCCCCACCACCTTTCCTCCAGAGCCGCTCGATGCTCAAATCGAAAGTCGCCCGGTCACCAGCGAACAGGACTCCCGAGCCAACGCTCACTCCTATCTCGCGAGGCTGATCCTCATTCGGGCCGAATGGCAGCTGCGCATACCGGAATCCCGCACGCAGCGGAATCCGCGTAGTGGGTGTGCCACCGATCTCCACGCCTGTTCCAACCTCCCACGTGTCGAACGCGTTGGCGCCGCCGATCTCTTGGAGATCATCAGCTGCGTCAGACCAGGATTGACGAGATACGGTGGTGGCCCACTGCACTGCTCGATGAGGGCGAAGCAAGAGCCCTCCGCTCACAGTCATGGGCAGTCCGATCTTCGAGAACGGAACAGAGTCCACCATGGTCTCCAAGTCGCTGTCGGTTCGAAACGCGGCGGCAATCGTGACCCTGCGGTGCAGAACTCCCATGAAGCCTACCGATACCCCGATACCTTTGAAACCAAGCTCGACTTCCTCGACTGCAGCCCGGTAGGTAGGGTCCTCGAACGAGCGACGCGCCCCGGCTTTCGTGGAACCTGTGATTAGATGGAAGGCCGCTCCAAGGCTGAATCTCGATGATAGGCGGTAGGCCAGAGTTCCGCCGATGTCCGTCACCGCTCCATCTGAACTGATTCGGTCGGACATCCCAACGTCCTCACCGCGAATCAACGTTGTATCCGCAGTGACCAGATCATACGTCCTGTCCGCGTACGGGTAGAACGTGAGAGAAAACGAGACCGGTGTTCCCCGTATCCAGCCGGCGAGCTGGCCAAAGGGAGATCGAGTCTCGGTGAGCCCATCGGCGCTCACTCCAACGGCCTCGTAACTACGCAGGGTGGTTCCAATGCTGGCCGTGATCGCCAGGCGACGGAAGCCTGCGGCGGTAGCTGGGTTGAGGGCCGATCCCGGATCAAAACTAGCGAGTCCGCCCTCTGTTCCCCGCGCCCGAGTCCCTATCGGCCGGCCGACGAACCCAATGCCCAACACACCGTAGACAGAGTTCTGAGCAGTTGCACCACTAGGAGCAGCAACTAGAATGGTCAGCAGCAGTGCCGAAAGCTTACGCATCATGTGCCTCCCTGCGTCACAACTGGTGGCACATAGGTGATTCGCAACAGCGGAGCGCCGAAACCGCTTCTGCTCGAGTTGAATCGAAACTCCGACATGGAAGCACCCTCCGGCAGCACGCGGATGGATATGGTGCGAGGCAGGGTTGGAAGCGGCCTCCACACCCGCACCAGCTCGGTAACGTCTACGCTCACCGTGTCGGCCCAGCCAATCGGTACGAGAGTATTCCCGATCCCGACCGAGTCGGTCGCAGGCGCCACAATGGGTGACTTCGCGCCCACGTCTATCGAGAGACTCTGGGTCTGGATCAACACCGAATCGCCCGCGATACCGTACACCGGCTCGCTCGGTACCAGGAGCAACGTGGCCCGCACGACACTGGAGGAATCCACGATCTGGGTCGGCAAATCGACTCTCAAGAGCGTTCGTGCCGCTGGGGCACCACCTACTACCAGCACCTCAGGGTCTTTCGGTGGAGGGGGCGGAAACACGAACGTATCGAAATCGATGACCACCGTGTCACTTCTCTCCGCCAGAGCACCATCAGCCGAATCGACTTGCGCAAACCGGACGAGCAGCGTGGCCGCAAGCGTGCTATCCGCAGTCACGACGTCCACGAAACCGGGCTCCGCCGATCGATAGCCCAAGCCGAGCGCAACGCCGGTATCGGATGATAGCGCACCCCAGGCGTCACCCGGCAGGACCGTCGAGATTCTGCCGAAGCTCACCGTATCGATCAGCTCCACCACTCCGATTTCGGTGCTGTCGTCGAAAAACGGCTGCAGATCCTGGTAGGTCGTGGAAACGTCCACATCCGACGGCAACCGGTAGACTGGCAATTCGGGTCCGGTCGTGTCCGTCGATCTCTTGGCCATCGCTAGGTACAGCCGGAAGGAATCGACACCCACTACGGGTAGCGGCCGATTGAGGTCCACGACATCCCGGATCGTGTCAGGAAACGGGCGGAACCGGAAGATTCCCTGGCTCTCGACGGCGGTATCAGCACCGATCTGAAACTGACCAGAAGAGTCGGGTACCGCGTACCCCTGGTATGCGCTGTCCAACACAATGGCTGTCGTGAACAGCGTGTCCAGCACCTCGAGTGTAGTCGCAGGGCAGAAGTCCGGACACACAGCGGGCGCCACCACCTTCTCCCCACACCCCAGTGCGAACACGGTCACTGCGAGCACGGCCTTAGGTCGTGTTATCGAATTCAAGAACAAAGAGATCCGTTCACCCATCCCAATCTCATCGTGTGAGGTCATGCACCCCAAAATCGTCTGGCAGTAGCTCTTCCAGACGCCAGCTCCGCGACCCTTCCGGCCCCACTGCCTCCACCACCAGGTCTCGGCCGAACTCGTTCAGCACCTGGCGACAGGCCCCGCAGGGGGCGGCAGGCGGTGAAGAATTCGTCACAATTACAAGCCGGGAGAATCTCCGCGCGCCGGCGGTTATGGCCGCACCCACAGCCACTCTCTCAGCGCAATTCGCCAACCCATAGGATGCGTTCTCCACGTTCGCACCGGTGAACACCCGCCCATCCTCCGCTCGTAGCGCCGCGCCCACCGGGAATCGGCTGTACGGCACATGAGCGTTGGTCTGGGCCCCCCGCGCCGCCGCAATCAGGCTGTCGTCCACGGCGCCACCTCCGAGAGGAAGGAATCTCCCACCAACGGGGCCAGCTTAAAATACTCAGCTACGGTCGCTCCGATGTCCGCGAACGTATTTCGGGTACCCAGACTGACCGGCGATACACCAGGTCCGGTCACCAAGATAGGCACCCTTTCCCGCGAATGGTCCGTCGATTCGGTGGTCGGATCGTTGCCGTGGTCAGCGCTCAGGATCATGAGGTCATCATCTTCCAGGCAATCGACCAGACCGGGCAACGCACCGTCCA
>JBDGZZ010000045.1:0-24289 GCA_039588335.1 Gemmatimonadota bacterium | reverse complement strand
CGACTCGGTCTGTAACAACCGCAGCGCTTCTTGCACCGCGGCCTCGAGTTGCGGATCGCGACCGTCTATCACCGGTCGTGGATCGTTACGGACCTCGATGTCGGGGGCTACGCCTTCTGCTTCAACTGCCCAATTGCCCTCCACGTCGATGAACCCACCGCGCGGTGCCACGAACCTGCCGCCGTCCAACAGTGGCGGTGTATCCCAGGTTCCGACTAAACCGCCCCACGTGCGCGTGCCTACCAAGGGTCCAACTTCCCTGAAACGGAACAGATAGGGTAACAGGTCACCACCGGAGCCGGCGCGCTCGTTGATGATCATCACCTTGGGGCCCCACAACCCGGCCATGGGTTGGGTGAACGGTTTTCTGTCACCCGCGCGGGAGTTGAAGTAGCCGGTGAGTTCCCGGCCCATCACCTCGACGAAGTAGTCGGCCGCTGAACCGCCGCCGTTGTTACGCTCGTCAATCACCGCACCTTGCATGTGCTGCTGCGCAAAATACATGCGGTTGAAGTAGGTGTACCCGCCGCGACCGGTGTTGGGCAGCCACACGTAGGCGAGCTGGCCGTCGCTCATCTCGTACACCTTCTGCCTGTTTTGCTCCACCCAGGCCCAGGTTCTCAGTTGGTTCTCGCTCGACGTGGGCTGTACGACGATGTGGCGCGCGCCGTCCATGGAGGGAGTGTCGTTCACGCTCACGGTGATGGTGCGTCCCGCCGTGCCCTCGAGCAGCATGAACGGATTGGTGGGTGCCCTGAGTTGTCTCCCGTCGATGGCGACGAGGTAATCGCCTTCGTTCACGTTCATGCCCGGCATGGCCAGAGGGCCGTGCAGGTTAGGTGTCCAATCCTCGCCCGTGTATATACGCGTGATACGGTAGACGCCGTCCTGTTGCTCCAGGTCCACGCCGAGCAACCCGGTGTGCGGGCTGGTCAAGTCGGGATAGTCGCCACCGCGTACATAGGAGTGTCCTACGGCGACTTCGCCTGAGAGCATGTCGAGCAGATGATTGAAGTCGGACCGGTGGTTTACCTGCGGGAGCCAATCGCTATACCAGCCCCACACTGCGTCCCACGGTGCGCCGTGAACGTTGTCCACGTAGAGGAAGTCACGCATGAAGCGCCATCCGTCTCGTAGCATCTGAGCCCACTCGGCGCGCGGCTCTACGCGCACGCGCATTCCGTTCAGTGACAACCGTCCGTTATTGCCAAGTGGCGCGGCGCCACCAGTGTTCACGATGGCCCAGTTATTGCCCGAGCGGTACATCAACTTCTTCCTGTCGGGTGACACCGTAGCCGCGAGCACGCCCTCCAGGAAGTCCTCTGCCTCTGCGTCCTCCAAAGTGTAACGTTGCAGCTTCAAGCCCCTGGTGTTGGGAATCGCCTCAGCCACGAACACGCGGCCCTCTGGTCCCTCGACCAGTCCCTGGTAATTGCGCAGCGGCAGACCCGGGGCGTCGACGATGCGCCGGTTGATACCTGCGAAATCGATGGTGACTTCGGGTGTCTCGGTAGCTCCGCCTCCGCGTGCACCTCGGGCCGGTCGGTCTTCTTCCTCATCTTCTTCTTCTTCCTCTTCCGCTACTGTCTCTTCATCACTCTGGGGCAAGAACGGTGATGCCTCCCCTTCCTGTAGCAGCGCTACGTACAACGCCCGCGTTACCGGCCGGTCATATGACGTCATGTCCAGCCACCCGGTGTTGAGTGCGTAATCGGTAGATGCCAGGAAGTAGAGGTACTTACCCGAAGCATCCCATACGGGCGTTATCGCGTCGGCCATGCCATCGGTCAGTTGGCGCGTGTCGCCGCTCTCGCTGTTGTGCACGAAGATCGCGCGCAGTTGATTGTCCAACCTGCGGGAGTAAGCGATCCAACGCGAGTCGGGTGACCAAACAGGGTTCATGGTTCGCTGCGGGTGGGCGAAACGGTCCGTGTCGATGTGAGTGAGATTGCCGGAAGCCAGATCGACGATCAGCACGCGATAGTCGGTATCGGTAAAGGCGAGTCGTGTGCCGTCGGGCGACCAGGTCGGTACGAAGTAGAATGTCGGATCGGGGATGTCGATGCGCTGGGCGTTGTTGCCGTCCTGGTCGCCGATCATCAATCCGTATTCGCCTCCGTCGTCGTTGAACCACGCGATCTTGTCGCCTTCCGGCGACCACACTGCGTGGCGATCGGCCACGCCGGGGCTGCGCGTAATGTTGCGCCAACTACTCGAACAGGGCACGCTTGCCCGTGGCGGAAAGACGAGCATCGCGCAGCCCGGTTGCAGGTACTTCCTCCCACCGCGGCCGCGCCCAGTTGAGATCGCGGGCCACGTTGATCACGAGTTGTTGAGTGGCAGCCGTGGCGGGGTTCAGTTCGTGTAGGTAGCCACCCTGCTCGTACACCACCACACCCTGTCCCGCGCCGAGGCTCTTTACGTCGAAATCGGCGTGGAATGTGAGTTGGGTTTCCTGGTTCGTGCTCGGGTTCCACGACCAAACGTTGCTAGCCCAATCGCGTTCCGACATGTAGTAGATCACACCCTCCAACCACACGGGAGCCATGTGCCGCTCC
The DNA here is from genome assembly GCA_039588335.1 of Gemmatimonadota bacterium. GTDB lineage: Bacteria > Gemmatimonadota > Gemmatimonadetes > Gemmatimonadales > GWC2-71-9. The sequence continues at coordinate 21,731 of JBDGZZ010000045.1, read as the reverse complement.
CCATCCCACGGCGGTGTCGAGCGTTCCCAGTCGCTGGTGGAGACCACGCTCACCGGCTGTGCCTGTCCGCCGCGGTAATTGCGCCACTCGGGATCCCAGTATCCGATCTCCTGGTAGGCAATCCAGTTGCCATCGGCACTCATCTCGCCCTGGTAGGCCTGGGGTAATGCCAGCATCTGCGGGAACCCGCCGTCGATGCCCACCGTGTAGAACTGCCAAAGGCGCGTGGGCTGACCGCCGCGACTGGACTGAAACAGGATGCGGCCGTCCGGGGTCCAGCCCTGCACGACGTCGGTCCCGGGGTGCCATGTGAGGCGCCGGGGATCGCCGCCGGTTGCCGGAATCAGGAAAACGTCGGTGTTGCCGCCGTACTGGCCGGTGAACGCTATCCACCTGCCGTCCGGGGAAAATGCGGGTCCGGTCTCGGCGCCGTCCGAGCTGGTAAGGCGCAAGGCATCGCCACCGTCTCTACCAGTCAACCAGATGTCGTTGGCGTGGACGAATACGATGTGATTCGGACCCACATCCGGATCGCGCAGCATGCGGGTGCCTTGGGCAGCTGCCTGCTGGGATGTCACGAAAAGCCCCATAAGGAGCGGCACGATGATAGTCAGGATCGAGAATCGGCGAGCACTTGAAGGAAGCATCTGCGGGCCTCCGTGAAAGAAGCTTGAAATGTAACCGAGGAGGCGACGGTCGGGGCGACGCATGGCGTCGCCTGCACTCGCCGAGGTATTGTGTACGAGGTATCGTGTTGGTGTAACCGCTTGGAGAGGTGAATGAAGGAACGACTCATTGGGCTGTTCGAGGAACACTTCGGCCACAGGCCCGAGGTCATCCTCGAGATGGCGGCCGACGGGTCCACTCGCCAGTACTTTCGCCTGGTGTGGGGCGACGATCAGACGGTCGTCGGGGCTATCGGTCCGGATCGCGACGAGAATCGCGCGTTCCTGGCTTTTGCCAAGGCGTTTCGTGAGGTGGGTCTACCGGTACCCGAGATCTATCGTGAGGATCGGGAAGCTGGCGTGTGGCTGGAGCAGGATTTGGGTGACACCACGCTTTTCAAGGCGCTAGCGGCGGCACGGGTCGAATGTGGGGAAGGCGAATTTCCCGCCGAAGCCGAACAACTGTTTCGCAAGGCGCTCTCGATCTTGCCCCGTTTCCAGGTGCAGGGAAACGAAGTGATCGATTATCGCCTTGCCTATCCTCGCCAGGCTTTTGACAGGCAGTCGATACGTTGGGACTTGAACTACTTCAAGTATCACTTTCTGAAACTGGCGCACATTCCGTTCAGCGAGCAGCGGTTGGAAGATGACTTCAGTCGCCTGACCGAACTCTTGCTCGAGGCCGACGCCGACTTCTTTCTGTACCGCGACTTTCAATCCAGGAACATCATGATCCACGCCGGCGAGCCGTGGTTCATCGATTTCCAGGGAGGACGGAAGGGCGCGCTGCAATACGATGTCGCCTCTCTGTTGTACGATGCCAAGGCCAACCTCCCACAGTCACTGCGCGACGAGCTACTCGAACACTATCTCGACGCTCTGAGCGAGCACGCCTCTGTGGATCGCGATCTCTTCCGACATCAATACGGCGGATTCGTGATGGTGCGGCTGATGCAGGCCATGGGCGCATTCGGGTACCGCGGTTTCTTCGAGCGCAAGAGACGTTTTCTCGAGAGCGTGTTCTATGCGGCGAAGAACGTGGACACCCTGTTGCGTATGGGCTTGCCGATCCAGCTTCCGGAGCTGGAACTCGTATTTCGCCGAATTGTAGATCGCTGGGCCCGGCCGGAGTCGCCGGGCGCCTCGCAAAGCAGCCTCGAGGTCCTGGTCCAGAGTTTTTCGTACAAGGACGGTTACCCGTCAGACACGAAGGGACACGGAGGGGGGTTCGTGTTCGACTGCCGGGCTCTGCCCAATCCTCACGAGCGTACGGACTTGAGAGAGCTTACCGGGGAGTCGGATCAGGTGGTGGATTACCTGGAGCGGTCCGAACCGGTGCAGGAGTTCTGGGAGAACGTGAGGGGAATCGTAGAAGCGCACATAGAACGATACTTGTACCGGGAGTTCACGAGCCTGACCGTATCGTTCGGCTGCACGGGTGGGCAGCATCGATCGGTCTTCATGGCCCGGAAGTTGGCGGGACATCTGTGCACCCGCTATCCACACGTCGCAGTTCAGCTCGTTCACGGGAAGTTGTGATGGAAGCGATGATACTCGCCGCCGGCGCGGGTACTAGGCTCCGGCCCTTGACCGATCGGATACCCAAGGCGCTGGTGGAAGTTGGCGGCCGTCCTCTACTCGGATGCGTGGTGCTCCGTCTGGTCGAGGCGGGAGTGACTCGGATCATCGTCAACACTCACTACCATGATGAGCAGATCCTGGCCTTTCTCGAGAACAACACTCCCGCTGGTGTAGACATCGCCGTGTCACCTGAGCCCGACGGGCCCTACGATACCGGAGGGGGACTATTCGCCGCCGCCCACCTGTTCGAGAAAGACGGTCCGTTCCTGCTTCACAACGTAGATGTGATATCCCGGATTCCGCTGGAGAAGTTGCGAGCCGCGCATCTCGCGGAGAGGGGGCGTTCGGAAGGGAACTTCATAGCGTCGCTCGCAGTGCAGACACGGGATGCGCGTCGCCAGCTCCTGTTCGATGAGCTGGGGCTGCTGGGTTGGGAGAACAAAGGGAGTGACCGTGCTGCTGAGGAATCTCACCGCGTGCGGGAGCCGGTCGGAAATCTGCGGCGCTATTCGTTCACTGGAATTCACGTAGTAGAGCCCGGAGTCTTTCAACTGAGCGATAGAGTGGGAAGCTTTTCGATCATTACGTTGTATCTGGAACTCGCAGCACAGGGCAACATCATCCTCCCCGTCGACGTTTCGGCCCACCAATGGATTGATGTGGGGACGCCCGAGCGGCTGGCCGAAGCGAACCGGGTGATGAAGGACTGATTCTTTGAGGCTGGCCCATCGTACAGGAGGTGTCTCATGAAGACCCTGATAGCCCCGGTATTGGGGGCGTTGGTCTTGCTTGGCTGCGAAGTCGATGTTTCCTCACGCCAGACATTGGAGGACTATTTCGACAATGCGGGCCGGACCGACGTATTGAGCGGCGGCGTGCGCTTGATTCCGGTGGAGACGCCGGTGGGGACGTTCCGTGTCTGGACAAAGAGAGTGGGAAACAACCCCTCGATCAAAGTGCTGCTGTTGCATGGAGGGCCGGGTGCGACTCACGAGTACCTGGAGGCGTTCGACAGTTTCTTCCCAGCCGCCGGCATTGAGTACTACTACTACGATCAGCTCGGCTCGTACTACAGCGATCAACCGGACGAGCCAGAGTTGTTGGAGATCCCGCGGTTCGTTGACGAGGTCGAGCAAGTCAGGCAGGCTCTCGGCTTGACAGCGGAAAACTTCTATCTGTACGGCCAGTCATGGGGCGGCCTTCTGGCCATAGAATACGCCTTGCAGCATCAGCAACATCTCAAAGGTCTCATCATCTCGAACATGATGGCTAGCATCCCGGCATACAACGAATACGCCGAGACGGTGTTGATGGCAGACATGGACCCGGCCGTTCTGGCCGAAATCAAGGGATACGAGGCCGCAGAGGATTACGAAAACCCGCGGTACATGGAGCTATTGATCGAACATCACTATGTCGATCACCTGTTGCGCATGCCCGCCGCAGAATGGCCGGATCCGGTGAATCGGGCATTCAAACATCTCAACCCGGCCGTCTATGTGCCGATGCAGGGTCCGAGTGAGCTGGGTGCCAGTGGCAAGCTGGACCAATGGGATCGCGCGGGAGATCTCGGTTTGATCACGGTCCCGACGTTGGTGATCGGTGCACAATACGACACCATGGATCCGCAGCATATGGAGTGGATGGCTGGAGCCGTGCAGCGCGGTCGATATCTATATTGTCCCAACGGTAGCCACATGGCGCAGTATGACGATCAAGAGATCTATTTCGACGGTTTGCTTCGGTTCATCCGGGATGTCGATGCGGATCGATTCTAGGTGAAACCATGAACACTGCGGACGCAGCCGGCAGCGATGGCATGCTGCCTCGAGTTCAGGAGATCTTTGCACGCATCCCCTTCAACCAGGTACTCGGTCTGGAGATCCGAACGCTCGGCCGTGAGAGACCCCAGGTCGTTTTCCGTATGCGCGACGAGCTCATCGGCAATTACGTGCGCGGATCCCTTCATGGCGGAGTGATTTCTGCGGTGATCGATATGACCGGTGGACTCACTGCGTTCCTGGGTCTGCAGCGCAACTTGGTGGACGATTCGATCGATCAGAAACTTCGGCAGTTCGAGCGTCTGGGTACCATTGACCTGCGCGTCGATTTCCTGCGACCGGGTCAGGGGGCCGAGTTCGTGGCTACGGGACACAACCTTCGCACGGGTCGACGAATTGCCGTGGCGCGAGTCGAGGTCGCAAACGAATCCGGCGAGCTCATCGCTGTTGGAACGGGGGCCTACGTGATTTCTTGAACCAGGGTCCCCGCGGGAAGAAGCATCCTACCTCTACATCAAAACAAGCTGACCCACTCCGTCCACTCGGACCAACCGGCCGAGGTTTGATGCCTCGCACGCATCACCAGTCCGTCGTCCGGACCTACGCACTGACCACGCCCGGGCGCAAACGTTCCCGTGTCGTCCGAAAGTTGGATTTCGCTGTCCGCGTTCGTCATTGTGCCGGAACTCCACACTGCTGGGTGGTCCGGCGTGTCCACTGCAACCTCGACTTCCCATGCAGTTTGTCCGGTGAGGGCCGACTTCTGGATCGTGGGAACGGCGCATCCGATTGGCTGCGTGGACAGGACCACGTTGTCGTACCAACGGCGCAACCCCTCGACCGGTGAGCTTTCGTTCCAATAGGTGTCGATCATAGCAACGTTGATCGTTGTCTGGGTGTACGCGCCGCGCAGGTTCACGTCTTGTCGGTCCAGCACTACTTGACCGTTGCCCCAAAACGTAATCCGACCGTCGTTCTGGCCGGGAGTGTTCAGCCTGATCCTCATCTCCAGAGAAACCCAATTGTCACCGTGGTCTGCTAAGTTCAGATTCATGTTCATAGTCCCGAGCCAGCGTTCGGACGAGAAGACGGTGCCACTGGGTGCCGCGATGTTACTCACTGGATCGGACAGGGCGGTCCCGTCTTCCCGCAGCCAAAAATGTTCTAGCCAGGTGAAACACCAACCACAGTCCACGTAGTGACTGCGCACCCGCGCCATCTTCTCGGGGTATCTAGTCGGCGGCCAATCAGCCTGAAACTTGTGATACCAACGAAAGTAGACTTCTTCAAAGCTCTCTCCTGAGCGGGTACCTCCCAGTGGATGATCGCCGAAGAACCACGCCAGCCAACCGGCATCGACTTGTCCCAGCTGATAATGCTGCCGCATCGAATTGGAGCCACTCAGTGCCTCATCCGTTGCCACCATGAATCCATTGTCCTCGTAGTCACTCCATGTTGATTGGTTGTCTGTCTCGAAGTCTTCGCAGAGAATGACAGCCGGGTTGCTGCAGACGGACTCGGGCGAGCGCACTTGCGCGCTCAGGGAAGCCTGAGGGCTCGGTGGCTGAGTCGAGTCGGTCGGTAGATCGTCATTACCATCAGTCGGCGTGCAGGCAAGCCCGGCCACGGCAACTAGAAGTGCGGCGACGTCCTTGAGATACATCACGGATCCCCCTACGAACGTGTAATGACGGGCGGCCAAGTCTGCTTTACACAGAGACCAGCCGGCTCCGACTACTGAGTATACACAGACTCCGGAATATGGGTCTCTGGCCGTTATGAGTGTGTGACGGAGATCTCAGGGCTTGAGGCGGGAGATCAATTGGACACGCGGCAGGTACGTCAAGAAAAAAGCCCCAAACGCCAAGACGTGCAGGGCTCGCTGCACGAACCGAGACGTCGCCGGCCGGTCACACGCCGCTCGCCGTGAGCGGGCGAGCATACTCGCCGGTGGGCTCGGCCTTGAGCCGCCCTCCACGCACAGTGGCGCCGACCACGATCGCCGCGCTGACGAGGACGAGATTCTTGATGATGTACTGCCCCTCCATGGTGAGAACAAGCGGCCCGCTTGCGAATACATCGCTCGGGAACAGCACGAGTGGAGTGACGGTGCCGCTCATCTGTACGAAGAGCACCACCAGAGTGAGTCGCAAGGCCCTACCTGTGAGCAACCCGATGCCGATGAGCGACTCCCAGACTCCCAGCAACGGAACGCTCACTGCTGGTTCAACGAGCCCGGCTGTGAGAACCAGAATCGTCCGCCCGGCGAGTCCCTCCGCTGGGCTCAATCCCGGGAACAGCTTGAGAGCGCCGAACCAGAGAAATACGACGCCCAGTGAAGCGCGAAGACATGTGACCCCGCGGCGTGCCATCCAGGCCGTAGTGCTTGCATCCAAACGGTCGAGGCGTCGCATCAGGTCGTTCTTGTCAGAGTCCAGCATTTGAGATTCTTCTCCTTTCTTCTCAACCGCGGTTCAATTCTCGACGGGAAGTCCACTAGGCACCTTTCGCGGTACGATGTTCGAGAGGTCGCGCGATTCGGCATCGGTGAGACTGCGCAGGAATGCAATCAGATCTTCGACGTCCTCATCTGACAACTCGACCGCCGCGAGTTCGTTGGCAGTAGCTATGCGCGCGCGAAGTTCGGAGTGCTGTTGCACCCACGCGTCACGCATCAGGAACCCCTCGAGTCGCTGATCGGGCAACCATCCCTGGCTCAAGTGGGATCCTTGCGCTATCAGCTCGAGGACTCTTCCCAGTTGAGGAAGCTCGTCTTCGTCGGCGACGTAGCGCCCGAGCGACCTCAGCGGGTCCAGATGGTGGCGCACGACATCTTCCAGAACATCGTAAGCGCCGTCGTGGCCCCAGGGGCCAGTCAGTTCGACGTTGCGTAGCGAGGGCGTACGGAACCTGAAGTCGTCTTCAGGGCGAACGGTTACGCGCCCGCGGCCAAAGTCTTCGAGAAAGGCCCGTTCGCCGCTGGCTCGCCAGTAATCCGCATTGCTGCCGTCCGCCTTGCCTGGCCCGATCTGTGGCATCGCTATGGCGTGAAACTCGTGATCGGTCTGGAAAGCACCCGAGTGGCAGTTGTCGCACCCTGCCTCCCCGTAGAACAGTTCCATGCCCCGACGTTCTTGGCGGCTCATGCTCTCGTGGGAACCGCGTAGATAGCGATCGAAGGGACTATCGTCGGCTCGAAAAGCTTCAGCCTCGAACGCCGCAATCGCGTTGGCGGCAAGTACGAACGTTATGTCTTCCACATCAGCAACTTCAGTTGGAAACGCCTGCTTGAACCGTTCTACATATTCGGGAACCGCCTGTAGTCGTGCGGCGAGTTGTTCCCAAACACCGCCACGGCCAGCCACGTTGTTGAGTGACACCGCATCGGCGATAGGGTTCTCACCTTTTTGACCTGCCATTTCCGCTGGTGAAGCAACTGGAAACATCGCTTGCGCTGCGAGCACGTTGTCCAGGCCCTGCGGCAGCTTCCACTTGGCGGGGGTTATGAATCCACCTTCGTAGTATCCCTTCGTGTCAGTCTCAACGCGGCCGTCATGGAAGAGACGGGTGAACTCTTCCGCTCCGAGGTTGAAAAGGGCAGGGGAGTTACGCGGTATCCTACCGTGAACCGCGCTAGCCTTCGTTTTCCCAACTCGGCGCTCGGTTCCCAAACCTGCCGGGCCTTCACCAAGTCCCAAGGCTACACCGTCACTCGTACCGAACTCCGGATGGTGGCACGTTGCACACGCGATGTTTTGGTTCCCGCTCAGGATCTTGTCGAAGAACAACAGGCGGCCCAGTTCGACTTTCTCTGGTGCTATATGCCCGGCTTCGTAGTAATCGGTACTGGTGATCGGGCCCGGCAGTCCGACGGGAGGCCGCACGTCGTCTGCCGTCACGTGCCCCGCCGCCGCCATCACGCTGATTGCGGCCAGTCCGACCAGGCTCTTTGTGCTCGTTAAGGTATTCATACTTCACCTCGCTGGAATCGAACGGCACACCCGAACCGGCGAGTGTGCCGAACGGTTCTTGCAGCCGTTACTCGATTCCTTCCCGATTTGGGAGCATCAAGAACAGCGGGATATGCGCGTTGTAACCAAACTCACCGGGATGGGCGCCGTACGTCTTGCCATCGCTGTGGTAGTTGATCGCAAGCATGGACGTGGTCCAGACGTCCGACATCTCCAGACACGGCTTGAAACGGTGAACGAAAGCGACCTCGCCGTTGCCGTCTGCTTGGAACACGCTCTCAGATCCGTCGCGCGCGCCAAGGGGTATGTCGAGCGTTCCCGAAAAAGGCTCGGTTGGCGGCATCGCCATGAACGCGTGCCACATGGTGTAGACGCCGTTCGGAACGAGACCGGTGAAGGAAACCTCGAGGCTGCCTTCGCCGCTCACGCAGGTGTAAGTGCCGGTGCCCTGGTGTCGCAGCCACTGGCCGAGTGTCATGCCAAGTGGTTCTCCCTGGGGGTGCGGGCCGACAGCCTTCGGATCGAACGGATTGTGCTTGGTCTCGGTAGCCGTCTTGTACAACTGGGCGGTCATGTCGTTGTCGCCCTTGGTGACTCGCCACACCTCGCCTGAACCAGGTACCCGCTCGATGTAGACATCTTGCTCGGGCAGGTCTGCGTCCAAGTGCGTAATGAACGCAAGGTCGATCGACACGGTCGTGTCGGCTCGTGCTACCCTTCGCAGGGAAGCCGAATCTCGGCCGCTATCGGTCATGGCCATCGTGGCCAGTACCAAACCTGCCCCGATCACACCTAGCCCGAGCTGCCGGACCCGTCTTTTCGTTGGGATACTCATTTTGGACTCTCCTTGCTGGGTAGTGTCGTCAGCCGGCATCTCCGGCCTGTTCTCTCGCTTGTACCTGGATGAGGCGCAGGGCGGCCCGAAAACGGATCGAGGCTCGGGGCCGATACGAGAGCTGGTGTTGCGCGACCGCTACTCTTGCAGCCCGGTGTACCGGAGAGCAGCTTGGTCATCATCGATGGGCTGGCCCTTTTCTTGCGCACCCACGGGTAGCTGTACCACATCCGGCTACTAGACATGACTACCCGTCCGCGTCCGTTATTCAGCTGGAGGAGACCGTGGGACTTACTGCTTTGCGTTCGTTGATTAGAACCCGGTCGAAGGTGACCCACAGGGTGAGCTTGATCGCTCCCTTCTCCCTATTGGCCGCAGTGCTTGTAGTCAGTTGTCTGGGAGACCCGTCGAGACCCGGGTCGGCCGTTGCAAGTCTGGCGTTGGTGCCAGCATTCGAGAGCGAGGCTGCCGGTATCCTCGACATCGCCTACGTGCGGGTGGTGTTGGAGCGCACCGCCGATTCAAGCGTTGCGCTGGACACTACAGTGCAGGTCCAGCCGAGCGACAGCGTCATAGACTTAAACCTGAGTGTCCTGCTCAATGCGGACGTAGAGACCTTCTGGGTCACGCTCGAGTGTTATACGGCTGCTGACGAGCTCGTCTTCGTCGGCGGACCCCTGGAGGTGACTGCCACCGCTGAAGATCAGACAGAACCCTCAGCGGTAAACGTGGGGATCGAGTACGTGGGCGTCGGGTCCAATGCTGCTGCGGTGCGAATTCTATCGCAAGAGGTGACGGTGCCGACAGGTGGCACCATTACACTCGCTGCGGAGGCATTGGACAGCTCGGGGGCGGTGATAGGAGATACACCCATCAGGTGGAACTCACTTGACGCCATGCGCGCTGTGGTGCCGGATCCCGAAATCGGCCTCGTGGTCGCCGGTGGTGAGCGCGGGCTGGTAGGAGTCGAGGCGTTGCTGCTCACGGGACAAGCTGACACCGCGTTTGTCCTGATCGAGCCCGTGCCAAGCACGATTGAGGCGATGTCGGGAGACAACCAATTCGGCACTGTGGGGGCCGCGTTGCCCCAGCCTTTGGTGGTGCGAGTAACTGCTCTAGATGGGATTGGGGTAGCCGGCGCGACGGTCGACTTCAGCACCGGCGACGGAGGATCGTTTGGCCAGACCCCTGCGGTCACCGACAATGATGGGCTGGCATCGGTTAGTTGGACGCTCGGCCTGTCCGAGGGCGCGCAAACGGCTATGGCAACCTTGTCGGGTTTCGGTAACCCTCAGGTCACATTCTCGGCTACAGCGGAACCGCAAATAGCCGCGTCGGGTGAAGTGTTGGTGCTTTCCAACGCACCGTTTGCCAACGCGAGCATACTGGAAACGTTTCCCGAAAACATGCCCGGACTCACGTTCGACACGATGGACGTATCCGTACAGACGCCGACGGTGGCGTTCATGCGTCAGTATCCGGTGGTTCTGCTTTATGAGGATGGGCTTTTCTCAAACGCTCTGAACGTAGGCGACTCCGTTGCGGCATATGTCCAATCAGGGGGCAACCTCGTGCTCGGGACTTTCTACTGGCAGGACCGCAGCGACAATCAGACCTACAACGGGACTGGCTGGGGAGCACTGGAAGACATCGATCCCTTCCTCGGTCCGCAGGGCTCCGAGTACAGGGCCGACAGCCTCGACGTCGCCTCGATCGTCGCGCACCCGATCACCCAAGGCCTGGATTCGCTTTGGGTGGACAGCTACCACGGTGGAGTGGTTGCCAAGCCGGGAACCACGGTGCTGGCTAGGTGGTCGGATGCCTGTAATGGCTGTGAGGCTAACGCACCGCTTGTCGGTTACCGAATTGAGGCCAACGGGCAGCGCATAGTAGGTGTCACGGCGGCGCCCGGTTATCCGTACTACGGAGGGTATGGAGGCGACTTCTACCGTCTGTTCGAGAATGCTCTGGGTTGGGCCGCTGCGGGAGTGCAGCCGCAACCGGTGGCCCCGTTTGCGACTGAGTCAATCATTCGCTCGCACCCCGTAGTCGATAACATGCCCGCCAGTGGCCGCGGTGGAGCGGTGCGGCGTACAGGCGGACGATAACGAGAACAACATGACTTCCTGGCGGGTGGAGTGGAGGCTATGGTGAGAGCCCCTGAGACGCTCGAGGAACTGGCTAAGCTCACCTCTCCATCCTGGCGCATCGTGCTCACGAGTGCGACCATAACTGCAGACGACATAGCGGCTGCTCAGCAGGATCCAAGTGGCCCACCGGGGCGTTCGTTGGCCGAGCTCTGGTTTCGGTTCAACTATGATACCGAGACCGCTGCCGACTACCTCGTGCGCATTCAGCAGGCTGGCTTCTGGTATCGCATGGATGAGCTACGAGCGGCGAAGTTCGTCTATTGGCCCTGGTTCGTATTGCCGTTGCATTGGCGTATTAAGAACTGGCTGAGTAACCGAGCCAAGGTGCCACGAACCGTGCTCATAGTTGTTTGGCTCGCACTAATAGCGCTAGTCTTGTTCGGGAGCTAGAGCGGGTTCGTTGGGCCGGCCCTCCTTGGGCCCGTTAGGAGTTACCGCGCGAAGGGAGGGTCCAAGAGAAGACACCGATCACAGAGGACACGATCACGTCCGCAGTTCGAACGCCAGCAGGTGACTGTCTTCTCTCTGGCCAATGCAATGCGCGCCAGGTGATCTGAATTCGAGCCTTTGATGAGGACCAGGTCACCATCCCTCAAGAAATCCTGAACGAAATCGTTTGCCGCCCTTATCGTGGTAAATGCTCTCAGCCGCTCACCCCGGATCTCTTCGGCGAGCTTCATGGCAGATTCGGCGTGTTTGCCCACGAAGAACACGTGGTCGGCTACCTCGAGGGCATGCCCCGCAACGGACTTGTATTTCCGACTCGATGTTCCCCCGTAATCGGACAAAGTTCCGAGAATGACGACTTTTCTTCTTGCGTTCGCGGTTCGCATGAACTCCAGTGCAGTCGGCACTGACCAGAACGATGCTTTCCAATCGTCGCGAATGAAGGTCACGCCGTCGCCAAGCTCAACGGGAGCCATTCGACCTAACCATGGCTCAACCTGTTCGACGCCTTTGATGGCCACTTCGATGGGAACTCCCAGACTCACAGCCGTTGCCAAAGCAGCCAGTACGCTGGACACCCAGTGTGCACCGCACAACCTGGTCTGGACGAAATAGGTATTGCCTCGGTGGTCAACGTGAAATGACAGTCGTTCCGGCCAGGCGCTGGATACCTCTTCAGCGCGGACGAAGGCTTCGCGTCCCTGGCCGAATGTTACCACATTCCCCCTGCAGCGCGATGCCAGTGCGAGAACGGCCGGATCATCTGCGTTCAGGACTGCAGTTCCAGTGACCGGGAGAGACTCAATCAGTTTTCCTTTTTCTTGCGCGGTCGCCTCGATACTTCTGAAAGCCTTGTAGTGATCGCTCCCTAGGTTGGTGATGACACCGATGCTCGGCCTCAATAGACCGAGTAACTCGTCGAACGATCCGGGTTCACTGACGCCAAGCTCCTGCACACAGTACTCGCTCCGGAGTTTCAATGAGAGTACTGTGCGAGTCACGGCGTATAGTTGGTTATTGGAATCCTGGCTCTTGGATCCTCGAAGTTGTTGCCCGAGTGCCGCGTCTATGAGGTCTTTGGTGGTCGTCTTGCCGCAACTGCCAGTCACACCAATGAACACCGTATTCTTGAGTGTAGGTCTGTATAGGTATGCCAGTTTTGCAAGGGGTCCTTTGTACAGTCGCTTCAATGCAGGTTTCGAACATTCGAAGTACTCGCTTCCGAGCGAGATTGTACGGGATATTACGCTCTTTGCCCGGTGCACACTCATGAGTATGGACTACGCGGGATTGGCCAGAGTGGACGCACTAGTCGGGTTGTGCTGGCGTTCTGCCAGAGACCAGTTCAGCAGCTTCGTACAAGCGTAGACGGCGTCGATTGCGGGCGTTGGAGTGTTCGTTAGCCGTCCGAGTTCGACGATCGCCCCTACAAGGGCCTCGATCTCGAGTGTTCGCCCTGCCTCCACGTCCTGAAGCATCGATGTCTTGTGGTCGCCGACCGCCTCGGCACCTGCAATGCGCCGCTCTATGGTATGACGGAACGATATACCTAGCTTATTGGCGATGTCGGTTGCCTCTCGCATCATAGCAGCGGCGAGCGCTCGAGTTTCGGGAAAGCGGCAGATCTGAACGAGGGTTGTACGAGTCAGTGCGCTTATGGGGTTGAACGCCACGCTGCCCCAAGCCTTGAGCCAGATCTCACCTCTTAGATCGGTGAGCACGCGAGATCGCAGCCCCGCTCGAGTGAAGCTGTCTGCCAGCGCCGTTACCCGCTCACTCTTTGATCCATCCAGCTCGCCGACCGGAAAACGATCACCTTCCAAATGCTGAACGACTCCCGGTGTTGGGGTGGCAGCCGCTGGATACGCAATGCAGCCTATGATGCGATCGGGGTCTATGTGGGATTGGCACAGGCCGTTCGGGTCCAACGAAGTGAGACTCATTCCGTCGAGTTCGCCGCCATGTTTCTGGAAATACCACCACGGAATCCCGTTCTGGACCGTTACAACCATGGCGTCCTGTTCTGATAATGTCGGCACGGCAGGTGCTACGGATTCGATCTGATGCGCCTTGACTGCCAGAATCACAACGTCGTGAGCGCCGGCTTCGTGTGGGTCGTCAGTCACTGTGAAGTTCCGGGCAGTGTCTTCCGTCCCGTCGTTCATTATCAGGCGGATGCCATGTTGCCTGATGGTGGTCAGAGTGGGTTCGAGCGTAATCAGGGTTACGTCCTCGTCGGCAAGGGCGAGTCTTGCACCCATGAATCCGCCGATCGCGCCGGCTCCTACGATGCATACACGCATGTCAAAGCGTCCGAGGATCAATAGTCATGCCAGGTACGTGCCTTGCGTTGTCAACCGTCACAAGCCGGAGATGCCAAACAGGCCAAGTGTAGTGACTGTGTACCACGATGGCCAGATGGAATGAGAGATGCTACCTGCTCGGGGTGTCGGGGCTCTGCAACAGAGAGTCATCGCTACTGCCATGCCGATATGTGATGGTACTGGCGAGTTGCCCCGCAGGCTGTCAGATTCGCAGGCGAGACCGTCTTAAACCAGAGCGACGTGTGCGTATTCTCCTACTGAACTACGAATATCCCCCACTCGGCGGCGGAGCCGGAGTAGCCACTGCGGAACTGGCTCAAGGTCTGGCGGGCAAGGGCTCCATTGTGCACGTCGTGACGGCTCAGGGACCTGAGCAGCAGGGCCGTGCCAACCCTGCCAGAATAGTGCGTCACAAAGCTCGGGATGGGTTGGTGGTTTATCGAGTCCGGAGCCGCAGAAAGGGGATTCACCAAGCCGGTTACGGTGGTGCAGCGGCATATCTCAAAGCGGCGCTACCCGTAGTTCGCCGGCTGACCCGCACCTGGCAGTATGATATCGCACACCTCTTCTTCTCTCTACCGACCGGAGCGATTCTGCCGTTTGCCGGCCTCGGAGGGACTCCCGTAGTAGTTTCGCTGCGTGGATCAGACGTCCCCGGCTATGATCCGGCAAAGCGATCTCTCCAAATCGCGCACTCTCTACTGCTTCCGGTGACGCGCTGGATTTGGAAGCGGGCAGACAGGGTGGTAGCCGTTTGTGGCGCCCTCGGTCAGTTGGCGGAGCGAGCGGATCCTGGCCGGTCGTTCTCCGTCATTCGCAATGGTGTAGATCTGCAGCTTTTCCGGCCCGCGGTAAACGGCCGCGGGTCTCCCTCAGGTCGTATTCGCTGTATCGCAGTCGCGCGCCTTGTCGAGAGGAAGGGGATCGCGGACCTGTTGCACGCGTGGTGCTTGCTCGAGCGAGATCGTTTCTCTCTTGAAATCGTCGGTTCCGGCTCCGCCGAGGCGAAATTTCGTGAGCTTGCCGAGAGTATGGGTTTGGACCGTGAAGTCCAATTCGTAGGGCCAATGTCGCGAGAACAGGTGGCGGAGCGGTATCGACAAGTCGATCTGTTCACACTGCCGCCTTTGAGCGAGGCCTTTGGCAACGTCTTTGCCGAGGCGATGGCAAGCGGATTGCCGATCGTAGGCACGAACGTCGGCGGAATCCCGGAACTCGTGAAGGATGGGGTGAACGGCCTATTAGTGCGTCCCGGTGATTGCAGAGCCCTTGCCGATGCCATCGCACGCTTGGCCTCCGACGAGACACTCAGACGCAACATGGCCGAACGTAACCGCGCAGATGCGGAACGTGGGCTCTCATGGGATCTCGCGACGGACCGCTACATGCAACTGTACGACGACGTACTCGCCGGAGTGCCACCGGGCCAGAAGTACTGAGTAACGACGTTTCCCGATCGATGAGCTTGACCCTACCCTTCTCGCTGGCGGCGGAGACCTTGTCGGCTCTCCGGGCACCGAATCTCCCGGCTGCTCAGTTGGAACGACTGAGTGTCGAACGCCTTCGTAAAGTGCTGTCTGGCGTCAAACACGTTCCGTTCTACCGTAATAGAATGCGTGATGCCGGCGTTGATATGGACGATGGGATTCCAGGGCAGAACGCAGTTCACGCGTTGCGTTCGATGCGTCCGGTATCCAAGCAGGATCTGCAAGCGGCAGGCGCTGCCGCCGTCAAAGGTGGACAGATCGTTCGATCTTGGTATTCGTCTCTCTCGTCAGGTTCCACTGGAGAACCGTTGCGGGTCTATTACGACGCGCGTGCATGGGCCGTTCTGAAATACTTGGTGAAGTACCGTGCGCGGGCGATGTGTGGGTTGCGGCCACATCACAGGGTAGCATTACTGGATGCGATTCCGCCCGAGCGAGAGGGACGCAGCTTGCTCGAGCGGCTAGGACGCTTCCGGCGAATCAGCGTGTTTCGACCCCACCAGCAAATCGCGGAGAGTTTGGCTGGCTATTCGCCCGATGTAGTCTATGGACTCCCCTCCTCGTTATATGAAGTTGCATCGGTGCTTGGCAGTCGGGCCGCCTCGATTCAATTGCGGGCGGTTTTCTCGAGTGGCGAGTTCTTGCTCGAGTCAGTCAAGGATCATCTGCGGCAAGCATTTGACTGTCCGGTCTTCGACGTGTACGGCAGTTCGGAAACCAAAGAAATCGCGTGGGAGTGCAGGGAAGGGTCGTTCCATGTGAATGCCGATGTCGTGATGATCGAGGTGCTACAGGAGAACGGTGAGCCTGTGCCAACGGGGACTGAGGGAGAGATCGTCGCCACATTGCTGGTCAATGAGGCAATGCCTTTGATCCGTTACCGCACCGGTGATCGGGGTAGCTTGCTGCCTGGGCGCTGCGGTTGCGGGGTGTCTTTCCCCAGGCTGGGGGTACTGACAGGTAGAGAGACTGACGCTCTGCTGGTGGATGGTGGCCGCCGCATCTCCCCCTACGTTCTGACCTGTGCCCTGGAGCAAATTCCCGGGCTGCGTCGCTATCAGGTGACACAGGTGCAACGTAATGGCCTCAGGGTCCGAGCTGTCACCGCAGCGAGTGCCGACCGTGCCGATACCGCTCGAGCGATCGAGACGGCATTGGACGAGGCCATTCCTGGCTCACTGACGATCACCGTCGAGTTCGTGCAGCAACTCCCCAGGGGACCGGGGGCGAAGTTCAGGGTCGTAGAGCCGTTGCGAGAGTAGCGGAGTGATGCCCCATTCACTCGAGAACTTCTTGATTCGACTCGAATCGGAGATACGGTGAGTCGGCTTGGGCGCTCGCTACCCCAGGCGATTGGTGAGTTCGTGCTGGATTCGGCGGATGCCTGGAGCGCCCGGAAGCTTGGTGGCTTGATCCAGGAATGGCGTGAGTCACTCATCTTCCCGGTCTTTCGTCACGGCAGACTGATTGTCATTGAGCAAGAACTGGATGAAGAGCGCGCGGAGCAGGTTCCCGCTGGAGTGACGATTGAGCGCAGGTCGGAAGACGATGACTGGACAGATTTTTCGGAGGTCGCCAACAGGCGCATGATTGCGCGAATGAAACGAGCGGCGCATCGTGGTCGCAACTGCCTCATAGCAAGGAGGGACGAAGCGATAATCGGTTATACGTGGATCTCCGATCATGTTGATCCAGACCTGGAGCTGTTTCCCATTCCGTTGCCGGGGAATGCAGCCTACGGCTGGAACCTCTACGTCGCACCACCGGAAAGAAGTACGGGTGTGGGGTCGGCCCTCGTTGCTGCCCGGCTCAACTTCGCCCGCAAACGTGGCTTCCGCAGCATGTGGAGAGCGATAGACGTGGGCAACGTAGCGACAGTACGCACGGTTCAGAAGACGTGGGGCCGGGGGTCAAGACTGGTCGGTGAGATGGCGTATATGAGACTGTTCGGGTGGGCCCACGGGCGCCTCAGCCCAGCAGACGCTGCGGTGGTAATGTCTTCCCGAGATCGATAACAGTGTTCTTGCGTAGTCTCGCTTCCAACTACTTGGAGAACATGCGTGCGCTGAAAGGCCTGCGCGCGCGTCCCCGACTCACGCAAGGAGACATGGAGGCGTTCAGAGATAGTTGCCTCCGGCGCCTGATAATCCACGCCTATGCCAACGTCCCCTATTATCGACAGCTGTTCGACAGTCACGGTGTCGATCCCGCGAAGATCCGAACTGTTGAGGACCTACGTCACGTTCCAATAACGTCGAAGAAGGACCTGCAGGTCCAGCCTCCCAGTGACTTAGTCACACGAGGGGTGGATCTCCAGAGCCTCATCGTGTTGATGACGAACGGTTCATCAGGGCAACCTTTCGCTGTCCGCCGTACGTGGTTGGAACAGAACTGGCTGCACACCTTCCGGCTGCGAGCCCACCGCTACTTGGGAAGACGGCTAACCGACCGCATGGTGCGTGTCGGCCATGTGAGACCGGTTGACGTTCGAGATAGCAAGATCCTGGGGAGGGCGTTGGGGAAATTAGGCATCTACAGATCCGTGGAAGTCAGCACACTCCTTGAGCCCGAAGATATCCTTGCAAGGCTCAGGGATCTTCGACCGCAAGTCTTGAATGGTTATCCCGGAGTCCTTTCGCGTTTGGCGGGACTCATGAGTGAAAGCGACAGGAAAGTCATTAGTCCCCGGTTTGTGGTGACTGGTGCGGAGGTCCTGACCCAGCAGCAAAGAGAGCAGATCGAGACGGGATTGGATGTGCCGGTGTACGATATATATGGCTGTTCCGAGTTCAATGTCGTTGCCTGGGAGTGCAAAGACACCGGTGAGATGCATACGTGTGACGATGCCGTCATTATCGAGGTAGTGCAAGACGGACATTCAGTGATAACCGGAGAGCGAGGCGAGGTCGTCGCGACGGGCCTGCATTCGTATGCCATGCCTTTGATCCGATACAGACTCGATGATGTCGTAACCAAAGGGGATGCACGCTGCGCGTGCGGATTGCCCTATGCGACAGTGCGTACGGTCCAAGGCCGAGTGGCGGACCACTTCGTGTTGCCCTCCGGTCGAATGATTCACCCGTTCGAAATAGACGAGGAGATTAGAGACGAGCGAGATGCGTGGGTGGCCCAGTATCAACTGGTCCAGGAGCGGACGGATCTGATCGTCTTGCAGGTGGTTTCTTTCGTCGATCCTCCGCCCGGGCGGCTTTCTTCGCTCACGAACTCGGTGGGAGCGCTATTGGGAGAGGATGTGAAGTTCGAGGTTCGATTCGTACGAGAGATTCCTCCTGACTCTGGCGGCAAGCACCGAGTGTACCGATCGCTATTGAGGGCGAACGTGGAGGGTGTAGGTATGGATGGGGAGCATGATAGGCCATCGGCATCGTAATCGACTCCGCAAGATCTTCCTTTATGGCATGTCGCGTGGCGTCACCGACGCTCTCCTTGCCGTGCGTGGATTGGTCTTGGCCAGTTTGCTGGGACCGGAAGCGTTCGGAGGATGGGCTCTGTTTCGACTCGCCACGCGGTACGGTGTGTTCGCGGGTCTCGGAGTACACAGAGGCCTCGAGTTCGAGGTCGCCAGAGTGTCCTCCAAACAAGAGTCACGAGGTACCTCGGCCGGAGTTCTGTACCTGCACACTGCCCAGGGGTTTGCCCTGGTTGTTTTCGGGGCAATTTCGTTGGTGTCGCTTGCAGCGTCATTCGCTGTGCACGATGAATCGTTCGCTTTGGCCATGCGTTGGTTCGCGGCGGCGATCATCACCGAGCAAGTGTGGTTCTATGGCTTGGTGTATCTGCGTGCGAGTGGTAACCTGCGGCGATATGCCGGGGCCGAGGTCACGAACGCTGCCCTGCACGTTGGCTTCGCTGCTTTACTCACACCGTTCTGGGGCCTGGGTGGTGCGTTTGCCGGTTTTGTGCTCGCGACGATTGTGAGTCTCGCCTTACTGAGTTGGCATGTGCGGTTGAGACCCGCAATCTCCGGACATCGTCTCGGTCTGTTGATACGGGTGGGATTCCCGATTCTCATTTCTCTTTTCCTCGCGACTGCCCTCGCGACGGCCGACCGACTAGTGGTGGCAGGATACGGCGGTACCGCAATGCTGGGTCTGTACGCCTTTGGAGTCTCTATAGCCGGACTGGCAGGTTCGTTCGCATGGGTGATACGTACGGTCGTCTTTCCCGAGGTCTATTCCACCACAGGTGAAGGGGCAGAAGAGGGAGCGCTGCGGGACCACATCAAAGACACAATGATGCCGTTCGCCTGGCTGATCCCGCCCGTGCTGGGAATACTCGCCTTTGCGATGGGACCGATGGTATCCATCGTAGTCCCGAGTTACGTCGACGCGGTGCCTGCGGCCCAGATCTTCGTCTTCACTGGGGTAACCACAGGTTTCGCAAGCCTCGGGGCGTTGGGTGTTGTGGCCGCAGGACGCCAGCGAATTCTGCCGTTGTTTTCAGGTGTTGCGCTGGTTCTAAACGTCATGTTATCGATTGCGGCGCTCAGCGCGGGTGTCGGTCTCCAAGGAGTGGCGGGAGCGGCGCTGATCAGCAACGCAGCATTCGGTATTGCGATTCTGGCTACTGTCGTGCGGATCGCACGGGTTGATCGACCGGTTCGTTTCCTGATAATGACGGGGCTACCACTCGTTTGGTGCGTAACGTCTGTCCTCGTCATAACCACGCTGCGTCCTGACCTCGGTGGAGCTGCAACAGCCGGTTCTCTGGCGCTGTACCTACTGTCTGTTTCTCCCGTGATACCGATAATGCTGATGGAAACCCGTAGAATACGGCGGTTGATAGTGGCGGATTAGACAGCGAAGTGGCACGGTGGTTGCTCTACTAAGTGACCGTGGGTTCTGGTGATGGTTTGACCGGCGCATACATCACCTAATTGCGACACTGGCCCCTCGACTTGTGGGGCAACCGAACGTCTAGCATGAACCCGCTGCGAGGGGGCCATCGGCCCCCTTTTGCATTGCTGCCGTAACGCATCTCTAGAGGGGAAGGAGCTGCGGCGCAGCTACCACACCGCGGCAGTCTCCTGCGTCAGGACCTAGGCTGCGCCCCTACGGTCTTTTGTGCGGCGCTCGACGCCAACCCTGCGGTCGCCGCATCTGCGGTCGTGCCCGGCCCGACGGCCATCCGTGTTGCGCTGTCGGCGGCGAGCTTGTCGCCGGTCTTCGCCACTCCTGCACTCGTTCCCGCCCCGTCGATTCGCTAGCCGCCGCCTTTGGCGAATTCGTTGCTCCTTGACACGGGTGGTTTGTGGATGTGTGGACGCCGGAGGTGTAGATGGTGGGTGTCGTGTTACCCGATGGTTCCCGCTCGTAGTGGCAACGATCGCGGCCAATCGGTTCTCGATCGACGTAATCGTGTCAGCCGGGTGACCGCGTCCATTCTTGCGACACCAAACGTGGATCTGGCTGAGTAACGACGCTGTGACCTGTTTGGATCGGAGGCGTCCGGTCCGCGCCATGAGAGGAATCCGTTCCAGCCAGCGCTCGACATCGGCCACGGTTTGCAGCGGACCCAGTTCCCCTTGGGCCTCTCGCGCCGTCAGTGCCTTCGCCCACTGTAGCGGCGTTGACTTGCTGGGATGATTGTCCTGGCCGGTCATAGACAGCAGAAATATAACCGGTGCCGCGGAGTTAGCCGATCACCTTCTTTGAGGGCTTACGGCAGAGATCTTGAACACCCACGCGTAGCCACCCGGTGGGCTGTTCCCCAGTGCCTCCGGAATCTCGGCAACAAATCCTGACCCCGCAGCGTCCCATTCCAGCACACCCTGGGTACCGAGCAACGACACTGTGGCACCGTCCGCAGGCTGAACCTCGGTCATCGACACGTAACGCGGCAGGCCGGTCTCCCCCTCGTTGGCCAGGTATATGGCGTAGACCGCTCCGTCCTTGCGCCGAGTGAGCCGTATCTTGCCTTCACTGTAGGGCGCCACAGCCCGAGTCTCGTAGATCGCCTCACTGTTGACCCGCATCCAGTCGCCCAATTCCTTCAACCGTTCATAGGCCTCGGTGTGCCAAGTCCCGTCGGGTCCCGGACCGATGTTGAGCAACAAATTGCCACCCTTGGATACGACGTCGACTAGCATGTGCACGAGTTCCCGGCCTGACTTGTACCGATCATCTGGCACGTACGACCAGCTGGTTGCCATTGGCATCGGCACTTCCCATGGGTGCTGGATGGCCTGACCGGGTACCCGAGCCTCGGGTGTCAGGTAGTTCTGATACCGCCCGGGGACTGCTCGGTCCACAACGATGAGACCAGGTTGTTTTGCCCTCGCGTTCGCCACGAGGCGCGGCATGTCGATGTCCTGGCTCTGGATGCGGATGAACTTGTAGCTGGGGCTGTTGATGCGGGCCTGTATTTCTGCATCGGTCACCGGACGCACCCAACCACCATCGAGCCACAGAATGTCGATCTGCCCGTAGCCGGTCATCAGCTCGTCTATTTGGCCGTGCGTGAACTCAAC
>JBDGZZ010000044.1:0-28586 GCA_039588335.1 Gemmatimonadota bacterium | reverse complement strand
GAAGCTCGATGCAGTGACTGCAGCGTTACCGCTCGTGGCGTAGTATGGATCGCCGTCCCAATAAGTGGCCCATACGTTGCTTTCTCCGCCGGGCGTACCATCCCACGTGGACGGTGGCATGTCGCTGTCATCTCCGACTGCATATGCAGTGACGAGCTGGTCTACGGTCCCGGCGTCCGTGTCGAGGCCATTCCAACCGATGACACCGCTGACCCAGCCCTGGACTCCAACAATGTCGAAGCCAACCTGAATTCCCACTCCGCCCTCGTAGTTGCTCGCCGCGGCTCCTGCGACCGCGAGGCTGATTCCATTTCGGACGGCTTCGTCGATCGCCGCCGATTGGCTCGCACTGATTGTCCCAACATCATCGAGTAGGTTGACGACCAGAGCTGCATATGCGCCGGCCGGAGTTGCGGATAGAGCACCACTGCTGAGCAGTGCATTGGTGAGTGCCTGTTTTTCGGCGGCGGTGAATCCGGTGCCATCCGGTGCCAGCAGCTCGTCAGCGTCCTCGCTGCAAGCTGCCAAGCCAAACACTAATACTGCTGACATGGTGATGAGTCTGCCAGTTACGCTCATAGTTTCTGATCCTCCGGGCTGGTGGTGGCGAGCGCGACTCTTCGAGCGGGCCAAGCTAGTGCAGGTGCCGGTCACGTGCAACCCATGCTATAGAGTAGAGTCGTGAAGGCCCGGCTGCCATAGGGGCTGGAGGGCGACAGAGAGCAGAGAAGCAGGGCGGCAGCAACTGCTCATTGACATCCTGCCGCCCTGCTTCTCTGCCGTGGGTTTGTGGTGTGGGGGAGCTACGGCCTCCAGCTTGGCTGAACCTCCCGGAGGAAGGACCCGACGTCTGCGTCACGACCCACGAGCACCCTCACCGTCCGGTAGTAGTTGGGCGATCCCACAACCGCGTCTACGGTTCTCGGTACGACGTAGATTTGCGTCCACCCGGTCGTGAGATCAAAACCGGTCAACACGAGCTGACTCCCGTCCGGCGACCAATCACCGGTGAGGAGATCGTAATTGAAGTCGCACACGTTGTCGTCGGTTATCTGCCGCTCGAGTGAACCATCAGTATTGTTGACGTCCACGATCCAGCCGTTGTAGGAACAGAATTCGTCTCGACCAAAGAGTACTTCACTGCCATCAGGAGAGAACAATGGCCCGTCGTCGAAGCCCGGCAAAAAGGTGAGTTGCCGCAGACCGGTCCCGTCACTGTTCATGAGGTATATCCTGTTGTTTGCCTGCGGGTCCCGTGCCGCAAACGCTAGCGTGCTGCCGTCCGAGGGCCAATCCATAGTGCCAAAGACCTGCAATGGGCCGTTTCCAACGTCCAGGATGGCCGTGTGAAGTGGCTGCACGTTAGTGCCGTCGAAGCTCGCAGTGAAGAACCTGCTTGTTGGCGGATTCACTCCATCGGATGAGTCGCGAGCGAATACGACGCGATCCGAGTTGAGCGGGTCCCAGGCTGCCGCAATGGAGCCAGTCTGCCAGTCTGCCGGAGCGTTTTGGCTGACAACTATGTAGTTGTTCAACGGCAGTGATGCGATAGCGCCAGTCACATCGGGAATCACGCACACGTCGATGTTAGGAGTCCCGCTACCACAAATGAACCCCAAGTGCGATCCGTCGGGACTCCATTTGGGATAGTAGGTTGATGTGTCGTTGACTACCACCACGTTTGTATCACCGGCCGCGCTCATCACGAAGAGGGTATTGGGGCCACTGAACGTGCCGTACGAATAGCCGATTCGACTCCGGTCTGGCGACCAACGTGGAAACAGTAGCTCTGATCCGAGGTCAGTCAGCGGATAGATCTGTACGGCGTTGGGACCGGCTCCGTCAGTCGTGTAGATGCCAACCGACAACGCCCCGCCGGAGTCACTGGCGAACAAGATCTCGGATGGCGATCCGATCGTTGCCACCAGATCCAGAGAGTTGGCATTCCACTGTGGTTGCAGGGTGACGCCGCCTCCGACGTCGAGGCCGGTGATGTTAGCGAACGTTCCGGAACGAGACCCATAGGTCAAGACTGTGAACGTGTTGCCTACAGTGGGCACGAATCCCGCTTTGATGTTCAGTTCCCCGTTCAGCGTAGCTGCACCGGACACGTTCAACTGGTCGTAACCGGTCCCAACCGTAGCACCGTCGAGGTCAACGTTGATGATTGACTGGCGGCCCTGTGGCATGTCACCGGTAATGCTGAGGATTCCCGGTGACGTTCCCGGGTTCACGTCTCCTTCAAATGCGGTGATCGTTCCGAGAGCGAGAGTGCCCTCACCTTGTATCACGGCACCTGCCGCGTGTGAGAAATCGCCGATGCTGAGGGTACCGGTCTGAACGTCGACGACTCCACCGGGTAGGTTAGTGAATGGGACCGATGCCACTATGGAATTGGTGCCGGTGCCGATGGATTTTCTAAAGATGCCGGAATTGTTGATGCGATTGCCGGTGTTTTCGAACGACACCGAGAATGCGTCGGTTTGGATATCGAACACACCGCCGCCGAGATTATCGATGAGGGCATTGCCTCTGGGCCGCAGTCCACCATCGATCGCAACGGCTACACCTGCGATTTCGAGAGTATGCCCGTTGGTCAGAGTCTTCAGCAGATTCGTAGTGAAGAGCAGCGTCCCGCCGGCTGCTACGTTTGTCACGCCCGCGCCATCCAAGTCTCCCGACTGGAAGTCAAAGGTGTCGGTCACCACGAGAACACCAGCGCCACCTCGCTCGCCACCGGCTCTTACCACCATGTCGGCAGTTGTGGCTGCATTGGCGCCGTCGAAGCTGAGCATTCCTCCTATCCCGTCAGCCGTTATGTCCGTCAGGCCAACGGAATAGGTGCCGCCCACAGTCACTCCGGCATTGCGTGCTCGGAACGTTCCTTGTCCCGAGATGTTGGACGTCGAAGTGAACGTATGACCGCTCGTTTGGTAGAACTCCATCGTCGCCGCTGGCCCGATTGTCACCGATCCACTCACCGTACCGGTGACGCTTGAGCCTGTGAACGTCGTGGATCCACTGGCGATGTTCAGAGTGCCACTGATGTCGGTACTGGTGGCTATGGTGTCGGTGCCCGCTGCCATCACGTCGCCTGAGATGCGCAGGGTACCGGGCGCCAGGGCAGAGGAAGTGTCCGTGACCAAGAGACCGTTGTTGAGTGTTTGACTGCTTCCGGCGAGGTCGAGCACGGCACCCCAGGCTAGATAGACGGTGTCTGCCATGGCGCTGTTGCTGCCCGTGACCGAGATCGTTCCCGCTCTTATGTCTAGTGTCCCAAAGTTGTTGAACTGACCAGCGATTGTCGCCACTCCGGTGCCGAAGTTGCGCGTGATTGTTCCGACGTTGACGAGGGTGCTCTGGGCGCCGACGTCCCAGTCGAAGGTCACGTCACCTCGTATGTCCAGTGTACCACCATCTTCGATTCGCAAGACGGATCCTTCACCTGCGAGAACGTCACCAGCTGTCCACAACACTGGCCCGAAGCTGCGTATTACCCGGCCACCGCGCACGAACTTGGCTCCTCCCTGCAGCCACATTAACCCGCTGTTGCCAACACTTATCTCACCTGTGCCCGTCACGGTACCGCCCGTCCACTCGAATCGCCCGTCCACGGTAAGGATGCCAGATCCTCCCAAGGTCGAGCCACTCATCTGGACTTCTCCACCGCTGCCTATCGTCCCGGGCCCGTTCAGGGTCAGAGAGTTGTTGCCGATGAGCAGGGTTGCAGAGCCTGTTTGGCTTGCGACGGTCAACCCTGCGATGGTAGCGTCGACGTCGATGCTGATGAACGCGTCGGCATCTATACTGATGATCGCCGCGTCGGACGGACCGGGCGGAGAACCGGTGCTCCAGTTTGCGCCGTCACTCCAGTTGCCGTCTCCTGGGGCAATCCATACGACACCGCCCTGAACGACGGCCGTGAAGGTTGCTACACCGACGCCACTGACACTCGCTGTTGCCGTTTGCGTACCAGAGCTCGATCCCAACGTCCAGGTTGTGGAGGCCTGGCCTGCCGCGTCGGTCAACACTGAAGGTTGGCCAAACGACCCACCATCTGTTGTCGTGAAGTCCACCGATACGTCCGCAACGCCCAGGCCGTCTACTGCGGTTACCTCGACTATGAGTGGCGCTGTCAACTGGATATCGGTGAATCCAGTCTGGTTGTCGCCGGAAACAATTGTTATGGCGTTGGGGACAGCCTCGACTGTGATGGTAACTGTATCGGTCTGTCCGGTGAGGGTGCTCGCTTCTATCTGCACGGGTCCCCGTTCCGTTCCGGCCACGATCTGTCCGATTGCGCGGTCGGGGACGGTTGCTCGCTGCGTGTTGAGTGATGTCCAAACTGTGGGGGTGCCGTCAATGGGAACACCGGACGAGTCCAGCACCTCAGCAACCAGCTGAACGGTCGCTCCGAAATCAACTGTAATCGGTGGATCAAGTATTAGAATGTCTGCCGCGTCGTATCCCACACCGGTATATACGATGTCCACTTCCTCCTCGACGAATCCGTCATCGCTCGAGGTCGTCGCCGTCACCTCGATGGGGCCGCCACGGAAGACGACTTCATCGTTGGCGTCGAGGCATTCGAGTGTGAGTATGAAACTCTCCTCGGGCGGATTGATGATGACCGACAGTGTCAGATCCACAACGTCGGATTCCGGTGCTACATCAACCAACGTGTCCAGCGCAACCGTTCCGTCATCAATCCGGGTTAGGACTGCTCTAACGTGTACAATCGGGACCACAGTGGCTGCGCGGCTGACAAAGCTGGGAACGACTGCCAGATAGCCGCGGGCGGAACGCGGGCCGGAGGGATCACCGAAACAGCTGATTATGAAGAGAGTCGCCACCAGTGCGACCGGGATGAACTTGCCGAGACTACGGACGGGCCTAGACATTGAGCGGAGTCCGATCGGGTTTCGCAAATGAGTGTTTACATGTGGTACAGCAACAAATGGGCCGGTCCATAGCAGGGCTAATGTGGCTGTCGGTTGTGGTGGCTGCAAGGCGGTGCGAGTGCCAAGAAGGGCGCCGGAGTTCGGCATACCATCCGACGCCCTTCTCCTGCTGATTCCAGGCTGTTGGGGCTACATCTTGACCACCCCTCCCTGTTCCAGCCACCTGATCTCATCTGACATCACTTGTTGTGCGATCTGGTAGATCGCTACGTCGTCGTTATGGAAGATACCGGCGAAGCGTTGCTGGACTCTCCTCCTTGAAGCCCGGCAGAATCCGTCAGCCAGTGTTATCGCCGTAGCTCCCTGTGCGCGCTCTTCCGGTGACTTACTGCGCTTGAGGCTCAGCGCCTTGCAGCAGACAGCTGTCATGGCAAACAACTCGGCACTTATCTCCACGAAACGCCCCAACACCGCCTGACGCTTCTCGAGTTTGGGCCCGTGCCGCATTATCGCGTAGAACAGCATGCGCGCGAGTTTCCTCGTGCGGCGGCTCACGAATCTCAAGTGTCCTGCCAACTTGCCGAACTCCCCGAAACGAGGCCACCAGCCCCAGCCCAACCACCGCGTCGGGTACCACCAGGCGTAGTAGAGACCGGCCTTTACGAAGGACGGTATCTTCTGGCCAAACGTGGCCTTGGGGTTTACGATGGCGCCGGCAACCTTGAGGTGTGTATCCACTGCCTCCCTGGCAATGAACAGACGCATGATCTCGCTCGATCCCTCGAAGATTCGGTTGATGCGAAAATCCCTCAGCATGCGCTCAACCGGGATCGGCTCCTCGCCTCTTTCCTTGAGGCTGTCCGCCGTCTCGTATCCCTTACCGCTGCGAATCTGCAGTGTGTCGTCGACCACGAAGTAGCCCGATTCCGTATTCCACATCTTTGAAACAGCCGCCTCGAGCCTGATATCGAAGCCGCCTTTGTCCGCCATGAGAGTGGCTATCTCCTGCAAAGCATCCATGGCGAACGTGTTCGTGGCGATAGATCCCAGCATCTGCGCTACGGCGTCGTGCTTGCCAACCGGGAGGCCCCACTGCACTCGGTTCTTGGCGAAATCACGCGACCAATCGAGACACCCAAGGCCAGCTTGAGACCTTTGCCATCCTCGCCGAGCATGTTCTCCCTGGGAACCCGAACGTTCTTGAACCTGATGAGGCCGTTCTCGATTCCCTTGAGACCGAGAAAGTGGCAGCGATGGGCCACATCCACTCCGGGCCAGTCCATTTCGACGATGAATGCACTGATCTTCCGGGCATCGGTTTTCGCCATCACCACGATAATCTCTGCCACCGTGCCATTGGTGCACCACAGTTTCTCGCCGTTCAGAATGTAGGTATTCCCGTCTTCGAACTCGGTGAGGGCAAAAGCGCTGATTGCACCCTTGGCAAGGCGGGGAAAGTACTTCTTCTTCTGCTCTTCGGTGCCGAACAATTTCAGTGGCTGGGGCACGCCAATGGACTGGTGCGCCGATAAAAGCGTTGCGACGGAGGCGTCAACGCTCGCTACCATCGCAATGGCTCGATTGTAGACAGTCTGGGAAAAGCCGAGCCCGCCGTACTCAGTGGGGATCTTTATGCCGAAGCATCCCAACTCGCGCAGTCCGTCAACGACCTCACCGGGCACCTTGGAATCTCGGTCAATTGCATCCCCATCTACCTCTTCTCTAAGAAACGTTTCGAGCTTGGTCAACCATGGACTGGCACGCTCAAGCTCTGCTTCATTTACCTGTGGCCACGGATGGAGTAGTTCGAGATGAAGCCGGCCGCCGAACAGCTCCTTGACGAAACTCGGAGCCTTCCATTCCTTCTCACGGGCTGCCTCGGCTACCTCTCTGGCCTCTTGCTCGCTGATGTGCTTGTTGCCCGGTGTATCGGTGCCCTTCTGCTCCTCAGGTGCAACCGTAGTCATAGTATTGTCTCGTTATTCAGTGTGGTTCGTTTCCGAACTGTTGGTCTCCCTCCAAGTCCCATGCTTGGAATGAAATATGGAGTTTCGGGGAAGGGGACGGTAGGCTGGCGATCACCCCCATTTTGGCTTCCCGTCATTCTACGGTATATTCGCTCAGTCATGCCGTCAGAATCACGATCAGAAGCGCTCTACCCGTCCCGCTCTGGCGCGGGGGCACAACTGGGCACTCAACTGCACAAGAGGACGTCACCGCCCACCGTTGTGCTGGGAGTGACACCCGGTGGTGTCGAGGTAGCGGCCAATGCCGCAAAGGCAATGGGCGGTGCCTTTGACGTGATCGTGGCCGCCCACGTGCGACTGGGTGAGCTCGGAATAATCGGAGCCGTCGCTGAGGACTGTGATGCGGTGCTCGATCCCGATTTCCAGCCCCGCTTCGGCCTCATGGACAGCTTGGAGGCGGCCATGGACGCCGCCCGTCGAGCGGTCAAGACAGAGCGACTCCTGTTCCGAGGACAACGCCCAATCAGATCGTTGGAGGGAATGAATGTCATCGTGGTCGACGGACATGCGACATCGCCATGGAAGATGCTGGCGGCGGCCGAGGCCGTCCGTCAGATGTCTCCGGCGCGCCTCATACTCGGCGCACCCGTGGGAACCCAGGCGGTGGACAGCCGAGTCCGATCCCGGCGCTACGAGTTCGTCTGCCCCACCGTCATCTCAGATCCAACCGGCCACCCCATGCCATTCGGCGATCCGCAGGATCCCAGCGCGGAACGCCTTCGTAGTATCGTCGTTGCCCGCGAAGCTGCTTAACATCGCGGCTCTGCTCGCGCTGTTTCTTTCTATCACGTCGCCTTTGGCGGCGCAGTTGGCGCCTCCATCGACTGGCGGGGTAGTCGCGCTCGACTACTTGCTGCAACGATTGTCCGAAGACAGACGAGTGCTCGTGATCGCAGCACATCCGGATGACGAGGACACGAGTCTGCTGGCTCTGTTGGCGCGGGGTTACGGTGCAGATGCGGCCTATCTTGCCTTGTCGCGCGGTGAAGGTGGCCAGAACCTCATAGGAGAGGAACTCGGAGTCGGCTTGGGGCTCCTGCGGTCACGTGAGTTGGAAGCTGCGCGTGGAGTGGACGGGGCACAGCAGTTCTTTACCCGTTCGTACGACTTCGGGTACTCGCGGTCCCTGGACGAAACCTCCCAGTTATGGCCTCCTGATTCGGTACTGAAGGACGTGGTCCGCATCGTGAGGCGGTTCAAGCCCCATGTGATCGTATCCGTGTTCTCGGGTACGAACCGCGACGGCCACGGCCAGCATCAGGCGGCCGGATCGGTGACCAAGCCCGCGTTCGATGCAGCGGGAGACCCTGCTCGCTTTCCTGAGTTGGAAACTGAAGAGGGACTCACCCCCTGGACTCCACTCAAGCTGTATCGATCTACTCGTTTCGACGCTGCCTCCACGACCGTGGAACTGCCAACGGGGATGCTGGATCCTCGTAGTGGCAAGACCATTCATCAGATTGCCATGGAGAGTCGCAGTCAGCACAGCTCCCAGGACATGGGCCGGATCCAGCGAACTGGTCCTGCGACTACCAGATTGAGGCTGGACGAGGATCGCACGGGTCTGGAAGGAGCAGAGCAGAACCCGTTCGACGGCATCCCGAATGACAGCTCGTGGCTGGCGCTGCTTGCCGACTCGTTGCGATCAACGATATCGGCGCCGCGGCTGGCGGACGCCGCACCAGTGTTGGCTCGAGCACTGGTTAGAGCCGAGAGTGGGGGGGCGCACAGTCCGGAGAGAATCGCCTTGTTGCGTGAGGCGGTCGCCGTAGCGGCGGGTTTGGTGCTGGACGGACGTTCGTCGACTCATAGCGTGGTTCCCGGGGATCCGTTCGAGGTAACGGTTGATTTCTACAATGCGGGGCCTCATCTGGTGACAGTGGGTGACGTCACGCTCGTTACTCCCATGGGATGGCAGACAGAGGTTGTGCAGGAGGGTGAGCGGACGCTCGAACCTGGTGCGCAAGCCACAATCGAGTTCCGTGTAACCGCTTCCAGTGGAGCCTCTCCGTCACAGCCTTACTTCCTGGAACGGCCTATGGACGGCGCGCAGTACGACTGGAGCGCGGCTCCGGCCGAGGTCCGGGGTCGCCCGTTTGAGCCGCCTGTGGTGCAGGCAAGTGTAATGGCTTCGGTGCTCGGCGCCGACGTGGCGGTGCGGCGTGAAGTCTCCTACCGATACAACGATCAAGCGTCTGGTGAAGTGCGACGCCCGGTCAGGGTCGTGCCGGCAGTCGATGTCAAGCTCAGTCCTGGCTTGGTGGTTTGGCCATCGACCGGACCACAGGAGAAGACGTTCACAGTGACGTTGACCTACAACGGATCCGGAGCCACCGAGGGCACTGTCGGTCTCGAGGTCAATGGATGGAGAAGCCCGGCCGAACAGCAATTCACGTTTCAGGGATCGGGCGAATCACAGGTGTTCCGGTTCAGACTCAATCGACCGCTCGGAGTGGACGAGTCTGAAGTATTGGTGGGAGCGGTGGCGCGAACTCGAGCAGGGGGCACCTTCGATCGAGGCGTCGAGTTGGTCGAGTATCCTCACATCCGATCGGTGCCAAGGGTAATCGACGCGGTGTCGCAAGTGCGCGTAGCGCCAATTACTGTGCCCAACTTTCGTTTGGTCGGATACGTGCGGGGCGCCGCCGACCGGGTGCCGCAGGCACTGCAAGGAATCGGGCTCCCGCTGGAGATCCTCGATTCGGAGGCACTTTCGAGTGCGGATCTGTCGCAGTTCGATGCGATTGTCGTGGGCAGCCGTGCTTACGAGATCGACGAGGCGCTAGTGCAACACAACGGCCGCTTGCTCGAGTATGTGCTGCAAGGTGGCCTGCTCCTGGTGCAGTATCAGCAGTATCAGTTTGGCCGTGGTGACTACAAGCCGTTTCCGCTCGAGATCAACCGACCGCATGATCGAGTAACCGATGAAACGGCGGCGGTAACCGTTCTCCAATCAGATCACCGTGCTGTTACAGTGCCCAATCGGGTTGTCGCCGCAGACTGGGACGATTGGCCACAGGAGCGTGGGCTGTACTTCGCGGGAACGTGGGACGAAGCGTACACTCCGCTTTTGGAGATGGCCGATCCGGGGCGAGATCCGGTGAGGGGAGCGCTACTGGTAGCTCGACATGGGGAGGGCACCTACGTCTATACCGGGATCAGTTTCTTCCGTTCACTTCCTGCGGGTGTTCCCGGTGCGTACAAACTATTTCTGAATTTGCTGGCATTGAACGATAGGACGGTGCCATGATATCGTGGCCAGATGGCGGCCTCTGTGTCCGGCGAACGACGGTTGCCTCTCTCGCCGCGGTTTCTCTCTCTTGCTCGGACGGTCGTGAGCCCCTAGTGGTGTACTCGCCACATGGGCGAGGGCTTCTGACACTTGCGGAACAGGTTTTTGAAGCCGAGAACCCGGGTGTCGACGTGCGTTGGTTGGACATGGGCTCGCAGGACGTCCTGGACCGGATCAGATCGGAGCGCGCGAACCCACAAGCAGATGTTTGGTATGGTGGGCCGTCAACACTGTTCAGTCAGGCGGCAGCGGAGTCGCTGTTGGTTGCCTACAAGCCAACCTGGGCAAGCTCGATTCCACAGAGAGGCTGGGGCGAGGGCGATTTCTATTTCGCGGCCTACGAAACACCGGCCGTAATTGCGTACAACTCGCAGGCGCTAACCCCCGATCAGGTCCCAAAGGATTGGGACGAGGTCCTCGAGCCACGTTGGAAAGATCAGATTCTCATTCGCGATCCCTTTGCGTCAGGTACTATGCGGACCATCTTCGGGATGATCATCCAGCGCGGCCTGAGGCAGACGGGTGACACTGCCGCGGGCTTCGATTGGCTCAGGCGCCTGGACGCTCAAACGCGAGAGTACGTGATAAACCCGGCATTGCTGCACCAGAAGTTGATTCGTCAAGAAGGTATCCTGACGCTATGGGCTCTGCCAGATATCCTGACCGAGCAGCGTAAAGGCAGTCCGCTCGACTTCCTACTCCCGGCGAGCGGGACCCCCGTGATCGAGGATGCAGTCGGTATCGTGCGAGGCACGCGTCGCGTGGAGCTGGCCCAGAGTTTCGTCGAGTGGGTAGGATCTATAGGAGCTCAAATACTCGTCGCCCAACGCGAGTTCCGGTTGCCTGCCAGGAGTGATGTGCCCTTCGACTCACTGCCCGGATGGGCCCAGAAGGTTCTGACCGAAATGGTTGCGGAACCGATGGATTGGGATCTCTTGAGTGCGCAAGGTCAGGCGTGGATGTCGTATTGGGACCGCAACGTGCGAGGTCGTGGGGAGGACGCAGCGAGGATTTGATGCTCGGTTCCTATCTGCAGCTCAACAACCTGACAAAGAGTTTCGGAGACCACGTCGCCATTCGTGATCTAACGCTCGCCGTGAGGAAGGGGGACGTGCTGGCCCTTCTGGGGCCGAGTGGGAGCGGCAAGACGACGACGTTGCGACTGTTAGCCGGATTCGAGCGACCCGACACGGGAGAGATAATCGTGGAAGGGCGGGACGTGACGGGCCTACAACCTGCGGAGCGTCGTTTTGGAATGGTGTTTCAGCATTACGCCTTGTTTCCCCATCTGACCGTCGGCGAAAACATCGCATTTGGAATCAAGGATCTCTCCGCCGTAGACCGAGAACAACGCGTGAACGAAGTGTTGTCGATAGTCGATCTACCCGGATTTGCACAGCGTGAAGTGACGGCGCTGTCTGGAGGACAACAACAGAGGGTCGCGGTAGCCAGGGCGCTCGCTCCGGAACCGCGCGTCCTCCTGTTGGATGAACCGTTATCCAATCTCGATCCTGGGTTACGCGAACGCACGCGACGGGAATTGCGCGAAGCGCTGGCACTAACTCACGTGACGACCGTGTTTGTGACGCACGAGCAGGAAGAAGCTTTCGCACTCGGCGATCGCGTTGCCGTCATAAACCACGGGGCACTGGAACAAGTCGGGACTGCGCCGGAGCTCTACGAACATCCCGCCACCAAGTTCGTAGCGACATTCGTCGGTCGAGCTAGCGAGTTATCTGGGGTCATGGCCTCTCCCCGCCTTGTGCGTGTCGGTGAAGCAGTTGAGTGGCCCGCCGAGTCGCGCGATCCATTACCGACAGGGACCAACGTCTCCGTCGTAGTTCGGCCGGAAGCGTTCCGGTTTACAGACGGTGCGGGTATCGGGGGGGAAGTCGTAGAACGCCGCTACACCGGTGCTCGCGCGTTCTTCCTGATCCAAGCGGATGAAACTGTACTCGAGATCGAAGCGCCTCCTGAATCGGCACGAGTTGGCGACCAGGTGCGACTGCGGGCAGAAGGGACTCGCGTCTTTCCGGTGGAGCGATGACGTTAGGTCGTTCTAGGGGATTACTGATCACGCTGGTCCTGGTATGGCTCGTTGTTTATCCGATAACGCTCGTCGTGCTCGGCAGCGTGCGCGGTGCGGATGGCTGGACGGTTCAGTACCTGGTGACCTTCCTGGGCGACACTCACGAGTGGGGAGCACTCTGGAACAGTGTGTGGCTTTCGATCGCTAGCGTGATTCTGTCAGGGGCGATCGGGATCCCGCTGGCGTTCGTGTTCGAGCGCCTGGATTTCCCGGGACGTCGCACCCTCGGAGCTCTGGTGGCATTGCCAGCAGTATTACCACCACTCGTGGGTGTCATTGCGTTCCTGTTTCTCTATGGCGAAACGGGGTTTGTGGGGCGCGTTGTGGGTGCTCTTCTCGGCACCGATGAAGCTCCCTGGCGTCTGCAGGGATGGGGAGCAATCCTGCTCGTTCACGCCTACTCCATGTATGTCTATTTCTATCTGTTCACGCGCGCTGGTCTGGCCAAGGTTGACAGCTCGATGATCGAAGCGGCCCACTCCCTAGGTCACGGCGCTCGCAGCACATTGTTGCGTGTCACACTGCCACTACTTCGACCGCAGATAGGCGCTGCCGCGTTGCTGACGCTGATGACCGCGCTGGGCTCTTTCAGCGCGCCGTACATATTTGGTGGTGGTTTCCGCGTTATGACGACGCAAATCGTCACGAGCAAACTGAACGGCGATATCGAGATGTCGATTGTGGAGACGGTCGCGCTGGCGGCGATTGCGTTTGCAGGGCTGCTGTTGTTCCGGCGAACCCAGGGCACCCGATCCGTAGCCGCGGTGGGTAAGGGAACACCCCCAGCAGCAACGTCGCTCACGCAACCGGTGGCCCGATGGAGTGCGGCGGCCATTGGCTGGGCTTTTGCGATCTTATTGTTGCTGCCTCACGCGACACTTGTTCTCGTGTCCTTCATTCCCGTCGGCACCTGGACAACACAACTTTTACCACCGGAGTACACTCTAGCTAATTACGGTACGCTGGCGGTTGAGCCGGAAAGACTGCGCCCTCTCCTCAACTCGGTTTGGATGGCCGCAGTGGCTACCGTAGGAGCGCTGGCGATCGCGTTGTGGGCAGGTCGCCAAGTGGTGCAGCGGCGAGTGTTGTTGCGCAAACAAATCGAGATGCTCACGACGGTCCCCTGGGCGGTACCGGGAACGGTGTTGGCGATAGCGCTGGCAACTGCGTTCAGCGTAAAAGCGCCGTGGTTTGGCCGCTGGGTGCTGGTTGGCACGGTTGCCATACTTCCGCTGGCGTACATGGTCAGAAACATACCGGTAGTGGCTGGGTCGGTCCTCGCAGGTTTCAGGCAATTGGATCCGTCGCTCGATGAGGCCGCGGCTTCGCTCGGGGCCAACCGCTGGCGCACCGTGCGACAGATTACCATGCCATTGCTCCGACCCGCGATCCTGGCAGGCGGAGCACTCGCGTTTGCCACTGCATTGGGTGACTTCGTAACATCAGTAGTGCTCTATACCTTCGACACCAGGCCCATATCGATCGAGATCTTGTCGGCTTTGCGCGAGTTCGACATCGGGATCGCGGCCGCGTACGGTGTCGTGCTCATGATGATATCCGCAGTCGCAATGGCAGTGGGGACCAGACGATGAAACGCATCTCCGTCCTCATGGCCACGGCGTTCGTTGATATGATCGGCTTCGCGATGATCTTCCCATTGCTGCCGTTCTACGCGCTGCGTTTGGATGCGCCGGAGTGGATCATCGGGTGGATGATTGCCGTGTTTTCGATTGCGCAGCTGGCTTCCGCGCCGCTGTGGGGTCGAATATCAGACAGATACGGAAGACGCCCAGCTATCATCTCGGGGCTGCTGGCAGGAGCGGTTGCGTTCACAGTGTTTGGGGTGGCTACGTCAATCTGGATGCTGTTCTTGTCTCGTCTCATCCAGGGCGTGGGCGGTGGAACGACGGGCGTGCTCCAGGCTTATGTCGGCGATGCTTCGGAACCCAAGGACCGTGCCAAGGCACTGGGATGGCTCACGGCCGCCACGAGCGCCGGAGTCATGGTGGGGCCCGCGATCGGGTCCCTCGCGTACAGCCTCGGACCGGCAGCGCCTGGATTGATCGCCGCGGTATTATGTCTCACCAATGTGGTGTTCGCCCTGCGCTGGCTTCCTGAGTCGAAGGAAGAACACCAAGGCCACGGGGCGGCGACCGGCGATCGCACGGTCCCGCCGATGCGATCAATCAGAGAGGCGATATGGGAAGTGGTGAGCGACCCTTACCGCCAAGTGTCTCGCCTGATCTGGATCTATGCCATTGGCATGTTGGGATTCATGTCGACGACAGCGGTCATGGCTCTCTATCTGGAGAGTGCTTTCGGCGTGACCGCCCAGACTATTGGGGCGTTCTTCGTGTTGGTGGGTGGTGCCGGGGTTGTGATGCGTGCGATTGTTCTCGGTAAGCTGGTTGACTGGTTGGGCGAGGCGAAGGTCATGCGTGTGGGGGCGACGTCCCTTGCTCTGGGAATTCTCCTCATTCCTCAGGCCGGCTCGGTTCTGGCCTTCAGCTTGATCGTGTGCCTTATTCCCGTTGGCACTGCATTGCTGTTCCCGACGGTGTCGGCTCTGGTAACACACCGAGTGCCGAAGAATGAGTTGGGGCAGAGCCTGGGGGTGCAGCAGGCATTTGGGGGCATTGCCCGCGTCATCGGTCCCATCTGGGCTACCGCAGCGTTTCAGGGCCTGGGAAGTCACGTTCCCTTCTATATCGCGGCGAGTATCGTGTTCTCGGTCACGGTGCTCGCGTTCAGGATCCCGGCCACGACTCCTATGGCCGAGGCGGCTGAAGTTGCCTAGTCGCTGTGGCCGGCGTGCCGGGTGCCTATCATCCGTCGGCGAAGCTCGTTTTATTGGAGAATAATGAAGGATCGACCCAATCAGACCATGCACGTCCGAGGCGGCTCATCCGATCCGGAAAAGGACGAGCATTCGACCGGCCTGCCAGGTTTCAGGACGTGGCGCGGCGTCTATTGCTTCGTCCTCATCGTCTTCGTCGCTTGCGTCATGCTGCTCAAAGCGTTTGAACTGGCGTTTTCATGAGCAACGCGCGACGAATCGCTGTATCGATCGTCGGCGCGTCTCGGTGGACGCCGCCGCCGTCAATCCATTGATCGGAATGACGTTACTCAGGGATGACGAATTGACCGTTCAAGTCGTTTCCGACGGCAGAGTCACGATCCAACCACTGCCCTCAAACGCTGAGACGATGGCTTGAGTGTTCTAGACTACGTCGTCCTGCTTGCCACAATCCTGGGAATCGCCGGGTATGGCGCTTGGCGTACGCGCCACCGCAGCGATATGGCCGCCTATTGGAAGGGCGTCGGCAAAACGCGTTGGACCGTCATCGGCATTTCGGTGATGGCGACGCAGGCCAGCGCGATCACCTTCCTCTCCACGCCCGGCCAGGGTTATGACGGCGGGCTACGCTTCGTGCAGAACTACTTCGGCCTGCCGCTTGCACTGATCATCGTCGCGGCCATCTTCCTCCCCCTCTATCGGCGCCTCAACGTCTACACCGCCTACGAGTTTCTCGGCAAACGCTTCGACGGCCGTGCGCGGCTGCTCGGCGCGGCGCTATTTCTGCTGCAACGCGGCCTGCAGGCCGGCATTACGATCTACGCGCCTGCCATCGTGCTGACGACGGTCATGGGGTGGCGGCTCGATCTGACGATCGTGTGCACCGGAATCGTCGTAATCGGCTACACCGTCTCGGGCGGCAGCGATGCCGTCAGCGTCACGCAGAAGTACCAGTTCGGCGTCATCTTCGCCGGCATGCTCGCCGCAGTGATTGTCCTGATCCTGCGCCTACCCGACGCGCTCTCGATGGGCGACGCGCTGCGCGTCGCAGGCGGCTTCGACAAACTCGACGCCGTCGACTTCCGATTCGACCTCAGCGAACGCTACAACATCTGGTCAGGTATCATCGGTGGTGTGTTTCTCTCGCTTTCTTACTTCGGCACCGACCAGTCCCAGGTGCAGCGTTATCTTTCCGGTCCCTCGCTGCGCGAGAGTCGTCTCGGCCTGATGTTCAACGCGCTCTTCAAGATCCCTATGCAGTTCGGCATCCTGCTGTTGGGTGTGCTGCTGTTTGTCTTCTACCAATTCGAGCCCGCGCCCGTGTATTTCGACACCGCGGCGTGGGAACAGGCTAAGATCGACGGCCCATCAGACCAACTAACGGCGCTCGAGAGCGCTTACGCGACGGTCCACGATGAGAGAGCGGAAAGCATTCGTGCGTGGCTCGAGGCCGAGCGCGCGGGCGATGCGGCGACGGCTGAAACGGCGCGCTCTTCCGCCCTCGCCGCTCACGAGCGCAGCCAGGCCATCCGCGCCGACGCCATCGCCACGCTTCAGCAGACGAACGTGCGCGCCAAGGCCGAGGACCACGACTATGTATTCATCACGTTCGTGCTCGATTACCTTCCGCACGGTTTGATCGGCTTGCTGATGGCGGTCTTCTTCGCGGCGGCGCTTTCGTCGCTCGCCGCCGAATTGAGCGCGCTCGGCGAAACGACCAATGTCGATTTCTATCGATACGTAGTCCGGCGCGATGCGCCTGAGCGTCACTATGTCACGTCTTCACGGCGGCTGACCGTTTTCTGGGGACTGATTGCGATCGGTTTCGCACTTTTCGCCAATCAGCAGGAGAATCTCATCGAAGCGATCAATATCATCGGATCGCTCTTCTATGGTGTCGTACTTGGCATGTTCTGCATCGCGTTCTTCGTCAGGCACGTCGGTGGCTTGGCGGTCTTCTGGGGCGCCATAGTCTCACAATCCTTGATCTTCGTCCTGTTCTTCACCGACATCTTCGATTTTTCGTACCTCTACTACAATATGATCGGGTGCGTTGGTTGCGTTGCTGTGAGCATTGCGCTGCAGTTTGTGGTCCAGCACACGCAAAGGCGGCCGGCGGCTTGAGTTGCCAGGTAGTTGCGGCGAATTGTCCCGGTGAGTGCCACAGGAAGGTGCGGCGTTTGTGTAAGAGCCTCTATTTCAAGTTGTCCCGGAGAAACTGGAGAAAGTGCTCCAGATAGGTATTGCCGCCAAACATGTACGTTTCGTTATGTCCCGCACCTGGGATTTCGATGATGGTATCAGCCCTGCCCGCCTGAGCGACTGCGCGACCCATTTCCACCGGAGCAATGCGGTCTGCGGCTCCGTGGAACACCAGTAGCGGAGCCTCCAATCGCTCTGCCCTGCCAAGGTTGTCGAGTGAGAGCCGTAGCAGTGAACTGGGTAGGAATGAGTAGTGTTCCTGTGCCATGTCCAGGCCACTGGAAAACGGAGAGTCGAGAATCACCGCCCGAGCTGGCCGTTCGGTTGCCAGGTAGAGTGCTACCGCACTTCCGATGGATCGGCCGTAGACAGCGATTCTTGTAGAGTCGATCTCAGGCCGCCCGGTCAAATAATCCCACACGGCCTCGGCATCGAGATACACTCCCTCTTCTGTCGGTTCGCCTCCGCTAGTCCCGTATCCACGGTAATCCACGACAATCAGACCGGTGCCGGGTGGTCGAAACTTGGCCAGAACCGGAGCAATTCCCTCTATTGTCTCCATGTTCCCGTAGAACCAGATCAGCCCGGGAGAGGACTGGCCGGCCGGAGGGGGGGGATTGGGTGGAAGGTACCAGCCCCGCAATAGAACCCCATCACTGGTCTCTATCTCGATTCGCTCACCGTCGGCAATCCCGAGTGTCGTCGGATGCGGCAGCGCACTGCGCGGCGCAGGAAAGACCATGCGATCCTGGTGCCGCCAGGCGAGAAAGGCCGTGAGGCCGTAAATGGCCAGCGCCAGAACGGCTAACACACCCGCGACCTTCAGGACAGTTGTCAGCATCGACACAAAATAACCATCAAGGGCACTCCCGTGCTGCGGCACGGATCCAAACCCGCACCTCCGCAGCGGTTGGCCGGATCTTCCCGTGCGCAGGCCGAATGGCCTCCACCAAAGCTACCGGATCACGCAGAGCCAAGTCGCAAACACTTGCGATTCCCAGTCGGTGAAGTTCCATGCCATGCGCGGCACCGATCCCCCTCAGAGTGACGAGACGGGCCATCCCAACCATGGCATCGGCCTCCTCTAAGGCGAAGGGCGTTTCGGCGGCAAGGTAGGTTGCCTCGGTGGCTGCCAGCTCGAACGGTGACCGCACACCCGCCGACTCGAGCAGCTCGACATCTGTGGAACCAACGCCGGGAACCTCCGTCAGGCGCGGCGCTACCGAACTTATCAGATACCGCTCCATGCCTTCCAGCACCACTACCGCAAACAGGAGCGCGGCGATCCCGGCGATCCAGGTTCTGGAGCGAACCACCCTGATGGGCTGAGATATTGGTGCCGCGACTCCGAGAACGCAGAGCAGGTGATACATCGACCAAGCCTCGAGCGCAAATACCGGAAATCCCAAGAAACCGAACGGTGGCATCTCAAACAGCTTGAGTTGCTCGAGCCACGGAACCGTGTATATCCACTTGCCTCGGGCCCAGAAGTTGTAGGTCTCCCAAAGGAGACCGATTCCGAGACCACCGAGTAACAGTCGACCGACTCTGGTCCAATCGCCCTGCTGCAAGTCGGCGATCAGCGATAGCTTGGGGTTGCGCCGGTACACGAGCGGGTCGGCGATGAGGAAGGCGCCACCCCAGATGAGCGGGAAGAAGAACACCGGGTTCGCGAGCGCCATGGCACACATGGCCACTCCAAGTATGACTGCCCACCTGAGATCCAATTGTCGCACGCGAATCTCAGGTCCTCTATGTTGTCGGAACACTCCTAGCGCCTCAAGCGCACGCTCAGCGAGTAGAACGGCAGGGACTACGGTTGCGAACGACAGAATGATGCCGGTCCACCGCTCTGAGAGAGAGTGCGGCAGAAATACGTAGTACCAATTCATGAGGCGGAAATTGGCCGCCTCGAAAATGAGCCATACCACTGGAGACCACGCGAACAGCGAAATGGCACGCCTGTTCCAAAGAGCGCTCGGTCGCCCGTCCTTGCGAGTCGCCAATGAGTCCAGCAGTACGAGTGTTGGATACCACGCCAGAACGTAGAACCATGTGGGGACAGGATCCACCTGGAAGTACAATAGGATCCATGCGGCAGCGATAGCTACCAGGGCGAGTACAACTTTCATGCTGGAGAACGTTAGGCCTTGTTCACAACGACGCCAGACCTTGCGCAGCTTGATTCTCCGCGGTGACCACCATTGATTGTGCACGTGTCAAACGCCGCAGTCTCCTGCCAAGGACTAGTCAAGCGCTACGGTCCTGTCCTCGCCGTGGACAATCTCGACCTCGATGTACGCAAGGGTGAGTGCTTCGGAATGCTGGGGCCGAATGGCGCCGGCAAGACTACAACCATCGAAATCATCCAGGGATTGCTCGTGCCAGATCAGGGTTCCGTGCGTGTGCTCGACCTCAGCTGGAACGGTCACGAACGGGAGCTGAGACAACGCATGGGAACTCAGCTTCAAGAGACAAAACTCCCTGAGAGACTCACGGTTCGAGAGACGGTTACACTTTTTCGCAGCTTCTATAACGAAGGCTATCCGGTCACCGAAGTGCTCGAGAAGGTGCAGCTGCAGGAAAAGAGCGATTCATGGGTGAGCAGGTTGTCGGGTGGTCAACGCCAGCGTCTGGCCGTAGCGTGCGCTCTAGTGTGCGAACCGGACATTCTATTCCTCGACGAGCCAACGACGGGACTGGACCCACAGTCCAGGCGTCAACTATGGGACGTCGTGTCAGCCTTTCGGGCTGGTGGCGGGACAATTCTCCTCACTACGCACTACATGGAAGAAGCTGAACGGCTGTGCGATCGTGTGGCAATTATCGATCAGGGACAAATCATCGCGCTGGGCTCGCCTAGGGAGCTAATCGCGTCACTCGGGGCGGAGGACGTTGTGGAGTTTGCTCTGGAGGACGGACGTCACCTGGACGATGCGACTCTCAAGGCTCTTCCCGGGGTGCATCAGGTGCACTATGACAACGGTAAGACAATCCTCACCGTTCACCGTGTACACATGGCTGTACCTGCATTAATGACGCTGCTGGCTCGTAGCGACGCGGCACTCAGCGAATTGGTTACCCATCACGCGACGTTGGAAGACGTTTTTCTCTCGATGACCGGACGACACTTGAGAGATGAGTAGAGTCGGTGGAGGTGCACTGGCGCAGCTCACGCTATGGCGGCTGCGCGAGTTCTTGCGTGAGCCTGAGGCTCTCTTCTGGGTGTTCGCGTTTCCGGTAATCTTGGCGTTGGCGTTGGGGATTGCATTTAAGAGCCGAGGTCCCGGAGTCGTGTTGATTGCGATCGAAGAGGGGCCAGGTGCAGGGCAAATGATGCGGTCGCTTGATTCGGCCAGCGGCGTAGAAGCGTCGCTCATGGGGCGGACCGACGCCTACGAGCGTCTGCGAAGTGGCAAAGTGGCGCTGGTAGTGCGGCCGGGAGACCCTGTCGTGTTCCTGTTTGACTCGACACGCAACGAGGGCAATGTAGCTCGGCTTGTGGTATCCGACGCCATCCAGGAAGCCGCGGGCCGGCGGGACGTGACGACCATAGCCAGAGAGCCGGTTACCGAGCCTGGTAGCAGGTACATCGATTTCTTGATACCCGGTCTCAT
Source organism: Gemmatimonadota bacterium (assembly GCA_039588335.1). Classification (GTDB taxonomy): domain Bacteria; phylum Gemmatimonadota; class Gemmatimonadetes; order Gemmatimonadales; family GWC2-71-9. The sequence goes on along the minus strand of JBDGZZ010000044.1, from coordinate 7,661 downwards.
CGGGATGAACATCATGGGTACTGGTCTGTGGGGCGTGGGGTACGGGATAGTACGCCAGAGGACGCACAAGCTAGTGAAGCGGCTGCTGGCCTCGCCCGCGCGCAAGAGTCAATACATGTTATCGCACATCCTGGCCCGGCTGGTGTTCCTCGTCCTCGAGGTGGGTATCGTTCTCGCGTTCGGATACTTCGTGTTCGGTGTTCCCGTGAGGGGGTCCCTGTTTGTAGTGGCTGTCGTAGGGTTGGTGGGTGCCATGTGCTTTGCCGGAATGGGGCTGTTGGTTGCCAGCCGAGCAAGGACCATTGAGGGTGTGTCAGGGCTGATGAATTTGGTGATGGTGCCCATGTGGATATTCTCCGGGATATTCTTCGCATATTCGAACTTCCCCGAGGTGTTTCATCCGTTCATTCTGGCATTACCGCTCACGGCCTTGAACGACGCCTTGAGGGCGGTGATCCTGGACGGCGCTGCGCTGACTGCCGTCAGCGGCCTCTTGGCTATAGTAGCTGCCTGGGGCCTTGGGTGTTTTGGGATGGCTGTCAAGATCTTTCGCTGGGAATAGGGAGGGTATCAGATGGTGCACAAACTGAGTTCTGGTGCACAGCGCAAACTCGACGCCCTCGAGGAAGCGCGGCGCAAGATGGATCGCATCCACTCGCTGGTAGAAATGGCGGGCTCGCAGCCCACCGGAGAGGACATGTACCTGGGCCAAATCCGTCGCGCTGCCGCCGATGTGGGCCGCGTGTTCATGAACAACGGATATGGTCCGCTTGCCGACGCCACCAACCAGATGACGCTGGCGACAAAGAGGAGCGGGAAGATCCAGACGAAAGTTCGCTCTTTGAGAGAGTTGGTCGGGTCTGTGCGGGCCGGTATGGAGCGGGCTGAGAAATCGGTCTACGAAGAGGACAAGAAGCCGCCGGCGGACTAGTTCTGCCGCAGGTCGTGCACCGCCTGCTCGACGGCCACACCGTGCGTCAGAGGAAGAGCGTGACCGGCGCCAGCCACAATCCGCAGTTCGGCGTTAGGTAGCTCAACCGCGAGTTCCCTGGCCGCGCTTGTTTCAAACAGAGTATCATCGGTACCGTGCAGCACGATCGTAGGCACGACGATCTCACCGAGCCGTTCTCTTTCATCGAAGTCTGCCATTGCCAGCCGGTAGGATCGCATGGCACGCCAGTCGGTGTTGCGCCACCCGGCCAAGTCGAGGTCCAGGTCGGTTTGGACGCCGGCCGACTGGAAGTCGATTGGATGGCTGTCCACCGTTCCCCCGCTAATCAGACGCTTCACTGTTCGCGTCACCCCCGGGCGATTCCACAACTGCATCAGTAGTCTCACACCCAGGCGCACCTCGAAGTCCTGGATGCGGAACAGTCTGAGTGCCACTCGGTCCAGGACCGGCCCGGCGGTTGTCGCTATCAGCAGGAGGCCGTCAACTCGAGCGATTCCGGAACAACGATGCCGCAACAGCCAGGTCAGGGCCAGCATCCCGCCGAAGCTGTGAGCAACGACTATTCTCTTGTCTGCTTCCCAGATGTCGGATCCGCGGAGCATTTCGTCCAATAGATCCGCGTAGACATTTAGCCCACGGCTCTCAATCTCCGGGGTTGATCCGTCCTCTCCAAGGTGAAGCCGATTGAAGTCCGGAGCGATGCTCGGCACATCCAAGGTCGGAAATATCGTCTGGTTGAGTGTCATGCCCGGGAGCAGGAGCACCGTGCAAGATTCCCGAGACGGGTTCTCGGTAGCGCCCTCCATCGTCTGGTCCTTCCGTCGTCGACAGTTAGGGGTCGGTGAGTGTCCTTGAAACCTAAACTCGGTTGGCTTCGTAGATTAACACTGTTAGGTTAACGCTGTTAAGCAGCGCGAAGGGGGCGGCAGATAGCTTCCACCTTGTTGTGTTAAACGGTTGAAGGACAATGAGTTATGACTGCAGTGCCGATCAGGGATGATCAGCGCCAGAGTTCTCCGCAGGTGGAAGCCGCGATTCTCGAGGCGGCGCGGGATCTTCTCGCTGCGGGAGGGGTTGATGGGCTCTCGATGCGTCAGGTGGCCGAGCAAGTCGGTGTCAGCGCCACCGCGATATACCACTACTTCGAGGGGAAGCAGGACCTGGTGAATCGCGTGGTGCTGCAGGCGTTCGAGAGGTTCGGCTCTTATCTGCAGAATGCGATGGAGTCTCATCCGGAAGGGTCCGTTGCCCGGGTTTCGGCTTTAGGAGAGGCGTACCTCCGATTTGCGCTGGAGAACCAAGCCTATTTCCGCGTCCTGTTTAGCATTCAGCCCAAAGATCCGGCCGTGTTCGAGGAGGTCCCGGAGGGCGGCGGCTTTCATTTGTTGCGCAAAGCGGTGTCCGACGCGATAGAGGCGGGAACCATCCGCAATGCCTCAGGGAGTCCGGGCACCTGTGAAGGGGTAACAATACCGAAACACCCCGACTTGATTTCGATGTATTTGTGGAGCACTGCTCACGGACTCGTAACGCTGGCTCTGTGCGGAGCCTCCGATCGTTGCGAATGTGGGGGTGTGCCGTCGGTGATCGATTTGTATCGCTCTTTCATCCCGTTGATTGCTGAGGGCATCACTGCGCGCCCGGTCGGACGGGAGGAGCCAGAAAAACGAGGGGAGCAAACGTGAGGCAAAGAACGATAATGGGTACTGTGAGCGGACTACTTGCTGCGGTGGGTTTGCTGGTGAGCGCGGTTCCCTCGAGTGCTCAATCAGGTGCCGAAGGGCCACAGGTTTATTCACTTGCCCGAGCGTTGCGGGTTGCGCTGGCGAACAGCCAGACACTCAAGGACACCGAGATGGATCTTGCGAGGGCCCGTCAGCAAGTGAAGGAGGCCTGGAGTACTGTCCTGCCGGACATCAGCGGCCGTGCGTCGTATACGCGGAATGTGCTGCAGCAACAGATCTTCCTTCCGGCTCAGTTCTTCGATCCCGGAGCGGGTCCGGGCGATCTTCGGGCTGTGAAAGTCGGGTCTGACAACTCATGGCAGGCGGCGCTTTCGGCCAGCCAGCCTCTCTTCGAATACACCGCGTTCGTAGGCCTCGGAGCCGCGTCGAAGTTCGAGGCATTGCAGATCGAACGGGTCAGAGGGAGCGCGCAACAAGTGGTTACGTCTGTGCGGATCGCCTACTTCAACGTCCTGGTAGCGCGGGAGAACGTCAGGTTGATTCAGGAGAGCATAGATCGAGTCACCCAAACGTTGGGTGAGACTCAGGCTATGAACCGGGCCGGGATGGCGAGCGCCTACGACGTATTGCGTCTCGAGGTTCAGCTGTCGAACCTGAATCCGAATCTGAGAAGGGCTCAGTTCGATCTGGAAGCCAACCGCCGCGCGATGCTGGTTGAGATGGGACTCTACCCTGAAGATGAAGTCAGGGTCGAAGGCCGACTCAACGAGGTGGATTTGGAGGACCTGAGCAGAAATACACCAGAGAACGCAGCGTTGCTGGCGGTTTCCGGAGTTGGCGTGCCCGCCGACGTGCAGTTTGATGACGTTGTGCAGCTAGCCTTGCAGCGACGTACCGACGTGAGGCAACTCCGGACCAACATTCTCTTGGAGGAAGCAAACCTGCAGGCACAGAAGGCCGAGTACTTCCCGACGCTTAGCCTTGTGGGCGACTACATCATCAGTGCTCAGCAAGACGGTGGCCCGGTGTTCTTCGGCGAAAACAACAACCAGCGGACGACGCTGGGGACTGCCGGACTCGTGGTCCAGCTTCCCATATTTACAGGATTCTCCCGGGACGCCCGAGTACAGCAGGTAAAGGCGAACATACGCCAGAACGAATATCGGCTGGAGCGAGCCGAACTGCAGGCGGTGAACGAACTGCGATCGATGATGGACAACGTGAATGAGGCTCGGGAGCGCGCAGCGAGTCAGAAGCAAGCGGTGGCTCAGGCGCGGAGGGGCTTCGAAATCGCCTCGGCTCAGTTCAATGCAGGAATAGGAACACGATTGGAAACGACAGAAGCGGAACTGGCACTGACGCAGTCCGAATTCAACTACGCGCAGGCTGTTTACGACTACCTGGTCGCACGCGCTCGCCTCGAGCTTTCTGCAGGGAGAGTTCCTGAAGAGGCGGGCTCGTTCGCAACCCAGATTGATAGGTAACAGAGATGAGATACGGCATGAAACAGGGATGGTTGGGTCTGGCGGTGGCAATATGTGTATTGCCAGCGGCTGGATGCTCGCGCGGTGAGGCCGATGCGCCGGACGGCCAGTCCGTTCCAGAAGATGTCAACGTGCGTGTTGTCAACGTCGAGGTGACTCCGGTTGTGCAGACCCGTTTCACCGGCTTTATCCGAGTGACCGGCGAAGTAGAGGCGCTGAATGACGTCACCATTTCGGCGGAAGAAGCCGGCCGGGTCTCGAGCTTCCTGGTCAGGAAGGGGCAGTGGGTTGGGAGTGGCGACCCAATCGCCAAACTGGAAGACGACTTCCTGGCAGCGCAGGTCGAAGAGGCCCGGGCCGCAGCGCAGTTGGCTGAAGAGGAATGGCTACGACAGCGCCAATTGTGGGAACAGGACAGCATTGGCACGGAGTTGCTCTATCTGCAGCGGAAGTACCAGGCGGAGATCGCGGCAGCTCGCCTGGCTCAGCTCGAATCGCGCCTCGCCCGCACAGTTATCCGTTCACCGGTGGCGGGCATATTCGACGACAACTACCTCGAGGTCGGCGAGATGGCACTGCCGGGTCAGGCCGTGGTGAGGGTGGTATCAACGAACAGGGTGAAGGTCACCGCCGGTGTACCTGAACGGTACGCGCGGTCGGTCCAGCGAGGAGACAGTGCCGTCGTGACGTTCGACATTTTCCCGGGGCGCGATTTCATCGGGCGGGTCAATTTCGTGGGAACCAGCGTAGATCAATCGAGCCGTACCTTCCCGATTGAAATCCTGCTCAACAATCCTGAAGGCATGATGAAGCCGGCGATGGTCGCCAATATCAGGGTGGAGCGGGAACAGCTGGAGGACATCATATCGGTACCGCAACAGGTGGTGCTTCGTTCGGCGGACGGTTACAAGGTCTTCGTTGTCGAGAACGAGGGTGGAGTCGATGTTGCCAAGGCGAGAGACGTAACACTCGGCCCGGCGTCCGGTAACCAAGTTGTAGTAGAGCGAGGCCTGAACGTGGGGGATCTTCTGGTAACCTTGGGACAGCAGCTCGTAGATCAGGACAGTCGAGTCCGCGTGATCAACAGGGATGAGTTGAGCAGCAGCGAAGGGATGAACTGAGATGACGAAGCAGAACGGTCACGGGGTATTCAAAGAGTTCAAACTCACGTCAATAGCGGTTGATCACCCGACGAGTGTGTTGGTGTTGACCCTCATCATCATATTCGCAGGGTTTGGAGCCTACGTGGCGATCCCGCGTGAGTCGGCGCCTGAAATCGCCATCCCCAACATCATCGTTACTACCTTCTATGCCGGCGTGGCGCCAAGAGATATCGAAACTCTAATCACCCGACCGATAGAGGACGAACTGAACGCGATCTCTGACGTCAAGACAATTACGTCGTCGTCGATCGAGAGTTACTCCAGCATCAACATCGAGTTCAATGCTGGCGTGGATATGGACCGGGCGCGGCAGGAAGTGCGCGAAAAAGTTGACATCGCTCGGCCGGAACTACCGACCGCCGCGGAGGAGCCGCAGATCTTCGAGATCAACCTATCGGAGTTTCCCATCATGCAAGTCAACATTTCGGGGAACTACGATCTCGTGCGACTGCGGGATGTAGCGGAAGAACTCCAGGATCGGCTGGAACAGATCCCGAGTGTGCTGGAGGTAACTCTGGCGGGGGGACTCGAGCGTGAAGTCAAGGTCGATGTGGACTTGGCGAAGCTCAAGTTCTACGACCTGGCCTTCGACGATGTTATCAGTGCAATCCGCGACGAAAACGTCACAATCCCCGGTGGGTCGATCGACGTCGGAGATGTGAAGTACCTAGTGCGTGTGCCCGGTGAATTTGAGACGACAGGACTGATCGCAGATATCGTAGTAGCTACCAGAGGTGGCACTGCCATCTACATACGTGATGTTGCACAGGTCGATTTCGGGTTCAAAGAACGGGACAGTTTCGCGCGCCTGGATCTCACTCCGGTGGTGACCCTGGGAATATCGAAGCGCAGCGGTGAGAACATCATCGAAACATCTGAGGCGGTCGGTGCCGTTATCGACGACATGCGGTCTGAGCTTCCGCCCGGTACGGTCGTGAAGATCACCTCCGATCAATCCGAAGATATCCGTTCGATGGTGAGCAACCTGGAGAACAACATCATCTCCGGATTGATCCTGGTTGTTGGAGTGCTGCTCTTCGTGTTGGGAGTCCGAACGGCTTCGTTCGTCGGTGTTGCCATCCCGCTGTCGATGCTGATTTCCTTCAGCATCATGCAGATGATCGGATTCACCTTGAACATGGTTGTGCTGTTCAGCCTGATTCTCGCTCTCGGTATGCTGGTGGACAACGGTATTGTTGTGGTCGAGAACATCTACCGCTTCCGTGAAAGGGGATACGATAAGGTCGCAGCTGCAAAACTAGGTACGGGCGAGGTCGCCGTACCGATCATCGCATCAACTGCTACTACTCTGGCCGCGTTCACTCCGATGGTATTCTGGCCGGGCCTCATCGGAGAGTTCATGAGCTACCTCCCCATCACGTTGATCATCACACTCAGCTCTTCCCTGTTTGTGGCTCTGATAATCAACCCGGTTATGTGCTCGTTGATGCTCAATACCGAGGACGCCCCGCCGAACCCATTGCCACTTGCGACAAAGAGGGTGTTGATTGGCGCCGGAGGATTCGTAGTCTTGATCGGTCTGTTGACCAACTGGCTGCCCACAACGCTGTTGGTACTGACTGCTGTGTTGATGAGGGTCGTGTACCGGCGCGTCCTGCATCCCACCGGTCACTGGTTGATGACGCATGGATTACCGAAACTGATCCAGGAGTACGAACGTCAGCTGAACTGGGCGCTGGATCATCGACTCAAGATGTTGGGTGGTGTTTTTGCGACTCTCGTTGTCGCGGTGATGGCGTTCGGTGTGCTCAATGCGGGAATCGAGCTGTTCCCGGAGGATATCCCACCGTCCGTGGCCTTTGTGCAGGTCGAGGCTCCGCTCGGAACGCGGGTTGAGCAAACCGATCACATAGTAGATCGCATCGAAGGGGCAGTTGGTGGCACGGTTGAGACGAATGACCTCGAATCAACCGTGGCGACCGTAGGCCAGAGCGCGTCGGGAGGGTTCGGTGGTGGTGGACGCGGCACTCATCTGGGTACGGTGGCGATAAACTTCGTGGATTTCCAGGACCGTGTAGGGGACGCATCGAGCCAGCTCGAACATGTGAGAGAGGAACTGGAAAGAAACGTTGCCGGTGCCGAGATCGACGTCGATTTGATTGAGATGGGACCGCCAACGGGTCTTCCAATAACGGTGGAAATCTCGGGACAGGACCCTGACTTGCTCAAACAGCTCGGTGATCGGGTCGTGATGACTCTGGAGCGGTCACCGGTCTACTCCAAGCTCGATGGCCTGGAGAGCGATATGGCAGACGGCCGGCCGGAATTGGTCGTCGATATCGATCGAGAGAAGGCGGCGCTCTACGGTCTCAATACACGAGACATTGGATTCACCGTACGAAGCGCCATCAACGGC